>NZ_CP181499.1:3390185-3706222 GCF_052186135.1 Methylocystis sp. JAN1 | reverse complement strand
ATCAGAATACGCAAGCGGCCTGGCGCGCCGAGAAGGATGAGGATCGCCGCCAGATCACCGAGCTGGAGACGAAGCTTCAGGAGCAGACCTCCCGCGCTCAGGCCGCCGACAGCCTCCTTGCGGAAGTGCGCGGCTCCTTGCAGGAGAAGTCGGATCAGTGCCGCCTGGGCGAGCGTCAGGCCGCCGAACTCGAACAGAAGCTCCTGCGTCTCTCCGAGCATTCGGACTCGCTCGCATCCGACGCGGCGCGGGTGAAAGAGAAGCTGGAGACGCGGGATCGCGCCCACGCCCGGCTTAGCAAGCGCGCGCGCGCGCTGGTCCGAGCCATGCGCGACCTCGCCTCGCGGCTGGAAAAGGCCGAGCAGAAGGCGGCCCTCTCCGGCGAGCGCCTCTCCGCCGAGAGCGCCCGTTTCGCGGACCAGAAAGCGCAGTTCGAGCAGACGATCCACGATCTCGCCGAACAGCTTGAAAAGGAGCGCGCCGCGAGTCAGGTGACGGCCGGCGCCCTGGAGGCCGCGCGCCAGCGCCAGCAGCAGCGCGAGGAGGAGCAGCGCCTGCAGCAGCGCGAGGACGAGCCGCCGCCGCGCCAGGAGAGCGGCAAGGTGATCGACATTCTCGCGCGGGCGGAAAAGGCGAGCCTCGCCGTGGAGGTTGCGGAGCGGACAGCCGCGCCGCCGGTTCAGGCGCCCATCAGCGCCTGAACATGGGCGGAGACGCTGCGGCTCAAGCCCTCCAGATCGTAGCCGCCCTCGAGAAGCGAGACGATCCTGCCGCGGCACTTTCTGTCGGCCACGTCCATCAGGCGCTTGGTCGCCTCCGCAAAATCCCGCTCGGTGAGCCGCAGGCCGCCGAGCGGGTCGCGTTCATGGGCGTCGAAGCCGGCCGAGACGAGGATGAGGTCCGGGCCGAAATCACGCAGCCGCGGCAGGATGCGGTCGATCAGCGCCTCCAGGAAGGCGTCGCCGGTCGAGCCCGCGAGCAGCGGCGCATTGACGATCGTATCGTGCTCGCCGGTCTCGTTATAGCCGCCGGTGCCGGGATAGAAGGGGGCCTGGTGGGTGGAGCAGAACATCACGCCGCCGTCGGACCAGAAAACTTCCTGCGTGCCGTTGCCGTGATGGACGTCGAAATCGACGATCGCGACGCGCTCCGCGCCATGGACGGCCTGAGCATGTCGCGCGGCGACGGCGACATTGTTGACGAAGCAGAAACCCATGGGGTTGCGCGCGCCGGCATGGTGTCCGGGCGGGCGCGCGGCGACGAAGGCCGTATCGGCGGCGCCGGTCATGACCTCGTCCACGGCCGCCACGGCGCCGCCGGCGGCGCGCCAGATGGCTTCCAGGGTTTTCGGGCACATCACCGTGTCGCTGTCGAGCGCAGCGTAGCCTTCGCGAGGCTGCGCCTGCTCCAGCGCGGAGAGATAGGCCTGCGGATGCACGCGCAGCAGGGCTTCGAGCGGCGCGCGCGGCGCCGTCACGCGCGCGAGCGACTGAAAGCGCTCCGCTTCGAGTCCGCGTTCGATCGCGCGCAGGCGGTCGGGCCGCTCGGGATGGCCCGGGCCCATCTCGTGATCGAGACCGCTGGCATGCGTGAAAAGGAGGGTTTTCACCGGATCGCCGCTTCGTCGACCGCTCGTCGCGGCCTGCGTATCATTTCCGCCGTTTTCTCGCCCATGTCTATGAAAAATGAAAGACGTCAAGCGACCCTTGCGGGAAACGCCAGATTTCTGCGCGCGGCGATTCCGTGGCGCCCTCGCAACACCAGGAGAATATTGGCCTTGGCGTGGCGATGAGGCGGATTGTCTCGGGCAAGTTCGTGGTAAGCCTTCCTTAGGGAACCCGGTCCTGCGGCGGAAAGGAGCGTTTGATATGAATTCGAAGCTTTTGTTTATTATGGCGATTTCGGCCGTCGCTCTCGCCGGCTGCTACAGCGGAACCCCTCTTCCGGATCCCAGACTCTCCGGCCGCGACGCGGAATTCATGGCCCTCGCCCCCAAGGCTCAGATTTCGGCGGAGTTCGACCGCTATCTCGTCGACTACAAGACGGAGGAGCCGGTCGGCACCATCGTCGTCGATAGCCGGGCGCATTTTCTCTATTACGTCATGCCGGGCGGCAAGGCCGTGCGGTACGGCGTCGCCACGGGCCAGGACGCCATGGGCTGGACCGGCCGCGCCTATGTCGGCGCGATGCAGGAATGGCCGCGCTGGATTCCGCCGAAGGACATGCTGGAGCGCTGGCCGCATCTGCAGCCGACCGCCGACGCCGGCGGCCTGCCGGGCGGCCCGGACAATCCGCTCGGCTCGCGCGCCCTCTATCTTTACCAGGGCGGCAAGGACACGCTCTATCGCATCCACGGCACCAATGAACCGGAGAAGATCGGTCAGGGCGTCTCTTCGGGCTGCATCCGCATGCGCGACATCGACGCGATCGACCTTTACAACCGCGTGAAGGTCGGCACGAAGGTCGTGGTCATCTAAGCCTTCCGCAACCGCGGGCCCGAAAGCCCCTTTCCCTGCGCGGGAAAGGGGCTTTTCTTTTCCTGCGCTCTTCCCCGATGTGCGCGACCGCACCGCCGGTCGGAGCGCCTCCGCCTAATGTCGCGACGCTCGCCGACGGGCGGCGACGCGAGCTCCAGGGGAGAAATTCAGATGAAACCGACGGCGGGCATCGGCGTTTTCATGGCGGTGGCGATGCTTCTCACGCTGGAGCTGGCGGGGGCGGGCGCGTCCCTGGCGGCGAATATGCGGGCCGGGACGAGCGATCTCTGTTTCGGTTATGCGCTTTGCCGCTGACGAAGCTTCGTAGTAACGGGCGGAACGAGACAGATGGATCGGCGTTAACCAGCGAGCGGCGGTTGGGTCGCGGGTCGAGGGCGCGCCCATTAATTTGATTTTTCAGCGCACGCATATTTGGAGGCGCGTCGGGGCGGGAGGATACGATGAGCAGATCCGCATTAATCGGCTTAATTCTGGTCCTGTTGGCGGCGAGCTTCGCCAGCGCGTCGTCCGTTTTCAAATCCGCGGCGGAGGCCGAACAGGATTTCTGCTTCGGCTACGCCATTTGCGAATGATTCTCAGACCCCGCGCTTCGGGCGGGCCAGCTCCCGCAGCCGCGCAATGCGCCGCGATAAACCCCCGTCGCCGCCGACAAAGCCTTCCGCGTAAGCGCGCAGCGCCCGGCGGAGTTCCGCGAGGCGCGGCCTTATAGGGCTCACCAGCATGGCCGCCCAGGCGCGCACGTCGAGAACGAGCGAGTATAAACGGCAGAACCATTGCATTTGCAAAAGCTTGTCGCGGCAGATGTCGAAGAGGAAAGCTTCGACGCCGAGCGCCAGCGCCTTCACCGCGAAAATGAACAGGACGCCGAGCAGGAAGTGGCCGCGCGCCAGAAGCGCGAGCGCCGCCACTTTCAGGGGCAGCACGCCGATCATGGGGACAGCGAAAAGGGCGAGCGTCATCCGGGGCGACAGCCGCGCCACGACGCCTTCCAGCCAGGGCTCTATTTTCTCAACGCCGAGCGCCTTTTCGAGCGCGCGCAGCCATTCCTTCACATTGTCCCACAGCCAGCTCTCGATCAGGAAAACGAGCGCGAGCGTGAACCAGAAGGCGCGGGCGAGGCGCTGCTTCAGCCGGTCGATCAACGCAGTCGCCTTGTCCATCATGACTTTCCTTGGCGCGAGAGGGCCCCGGCAGGATGTATGCGCTCCGCCCCGCTAGCCAAGGTCCCGGCGGCCGTCATGGCGAAAGTTCAGATATGGATCGCCCGTTTCGCCACCGCCAGCGCCGCCTCCTTCATCGCCTCCGACATGGTCGGATGGGCGTGGCAGGTGCGCGCGAGATCCTCGGAAGAACCCGAGAACTCCATCAGAACGGCCGCTTCCGCGATCAGTTCGCCGGCGCCCGCGCCGAGAATATGCACGCCGAGCACACGATCGGTTTTCGCATCCGCGACAAATTTGACGAATCCTTCCGTCTCGCGCATCGAGCGCGCGCGGCCATTGGCCGAGAAGGGGAATTTGCCGATGGCGACGTCCAGACCTTTCGACTTCGCTTCATCTTCGGACATCCCCACGGAGGCGACCTCCGGCCAGGTGTAGACCACGCCAGGAATGACGTTGTAATTCACATGACCCGCCTGTCCGGCGAGGATCTCAGCGACCGCGACGCCCTCATCCTCCGCCTTGTGCGCGAGCATGGGGCCGCGCACAACATCGCCGATGGCGTAAACGCCGGGGACGTTGGTCGCGAAATGATCGTCGATGACCACGCGGCCGCGCTCCAGCGTGACGCCGGCCTCCTCGAGTCCAAGCCCTTGCGTATAGGGAATGCGTCCCGTGGCGATCAGCACGACATCGGCGGCGATCTTGTCCGAGGCCGCGCCGTCGACCGACGAACAGGAGACGACGACGCCGTCGCCCTCGCGCGAAACGCCCGTGACCTTTGAGGAAAGCTTGAAAGCGAAGCCCTGCTTTTCGAGGATCTTCTGGAAGCGCGCCGCCACTTCGAGATCGAAGCCCGGCAGCACGCGGTCGAGATATTCGATCGCCGTCACTTGAGCGCCGAGGCGCCGCCAGACGGAGCCGAGCTCCAGCCCGATGACGCCGGCGCCGACGACGATGAGCTTTTGGGGAACTTTCTCCAGCGCAAGCGCGCCGGTCGAGGACACGACCGCTTTCTCGTCGATCGCGATTTCCGCGCCGGACGCGTCTCGCAGGGGGGCGACGGCGGAACCCGTGGCGATGACGACATTCTTCGTTTCGACGGTCTGCACGGCGCCGTCGGCGCCGGCGACCTCCACCTTGCCCGCGCCGGCGAGGCGTCCGACGCCGCGAAACGTATCGACCTTGTTCTTCTTGAAGAGGAAGGCGACGCCATTGACGTTGGCGCCCACCGTGTCGGTCTTGTGCTTCATCATCGCCGCGAGGTCGAGCTTCGGCGGATCGACGATCACGCCGAGCGGCGCGAGGCCGTGGCCGGCTTCCTCGAACATATGGGAAGCGTGCAGCAGCGCCTTGGACGGAATGCAGCCGACATTCAGGCAGGTCCCGCCATAGGTTGCGTCCTTCTCGACGACAGCGGTCCTCAGCCCCAGTTGCGCGGCGCGGATCGCGCAGACATAGCCGCCCGGTCCGCTGCCAATCACTACGAGATCATAAATCATGAATGCCGCTCTTCAAGAATGGCGCCGCTTCAGCCGAAGGCGCGCGAGTTCTAGCCCGCCGCCCAGACGAAGATCGCAATGGCCAGGACGCCGATTCCGGTGAGGCCTATTTCGAGCTTGCCCCACAAATCGATCACCTGGCGCGCCTCATGCGCCGCGTCGGCGCCGATAAGGCCGAGGATGCGATTGTTGAGCGGCACGATGGCCCAATAGGTGTAGGGCCATGACGCCAAAATGACGAGCGCGCCCAGCGCCCAGCGCACGTCGTTCAGCTCACGATAGGCGATGAAGCCGAATAATGCGGCAATTGCCGCCAATCCCGCGAGCACGATGAAGCCGCGATGGTCGGACGGCTCCCATTCCTTGATGAGCGCGTCGTCACTCAAGGCGAGCCGCGCCGGTTGTTCGGCGTAATTGACGTAGAGGGATGCGCCGGTAAACGCGCCGGCGGCGGCAAGCGCGAGAGAACCAATAATCATGCGTTTTGTTTCCCACAGAGGTGAAATCAATTCCCTCTCCCCCGTTTTGCGGGAAGAGGGCCAGGGTGAGGGGCGAAGCGGCGTCGTCCGTTGACGGGTTTTGCCCGCTTGCATGTGACGCAAGCTCGATGATGTCGCCTTGCCGCTCACCCCAACCCTCTCCCCGCACGCGGGGAGAGGGAGAAAGTCACGCCGACTCGATCGCCTCCTCGTCGCAAACGACGCGGGCGCTGGCTTCCGCTTCGGCGGCGACGTCGACCTTCACCGACTTGATCGCCGCTTCCTCGCGCGCTTTGTCGGTGAAGTGGTCGAAGAACATCTTCATCGTCCGGTCGATGCCATGCGGATTGATGCGCCTTGTATCGTCCCGATAAAAGCGCCCGGCGTTGGGTGAGACGTTCACGAGGTCGTAGGACGGGAAATAGGCGATGTTCGGCCTCGCGCGCGTGACTTCGTCGGCGGCGGCGCGCAGGATGGACTTCACCGCGGTGTTGGACACCACCACATGGCGGTCCTCATAGGTCGCGATGATGCCGACGGGCGACACGCTGAGCACGATGCGAACCTTGGGATTGACCTCGCGTATCTGGTCGACGGCGGCGAGGAAGTCGCGAACGACCTCGCTGACGGTCATGTTGTAGAACTCATAGACCTCGGGGTCCCATGTCCCGCCGGCGACGCCGGGCGCGAGCTGCAAAATCGCGCCGTCCGGCTTGTGGCGCCACGTTTCGGTATGGCCGAAAGTGAAAACGAAGACGTCCATCGTTTCGATCATATGGCGAACGGCGGCGAGATGCTTCTCGCGGTCCGCGCGCATTTCTTCGAGGGTCTCATAGCCCTCGGGTTCGATGCGCGGGCGGAAGGCGTCGACGAAACGTCCGTCCTCGGGGCGGTTCCAGTAATCGAGCGAGGGCGTGAATTCGCCATAGGCGCGCTCGACGAGCTGACGGAACTGCGCCGTCGTGTACAAATTGCCGTAGCGGCAGGAATACATGGAGTAGTTGCGGCGCAGCGCCTCGGCGGCGGACATGCCTTCCGGCGGCTTCTCGGCGAGATAATAGGTGTAGCCGCTGGTCTGAAGGCGATGCGCGATCTCCTGCGCGAAGCAGCTTCCGGCCGTCGCCACCCGGTCCTCGCGCGCGATCTTGAAGGGCGTCGAGATCAGGGGATCGATGGCGAAAGGCGGCAGCCCGGTCACAGCCTTGCGCCAGAAACGATGGTCGGGTAGGGAGCTATAGGGGTTGTCCGCCAAGGGCAAACTCCTCGTCGATTCGAATCGATCGTCGCAAACGGACTTCTACAGCGCTCGTGGCGCGCCGTCGCTTGTGTGCGGACCATAGACGCGGCGCCGCCGCTTGTCACCAGCTAGAGGCCCGACGATATGTCGCGCCGCGCCCAAACCGGTGAATGACCGTATGTTTTCCCAGATCGACAAGCAGATTTTGAAGTCGTGGCGCCAATATGCGGTCGAGCCGCGCCTCGCGAAGCTGACGGGCCGCACCCTGCGCAACACCGGCCCGCGCATCGCGGTGCTCGGCAACTGCCAGGCTTTCGGTCTCGCTTATGCGATGAAGACGATGAATCCGAGCGCCACGGTCGATCACTTCTCCGCGATCGGCCGCTCGCGCGTCGCCAATATGGACATGCTGGTAAAGACGCTCGACACATACGACTACGTCTTCACCCATGACTTTCTCGCCGGCCATGTGCGCGGCGGAGGCGACTCGGAGGAACTTGTGCGCCGCCTGCCGAAGAAGGCGGTGAAGACGCCGGCCGTCACTTTTGCGGCCTTTCATCCCGATCTCATCTACATCCAGGACAAATCCGAGCCGCTTCACGGCTTCATCTTCGGCCCGCTCGGCCCCTATCATTCCGCGATCGCGCTTTTCAGCTATCGCGCCGGCCTTACGCTCGAGGAGACGCGCGCGGCCTTCAATGAAAATGTCTTCCAGGCGCTCGGCTATCTCGACCTGTGGAACGAGGCCGCCGCCGGCTTCCTCGAGAACGCGAGGCATTACGGCGTCGATCTTTCCACCGACCTCATGAACTGGTC
This sequence comes from Methylocystis sp. JAN1, assembly GCF_052186135.1. Lineage (GTDB taxonomy): Bacteria > Pseudomonadota > Alphaproteobacteria > Rhizobiales > Beijerinckiaceae > Methylocystis. The sequence goes on along the minus strand of NZ_CP181499.1, from coordinate 3,698,530 downwards.
GCGGCGCGGCGTGTTCATGTACAGCATCGTGCATCCGAAAAGCTACGTGCTCTTCGACATCGCCCGGCGCATATGGGAGAAAGCCGGCCTCAAGCCGCCGCAGACGGATTTCGGCTATTACGAAATTCACGATCTCGCGCGCGCGGAGATTTTTCCGGTCTATCCGGCGGTCGCCAAGATTTTCGGCGCGCAGGGCGGGTATCTCTTCAAGCTGCAGAACCACCATCTCGCCCATTCGGTGGGCGATTTTCTGACTTTGCCGCAATATCTCCTGTCGTCCTTCAAAACCTTCGAGAAGACAGGCGCGGAACATCTCGCCAATCCGCGCGTCGACGCCTGGCTCGCCGACGAGAGCACGAAGAATTTCGTCGTTAAGCTCGCACGCGAGAATTTGAAGGCGGGACTGACGCCGACATTGTGAGACGCCCGCTGCGCGCGCTCCTCGGCATGACGAGCTTCTGAACTGCGGAGATCGCCTAAGATCCTGAGGAGCGAGCGAAGCTCGCGTCTCGAAGGACGAGACCGCGTCGGGGCTCGTTTACCGGTTTGCGGGCGGCGTTACGCCTCCACCTTCTCCATTTCCCGCGTGAAGGCGACGATGCGCGGCGCGATGTCGCGGCGGAAGCGCGAGCCGTTGAAGACGCCGTAATGGCCGACGCCCTCCTGCAAATGATGGGCTTTGCGCGCGGCAGGAATGCCGGCGCAAAGCTCTTGCGCCGCGAGCGTCTGGCCGACGCCGGAAATGTCGTCCTTTTCGCCCTCGACGGTCAGTAGCGCCGTGCGGCGGATTTTCTTCAGGTCGATCAGTTCGCCGCGATGGCGCAGGAGGCCCAGCGGCACCTCATGTCTGATGAAGACGCGCTCGACAGTCTGCAGATAGAATTCCGCCGTCAGGTCCATCACGGCGAGATATTCGTCGTAGAAGTCGCGATGCTTCTCAGCCGAATCGCCATCGCCTTCCACGAGATGGTTGAACATCTCCATATGCGCCGTGACGTGGCGCTCGATGTTCATCGCCATGAAGCCCGAGAGCTGCAGAAATCCCGGATAGACGTCGCGGCCCATGCCGGCATGGGGGAAGGGCACGGTATGGATGCAGTGGCGGTGGAACCACTCGATGCCGCGCTTCTCGGCGAGCTTGTTCACCGCCGTCGGATTGACGCGCGTGTCGATCGGGCCGCCCATGAGAATCATGGATTCAGGGACGGCCGGATCGCCGGCCGCGTCCATCGCGGCGATGGCGCAGATCAGCGGCACCGAGGCCTGGCAGACGCCGAGCGTATGGACGGGGACGCCGTCCTGCGCGAGATGCAGCATCATCTCTTCGAGATAATCGATATAATCGTCGAGATCGAAGGAGCCTTCGATCACCGGCACGGTGCGGGCGTCGGCCCAGTCCGTGATGTAGACGTCGTGGCTCGGCAGAAACGCCTCGACCGTTCCGCGCAGGAGCGTCGCGTAATGGCCCGACATGGGGGCGACGATGAGAAGCTTGGACTGCCTCGGCGCGTCGCCCTCGAATATGCGCTTGAAATGCAGCAGGCCGCAGAAGGGCTTCATCCACACATGCTCTTCGAGAATCTCGACATCGACGCCGTCCACCCTGGTCGTATTGAGGCCGAACATCGGCTTGCCGTAGCGGCGCGTCATGCGTTCGAAGAGTTCCGCGGAGGCTGCGATGCTGCGGCCGAAAGAGGTGTGATAGAGCGGGTTGAGCGGGCTCTTGATGGTGTGAAGCAGGGCGTCGGTGGCCGCGCGCGCGGGGGCGAAGGCCAAATGCAGCATTTCGTAAACGTGGTACGACATACGATCCATAATCACGCTTCTCCCGACACCCCTAAGCTGCCGCCATGTTGCGCTGCACAATACCTCACTAAAATATTTGATTTCGCGAAAAATGAAAGGGCAAGCTCCACCCCGTCACAAGGTAAACGATTCGGCGCGAGGCGAATCCCGCCCCGCAAGCCGCTTGGAAAACATTCTATCTAACGCTAAGGAGCGCGCTGGCCAGCATAATAAGCCAAAGCCCGGCTGTCGCGCATCTGAAAATCGCCATGGCGCGCGCAATGTCCGCAGGCGTCGCGTCGCGCCGTCCGTCGCCGAGCCTTGCGCCGTCCACTTCCATCCCGCGATAGGCGCGCGGCCCGCCGAGCGAGAGGCCCAGGGCGCCGGCCATCGCCGCCTCCGGCCAGCCGGCGTTGGGCGAGGCGTGCTTGTGGGCGTCGCGCAGCGCCGTGGCCCACGCCTCCCGCGTCCGGGCGCCGATCGTCCAGGCGGAGGCGGCGATCAGCGCCGCCGTCACGCGGGCGGGGACGATGTTCAAAAGGTCGTCGCAGCGCGCCGCCGCCCAGCCGAAAGCGAGATGGCGCTCGGATTTGTGGCCGATCATGCTGTCGGCGGTGTTCACCGCCTTGTAGAGCAGCGCGCCCGGAAGGCCGAAGCAGGCGAGGAAGAGGGCGGGCGCGACGACGCCGTCGGAGAAATTTTCCGCAAGACTCTCGATCGCCGCCCGGGCGACGCCGGCCGCGTCCAGCGACGCCACGTCGCGGCCCACGATCTTTCCTGTTTCGGCGCGCGCGTCCTCAAGCGAACGGGAAAGGGCCTCCGCTACGGCGGCGACATGGTCGCTCAGGCTCTTCTGCGCAATGAGCGAGGAAGCGAGAAGCGCGAGGATCGCCCAGCCATAGGAGGCGGCGCCGGCGAAGGCGTCGATGAGCGCCCCGGCGACGAGCGCCGCCACGGCGAGCGCAGCCAGGGCCGCGACCCCTTTGGCGCGTCGGGTTGCGAAGGAATCGTTTTCGAGGTTGAGGCGCTTGTCCAGCGCCGCGATCAGCGCGCCGAACCAGGTGACCGGATGGCCGATGCGTCGAAAGAGGCGGTCGGGATAGCCGACCGCCGCTTCGATGGCGAGGGCGAGGAGCGCGATGACGACGCTTGTCACGTCGTCATCGCCAGCGAAGCGGAGCAATCCGGAGCCGCGACGGGCTCCTTGATTGCTTTGTCGCATTTTTCGAAGTCGGGGTAGACCCGAGGTCGTCGCCCCAGGCGCCTCGCAATGACGGCCGTAAGCTCAACGACCGAACAGCCCCGTGATCGACGCCTTGGCGAGCGCATTGGCGTTGATGGTGAAGCCGGCGATGGCGGTGCGGCCATGGGCGGCGTCGCCAAGCTTGTCGACCTTGAGCGCATAGACGGTGAAAATATAGCGATGCGGCTTGCCGGGCGGCGGGCAGGGGCCGCCATAGGATTTGTCGCCGAAGTCGTTTTCGAGCTGATGCGCGCCCGGCGGCAGATTCTTGCCGGAGGCGTCGCCCGCGCCGCGTTTCAGGCCGCGCGCATCCGCCGGTATGTCGACGACGAGCCAGTGCCAGAAGCCAGCGCCGCCCGTCGGCGCGTCCGGGTCGTGCGCCAGCACGGCGAAGCTCTTCGTGCCGGCCGGCGGGTCGCTCCACGTCAGCTCGGGGGAGAGATTTCCCCCCGTGCAGCCGAAGGAGTCGTAGACATGTTTCGTGTCGATCGTCTTGCCCTCGGCAATGTCGGGGCTCTTCAACTCAAAGGCCTGCGCGCCGCCGGCGTCCGCCGTCGCGAACGCCGCAAGGACGAAGAAGGACGAAAGGCTGCGCTTCATGGGACAAGCTCCCTGTCTTTTTGAAACCGGCGCCCCTTGTAGCGGATCGTTGGGCGCATGTCGCCTCGGGTGCTAAAGAAGCTTCATGACGGAAGCGCCCAGAGATCGACCGCTGCGCCGGGGCTGGACCACCGGCGCCTGCGCCACGGCGGCCGTTCGCGCGGCTTTTGAGGCGCTCGCCACAAACGGGCAGCCGCCGGACCCGGTGGAGATCGCTTTGCCGTCGGGAAGGCGCGTCGCCTTCGCGCTCGCCGAGTTTACGCGCGACGATGGCTTCGCCCGCGCGGGCGTGGTGAAGGATGCAGGCGACGATCCGGACGTGACGCATGGCGCGCTGATCCGCGCCACGGTGCGCCGCGCGGCGCCGGGCGCGGGCGTGACGTTCAAGGCGGGCGAGGGCGTCGGCACGATCACGCGGCCGGGCCTGCCGCTGCCGCCGGGCGAACCCGCCATCAACCCCGTGCCGCGGCAGATGATGCGCCAAACGATCGAGGAGGCGGGGCGCAAGCTCGGCGTCGGCGCGGATGCGGAGATCGAGATTTCGATTCCCGGCGGGGAAGAGCTGGCGAAGCATACGCTCAATGGACGTCTCGGCATCGTCGGCGGCCTGTCGATCCTCGGCACGACGGGGATCGTCACGCCCTTCTCCTGCGCCGCCTGGATCGACAGCATCCATCGCGGCGTCGACGTGGCGCGCGCCGGCGGGCTGACGCATGTCGCGGGGACGACCGGCTCGACCTCGGAAGCGGCCGTTCGAAAGCTTTACGATCTGCCGGAGGCGGCGCTGATCGAAATGGGCGACTTCGTCGGCGGCTTTCTGAAATATCTGCGCGCGCATCCGGTCGAGCGCGTGACGATTGGCGGCGGCTTCGCCAAGATGACAAAGCTTGCGCAAGGGCGCCTCGATCTGCATTCGAAGCGGTCGAGCGTCGATCTCGCGCAATTGAGCGAGACCGCGCGCGGCGCCGGCGCGGATGCGGAGACCGCCTCGCGCGTGAAGCACGCCAACAGCGCGCTCGACGCGCTCCTGATCGCCCGCGCCGAAGGGGTCGATCTTGCGGCGCCCGTCGCGCACGGCGCATGGCGGACGGCGGCGAAGGCGCTGGGATCCGCCCACATCGCGTTGGAGATCGTCGTCTTCGACCGGGAAGGGCGGTTGCTCGCGCAAACGCCTATTGGAAAGGTCGGCGATGCATAAGTCTCAACCGTCATTGGGAGCGCGGCGAAGCATGTGTGGACGGCCCCTTGCTTGCAAGGTCTGGCGGGAGATTTTTGGGGGTGCGTTCGCTTGCGAGCATGTGTCCGGCCTGTTGGTGCGGCGAAGGCCGCTGGCCAAGATGGGTTCCGCGTGCGGGAGATCCAAACAATCCAGCGACCTCGATGGGCCGTTGCTTCGCGCGGTTTATCTCCCGGGGCGGATCGAACGATCCCGTCCATCTCTCTCCGTCTGTTGCAAGGTCGGCCCGGCGAGCCCGAATGTCGGTTCGAGCCCGCCGATTTCGTCAGGCGGCGGCGATGGCCGGGCCGCGGCGCGCATAGCGCTCGCCGCTCGCCATCAGCTTCCAGGCGATCCGCGCCATCTTGTTGGCGAGCGCCACCGCGGCCAGTTTGGCGGGCTTGCGCGCGATCAGCGCCTGCAGCCAGGCGGACGGGTTTTTCGCCGCGCCTCGGCGCGTCTGCCAGACCACCGCGGTCGCGCCGACGACGAGCAGGCTGCGCAGCATCGGATCGCCGGCCCGCGTAATGCGCCCCGGCCGCGCCTTGCCGGCGGTCGAATGGTCGCGCGGCGTCAATCCGAGCCAGGCGGCGAAGTCGCGCCCCGACTTGAAGAGGCGCGGATCGGGCGTCTTCATCACCAGCAGCGAGGCGATCAACGGACCGACGCCCGGGATCGCCGTCAGGCGCCGCGCCGCCTCGCTTGCATTATGCCAATCGCGCAGCCGCCGGTCGAGCGCCGCGATCCGACCGCACAGGCTTGCGTGCTCCTCTGCGAGTTCGGCGAACAGCTCGCGCGCCAAGGCCGGAAGATCGGCCGCCGCCAGGCGATCGAGAAGCCGCCCGACCCCCGCCGGCCCCCTGGCGGCGATGACGCCGAACTCCGCCGCATGGCCGCGGATCGTGTTGACGAGCTGGGTGCGCAGGCCGACCAGCCGCTCGCGTTGGCCCGCCAGCATCAGGGCCGCCTGCTGATCCTCCGATTTCGCCGGCACGAAGCGCATGTGCGGCCGCCCGGCCGCCTCGCACAGCGCCGCCGCATCGGCCGCATCGTTCTTGCCGCGCGCCACATAAGGCTTGGCGAGCTGGGGCGCGATCAGCCGCACGTCGTGCCCGCGCCGCGTCAACTCCCGCGCCCAATGATGCGCCCCTCCGCACGCCTCCATCGCCACCAAAGTCGGCGGCAGCTTCTCAAAAAACGACGCCATCTGCGCGCGCGTCAGCTGTCGGCGCAGAACAACCTGCTCGCGCCCATCCACCCCGTGAAGCTGAAAAAAACGCTTCGACGTATCCATTCCAATGCGTGTAATCTGGTCCACGGACGGCTCCTTTGATGAAGTCCTCGACAAACCTCATCATGGCGCATAGATGCCGCTCAGGGGCCGTCCACCCCAACAATCCAGCGGCGGCCGACGCGGCTCTCGATCGCTTCGGCGCATGCGCGCCCCGCAAAGACGAGGGAACGCCATGACCGAGAACCCGCATCTCACCTTCGTCCTCGGCGGCGCGCGGTCGGGCAAGAGCGCCTATGGCGAGGGACTGATCATGGCGCATCCCGGCCCGTGGTTCTATATCGCCACGGCGCAGGCTTTCGACGACGAGATGCGCGAACGCATCGCGGCGCATCAGGTGCGGCGCGGCGGCGACTGGCGCACCATCGAGGCGCCGCAACGCTTGCCCGAGGCGGCGCGCGACGCGCCGTCGGACAAGCCGTTGATGATTGATTGCCTGGCGATCTGGCTCTCGAACAGAATGTTTGCGGAAGCCGATCTCGTGGCGGACCGCAAGGAACTGGTCGCGGCTCTGCTGACGCGCGAAGCGCCGACAGTGGTCGTCTCGCCGGAAGTCGGGCTTTCCGTCGTTCCCGAAAATGCGCTCGCCCGCGCATTTCGCGACGCCGCCGGCCTGCTGCATCAGGAGGTCGCGAAGATCGCCGCGCATGTGACGCTGGTGGTCGCGGGCTATCCGGTGAAGGTGAAATGAGGCGCGCCTTTTGCCCTCTCGCCGCTTGCGGGGAGAGGGTCAGGGCGAGGGGCGGGGCTGCGTTAGCAAGCGCCTGCTATGCGCGGGAGATTTACGGAAACATTCATGGGCCTCTTTTCATCGCATGGGGAGAGGGGGAAGGTCGCGCCGCTCTTGCTCGAAAAGGCCGCTCACGCCCCCGCCGCTTTCAGCCCCTTCTCCAGATCGGCGATGATGTCGTCGATATGCTCGAGGCCGATGCACAGGCGCACATAGCCGGGCGTCACGCCGCTTGCGAGTTGCGCCTCCGCCGAAAGCTGCGAATGCGTCGTCGTTGCGGGATGGATGGCGAGGCTGCGCGCGTCGCCGATATTGGCGACATGGTAGAACATCTCCAGCGCGTCGATGAAGCGGCGTCCCGCTTCCGCGCCGCCCTTCAGCTCGAAGCCGAGCAGCGCGCCATATCCGCCCTTGAGATATTTGTCGGCGCGCTTGCGCGCTTCGCCGGTCTGATGCGAGGGATAGATCACTTTCGTCACCTCGCTGCGGCTCGCAAGGAAATCCGCGGCCTTCTGCGCATTGGCGACATGGCGCTCCATGCGCAGCGTCACGGTCTCGACGCCTTGCAGCGTCAGGAAGGCGTTGAAGGGCGAGGGCGCGGAGCCGAGATCGCGCAGCAATGTCGTGCGCGCCTTGATGATGTAAGCGATGGGACCGAGCGGCTTCACCGCCTCGACCCACACGGCGCCATGATAGCTCGGGTCCGGCGTGTTGAGCGCGGGCTGGCGCGCGGGAAATTTCTCCCAGTCGAAATTGCCGCCGTCGATGATGACGCCGCCGATCGACGTGCCGTGGCCGCCGAGATATTTCGTCGTGGAATAGACGACGATCGCCGCGCCGTGATCGAGCGGGCGCGCGATGACCGGCGCCGCCGTGTTGTCGACGATGAGCGGGACGCCATATTCGCGGCCGATCGTCGCAATCTCCGCGATCGGAAGGACAGCGAGCTTCGGATTGGGCAGCGTCTCGCCATAATAGGCGCGCGTGCGGTCGTCCGTCGCGCGGCGGAAATTCTCGGGATCGGCCGGATCGACGAAGCGGACTTCGATCCCCTGATCCTTCAGCGTATTTGCGAAGAGATTCCAGGTGCCGCCGTAAAGATCCGTCGAGGAGACGACATTGTCGCCGACCCTGGCGAGGTTCTGAAGCGCGAAGGCCGAGGCGGCCTGACCGGAGGAAAGCGCGAGCGCCGCGGCGCCGCCTTCGAGCGCGGCGAGGCGTTGTTCAAGAACGTCCGTGGTCGGATTGCCGATGCGCGTATAGATCGGCCCAAGCTCTTTCAGCGCGAAAAGACTGGCGGCGTGCTCGGTGTCGCGGAACTGGAACGAAGTGGACTGATAGATCGGAACGGCGACGGCTCCGGTCGTCGGGTCGGCCCGCCAGCCTGCATGCAGGGCGAGGGTTTCAGCGTGTTTCGTTTCAATTGCCATGACCGTTTCCTCCCGCGACGGTGAGTAAACGAAAAGCGGACGCGAGGCGATATTTTCTTGCCGACGGGAGGCGCTCTCCCATCTAGCCCCTTCATGAAAATCATCGGGGGCGCGGGCAGGGAGTTACCGTCATGAAGAAGCTTCTCGCAATCGCCGCGCTACTGTCGGCGGGGGCCTTTTCGCCGGCATTGGCGCAGGGACAGGCGCAGGATCAGGGCGATCCCAATCCGCCGACCCTTCAGGGGCAGCCGCGTCGCGACATCAAGCCGGCGATGAACGACGAGACGGAACAGCCGGCGCTGAGCGAGCAAGCGCAATCCGGCGACACCTCGGGCCCGGCCGTCGGCACTAATGTAAACCCGCCGACCGTCGTGCAGAAGGAAAATCCGGCGGCGATGGAGCATGCGTCGCCCGCGGGCGTCGCGGGGCCGAGCGGCATGGCGGCAGGTTCGCCGGGCGTCGAGGCCAAGCCCGGCACGCAGGCGGGGCGGGAGTGGCTGCCGCCGGAGGAAATCCAGAAGAAGAAGCCGTCGATGTGAATGAACGCCGCCCACCCGTCGCGCTGCCGTAGCGGCGAGTGGGCGCTACTCCGCGCCGCGCGCGCACGCGATCGCGAAGGCGTATTCCAGCGCCGTATCCTCCAGCGCCTCGAAACGGCCGGGCGCGCCGCCATGTCCCGCGCCCATATGCGTGTGAAGCAGCACGGGGCCGCCGCCGGTCATGGTCGCGCGCAGCTTCGCGACCCATTTCAGCGGCTCCCAATAGGTGACGCGCGGATCGGTCACGCCCGCGATGGAGAGAATGGGCGGATAGCGCTGGGCGCGGAGATTGTCGTAGGGGGAATAGGATGCGATGCGGTCGTAGACTTCCGCGTTCGCGATTGGATTTCCCCATTCGAGCCATTCGGGCGGCGTGAGCGGCAGGTCGTCGCGCAGCATGGTGTTGAGCACGTCGACGAAGGGCACGCCGGCGATGGCTCCCGCGAAAAGCTCCGGCGCTTCGTTTAAAATCGCGCCCATCAGCATGCCGCCGGCGGAAGCGCCCTGCGCGACAATGGCGCCCTGGCGCGTATAGCCTGTGGCGATCAAATGACGCGCGCAGGCGATGAAATCGGTGAAGGTGTTCGTCTTCTTTTCGAGCTTGCCGGTCTCATACCAATGCCAGCCCTTGTCGGTTCCTCCGCGCACATGGGCGAGCGCATAGACGAAACCGCGATCGACGAGCGACAGGGCGTCCTCGTCGAAATCGGCGGCAAGCGAATGGCCATAGGCGCCGTAGCCGTAAAGCAGCAGCGGCGCGCCCTCGCCGCCCGGCGAGAAATCGGCTCGGTGCAGCAGCGTGATCGGAACGCGCTCGTCATCCGGAGCGATCGCATGGAGACGACGCGTCACGTAGTTTTTCGGATCGTGGCCCGAGGGAATTTCCTGCCGCTTGCGGAGCACGCGCGAGCGCGTCGCCATGTCGTAGTCGTAAGTTTCGTCCGGCGTCGTCATCGAAGCGTAGACGAAACGCAGCGTCGTCGTGTCGAATTCGAGACCGGCGTCGAGGCCGAGCGCGTAGGCCTCTTCCGCGAAGGCGATGGCGTGATCTTCATTCGTCGCAAGATCGCGCACGACGATGCTCGGCAGCGAATTCTCGCGCACGACCCAGACGAGAAAGCGCGCATAGACCGTGAAGGTGACGATCATCGCGCCAGCGCGATGCGCGACGACGTCTCGCCAATTGGCGCGTTCGGGCGCGGCGAGCGGCGCGACGGAGATGCGAAAGTCGTCGGCGTCGTCCGCATTGTTGTGAATGTAGAGAACGTCGCCATGCGGCTCGACGTCGTAGCGCAATTTCGGTTCGCGCTTCGCAACGAGCCGCGGCGGCGCCTTTGCGTCGCGCAGGTCGACGAGCCAGCATTCCGACGCGTCATGGCCGCGTATGGCGACGATGGCGAAGCGCCGGCAGCGGCTTTCTTCGAGGCAGACGAACCAGGCGCCGTCCTTTTCCTCGACAATCAGGCGGTCGCTGGATGGATCGGCGCCGATCTCGTGGCGGAACACCTGCGCCGTTCGATGATTCTCGTCGACGCGCACATAATAGAAAGCGGTCGAGTCCGCGCTCCAGACGACGGAGCCGTCCGTGTCGGTCACGATGTCCGGCCGGTCCTTGCCGTCCGACAAGGATCGGGTGCGGATGGCGTAGAGTTCGGAGCCCTTGTCGTCGAGGCTCCAGGCGAGTTGCGCATGATCGGGCGAATGGGCGGTCCCGCCAATGTCGAAGAATTCGCGTCCCTCCGCCAGCGCCTCGCCGTCGAGCAGCACGGTCTCCGGCCCGCCGCCGCGCGGCGTGCGGCAAAAGATGGGATGCTCGGCGCGCTCGCGAAAGCGGCCGTAATAGGCGAACGACCCGTCATTGTCGGGAACGTCGGCGTCGTCCTCCTTGATTCGTCCGCGCAGCTCCTTCACGAGCGTCAGACGTAGATCCCGCAGCGGCGCGACGACCTTGGCGCAATAATCCTTTTCCGCCCTCACCAGCGCCGCGATGTCCTCGGGCAGCGTCTTCGGGTCGCGCAGAACGTCGCGCCAGTTGCCGGCGGCGAGCCAGGCGTAAGGGTCGTCCAGGACGCGCCCGTGGGTGATTTTTTTCGACGGGCGCCGTTCTGCGACCGGGGGCGTGGCGGTCAGATCAAATTGTGCGCTTTTGTTTTTCCTCGGCTCAGCCATCTCGAGTCCTTGTGCGTTTCCGCCCGCCGCAAACGCCCACAGCGCCGAAAACCGCACGATTCCCGCAAGCTCTCAGCAAGAATTTAGCCATTAGCCTTAAAGCCTGAGTAAGCCGTTTTGCGAGCAGGAAATCGCCATGACCTACATAAATCTCCACGCCAAATCCCCGCCGCACGGCTTTCACGCGCCGGTCAGCCGAAGCAAAGCTATGGAAACGCACGGGGTTATGCCCACTCACATCTTCCTGCGCCTCTTCATGTCGGCCTTCGCCGCGATTATCCTCGTTCATTTCTGGAAGAACGGAGGCCGTTAGAGTGCGGCTTGCGAAAAAGCAGGCGCCGGCTTTTCGCAAAATGCGCGCTCTAAACCTTTAAAAGCGATCGCGTTATCTGCGCTCAGGCGCTTCCGCGCGAGCGCGGCGCGATCTAACAAGGCTCCGCTACGGCGTGTCTTATCGAAAAGCTTGGCCTCCAAGACATTTTCTTGAAAATGTCATAATCTCCGCCTCGGCCGCGTTCGAGCAGCGTTCGGCCGAGGGAGAGTTGCGAAGCCGCGCGGCCGGCTTCCATAACGACAAAAGAGACGTCATGTTGAAGAGCATCAAGATTCTTTTCGCTGCGGGCGCCTGCGTCGCGCTGCTTCCGGGCGTTTCCGCCTCCGCGGAGACGGTCTGGAAGCCGCCGGCTGAAATCGCGCAGAAGGCCGCCGAGTCCGGCGCGACTCCGGCTCCGTCCGAGGCGGCTCCCGCCGCCGCGCCGGCGGGGCCGGTTTCTCAAGCCGACAAGGAAAAGAGCTGCAAGGAGCAGGCCGCCGCCAAGGGCCTCAAAGGCAAGGCCAAGAAGCAGTTCAGTGCGGAGTGCCTGAAGTCCTGACGCCAATCTGTATGAAAACGCCGGCCCGAGCGACGCTCGACCGGCGTTTTTCCTTCGGCTATCGCGGCTGCGTCAGTAGACGCGCTCAATGCAGAAATCCACGACTTCGAGCAGCGCGTCCTTCCAGGGCGAGGCGGGGAAGATCTCCATCGCGTCCCGCGCGATCGCGCCGTAATGGGCGGCCCGCTCGATCGTGTCGTCGAGCGCCTTGTGCTTCTTCATCAGGCCGCAGGCGGTTTCGACGTCGCCCTCGCTGATTTCGCCCTTCTCGAGCGTGCGGCGCCAGAATTCGCGCTCCTTTTCGTTGCCGCGGCGGAAGGCCAGCACCACGGGGAGCGTGATCTTGCCCTCGCGGAAGTCGTCGCCGACATTCTTGCCAAGCTTGGCGGAGGAACCGCCATAGTCCAGCGCGTCGTCGATGAGCTGGAAGGCGACGCCGAGATTCATGCCGTAGCTGCGGGCGGCGGCTTCGTCGGCCTTGGGCTTGCCGGCGAGCATGACGCCGACCTCGGACGCCGCGGCGAAGAGCTCCGCGGTCTTGCGGCGGATGACGCCCATATAGGCGTCCTCGGTCGTCGTTGTGTCCTTGGCTGCGTTGAGCTGGAGAATCTCTCCTTCCGCGATCACGGCCGCCGCCTGAGACACAACCGTGAGCGGCGGGATCATCCCCGGCTCCACCATCATTTTGAAGGCGTGGCCCAAAAGGAAGTCGCCGACGAGCACGCAGGTCTGGTTGCCCCAGAGCATGCGCGCCGCGATCTTGCCGCGCCGCATGTTGGATTCGTCCACCACGTCGTCATGCAGCAGCGTGGCCGTGTGCATGAACTCGATGCCGGCGGCGAATTTCAGATGACCGTCGCCCTTGTACCCGCACATTCCGGCGGTCGCGAGCACGAGCATGGGCCGCAGGCGCTTGCCGCCCGCCGAGATCAGGTGGTTCGCGACCTCAGGGATCGTGGTGACGTCCGAGCCGGTGCGTTGGATGATGAGCTGATTGGTGCGCTCGAGGTCCGGACGGATCAGTTCGAGAAGGCTGTCGAGGCCCGCAGATTTCTTCTCTTCGAGCGGAATAACGATACCCACGGACCCCCCTACGGCCTTAAATTTAACGGCCGGGAATTTACGGCCTTGCGCCTTTACCGGCAAGTCGACGCCCGGACAAGGCGGGGGAAAGCCTTTTTTGCGGCCGGGCGAACGTCAATTCAGGGGTTCGCGCGCTTGGGACGCCACCGCTCGCGCCAGCCGCTCGGTCTGCTCCGCGACCCGCGTCGCGAGCGACGCCAGCCTTTTGGCCGCGTCGTTCTCGGACTCCGCGCAGAAGTCGTCGATGGCGAACTCCAGTCCCCGGCAGCAAAAAGCCAGTTCGTCGAGCCGCCTGCCGAGCTCCGCCTCCTTGACGAGGCCGTCGCCCTTAACTGCGCCATAGAGACAGATGGTCATGGGGAAACCTGCTTTTCCGGGGGGTTAGCTCCATCCCGCCGCGACCTCATGCCACGGGGCCGGCAAGCGCAGGGTTAAGCGAAAGAATAAAATTCTACCGTTCACGGCTGTCGTTTGGTGACGCCGGAGCCGGAAGCTTCCTGCCTTCAACGGGCTGCGACGAGGAGCGCCGCCGCCGAAAAAATTTTAGACGCTTGTGGATGAAACGGCGGCGTGTGACTGTCCGCCGCCATGAATGGCGGCGACGATGCGGACGATTTTTTGGGCGGGCGGCTGCGCCTGCGGCAAGGGCGCGGCCATCGCGCCGGCCACGACGCCGTGCTGCTCGCGGCGCTCACGCCCGGCGATCAGACGGGCCTCGTTCTCGATATCGGCGCCGGGGCGGGGGCCGTCGGGCTGATGGCGGCCGCGCTCGCCCCGGCGGCGCGTGTCGGCCTTGTCGAGATCGACGCCGAGACCTGCGTTCTGGCGCGTGAGAACGTCATGGCGAACGGTCTTGACGCCCGTGTGACGGTTCATGAGGCGGACGTGACCTCGGCTGGCTCCCGCCGCGCCGCGGGGCTTGTCGACGAAAAGGCGGCGCTCGTCCTCACCAACCCGCCTTTCTACGAGGAGGGCCGCGTGCGCGTGACCCCCGACCGGGCCAAGGCCCGCGCCCATGTCGCCGCCGTCCCCCTCGCCGAATGGGTGCGCGGCGCGCTGGCTCTGCTGGCGCCCGGCGGAACCTTCGTGATGATCCACCGCGCCGACGCCTTGTATGCGTGCCTTTCCGCAGTGGAGGGGCGACTGGGCGGGGTGACGCTGCAGCCTGTCTATTCGAGGCCCGGCGCGCCCGCGACGCGGATCCTGCTCAAAGGGGTGAAGGGCTCACGGGCCTCGCTGGCGATAATGGAGGGGCGCTTTGTGTAGGCAGCCCGTCTGGCGCCCGCTGGCCCAATCGGATCTGGGCGCGCTTTGCCGCGTCGCGGCGGCGGTCCACCCGGGCTTGCCGGAGCGCTGGGAGATTTTCGAGGAGAAGTTGCGGCTCTTTCCCGCCGGCTGCTTCGTGCTGGAAACGAACGGCGCGCTCGCGGGCTATGCGATCTCGCATCCATGGCGCCTTTACGAAATCCCGCCGCTCGACGCCTTTCTCGAAAAGCTGCCCGATCCGCCGGACTGTCTTTATCTGCACGATGTCGGCGTAACGCCGGCTGCGCGCGGATCCGGCGCTGCGGCAAGGCTGATCGAAAGGCTGGAAAACATTGCGCGCGCGGACGGCTCCGACGCCATCGCCCTGACCGCCGTCTATGGAAGCGACGCCCTCTGGCGAGGATTGGGCTTTGAAGCGGTTTCCGACGGCGGACTTGCAAACAAGCTCGAAAGCTACGGGCCGGGCGCCCGCTACATGATCAAGCGCGGTTGAACCCGCGCCGCCGCCAGATCGAGCGCGGCGAAGCACTCCGGGGCTGTTGCGGTCCCGGATTGCTTCGTCGGCTTCGCCCCTCGCAATGACGGCCGCGCGGCGGATCGATCAGTTACTCGACGATGCTCGCGCGGATGACCAGCTTGGCGCCTTCGCATTCGGCGTAGCCGACGAGGCCGCGGGCCTGTTGGCCGCCGCTCGCCGGGGGGTGGCCCTTCCAGACGCAGCCTTTCTTGCCGTCGGTGCGGTCAGTGATGGTGACGATGTAATTGCCGCCTTGGAACGTGCCTTCGAATTTGTAGGTGAGCGATGAGCCGTTGTCCATCTGCATCGCGGCGTCGCCGCTGATCTTGTCGCCTTCCGTCTTGATGTTCCATGAGCCCTGGGCGCCCTTGACGCCGCCGGTGTTCTCCTCGGTCACGAGCCAGGTTCCCGCGCGAGCGGGGGCGCTGATCGCCAGAAGCGCGGCGACGGCCAAAGCGGATCTATTCATGGTCTCCCTCCCCAAATGTCGTTTTGCAAAGACCACCTTGGCGGCCAGACACACATCTAGGCAAGCGGCGCCCTGACGGCAATGCGCGGCGCCGGCAGCCGCACGATGAATTCGCTGCCCCGTCCCGGTCCCTCGCTCCGGGCCTCGATCGTCCCGCCATGCATCCTGACGAGGTTGTTGGCGAGCGCCAGACCGACGCCGAGACCGCGCTGGGAAGCGGGGTCGGACGGGCCGGCTTGCGCGAACATTTCGAAAATGGAGCCGAGCATGTCAGGCTGGATGCCCTGGCCGTTGTCGCGCACCGCCACGACCGCTTCCTCGCCCTCGCGGCGGGCCGAAAGCTCGATGCGGCCGCCATGGTCCGTATAGCGCGCGGCGTTGCCGAGCAGGTTCGCGAAGACCTGAGTGAGCCGCACCGGATCTCCGTGAACCGGCATAGGCGTCGCGGGAAGGTTTGTGACGAGCGCCTGGCGCTTGGCGTCGAACTTCGGCTGGACCAGCTCCGCCGCATGGATAAGCAACTCGACCAGATCGGCGTCCTTGCGCTCCAGCGATATCTTACCGTGACTGATGCGCGTCATGTCGAGCAGATCGTTGACGAGGCGCGAAAGATAATCGACCTGGCGCCGCGCCATTTGCAGCACGGCGCGCTTCTTCTCGCCGGCCGTTGACGCGTCGCTTTCCGACAACTGGTAAAGCACGTCGACGGCGTTGCTGATCGGCGTGAGGGGATTGCGCAGTTCATGCGCGAGCATCGCCAGAAATTCGGACCTTCGACGATCGGTTTCACGCAGCGCGCCCTCCATCTCCTTGCGCTCCGTGATGTCGTGGACGGCGCCCATGGCGCGCACGGCTTCGCCCCGCGCGTCGAAATAGACTTCCCCCATTGACGAAAGCCATCGCAGCGCTCCGTCATCGGCGCGCAGCACGCGGTAGTCGTGATTGATCACGCCTCTTCCGGCGAGCGCCGACTGCATGACGTCATGCACGGCGGCCCGGTCGTCCGGATGCACGCGCGCGAGGAAATCCTCATAGGCGAGCTCCGCGCCTTTGGGCAGGCCATAGAGTTCGTACCATTCATCGTTGAGGTAAGTCCGGTTGGGGCGGATCTCCCAGTCCCAAACGCCGACATGCCCCGCCGATTGCGCCAGGCGCTGCCGGACGAGCGCCTGGCGCAGGGCTTCTTCCGCTTGCTTCTGCGGCGTGATGTCGTCGCAGAAAATGATCACGCCGCCGATGGTCCCGTCGGAATCGCGCCAGGGGCGGGTTTCCCATTTCAGCCAGACGGTCGAGCCGTCGGCGCGATGAAATTCGTCCTCCGCCTCGCGAATGGTCTCGCCGGCGAGGGCGCGGCGATGCACCTCTTTCCATCTCGCCGGTATTTCGGGAAAAACCTCATAATGCGAACGGCCGAGCTGGATATGTTCGATCCTGTGATTAACCAGCCAATAATGGCTGAAGGCGACGTAGCGCATCTCGCGGTCGAACATCGCCGCGCCGATGGGCGCGTCCTCGATGAAGAGCCTCAACTCGGCCAGATACATGAGGCTGCTTCCTTGGCGGAGATTGGGACAGAGATGTGGGCGCGCCGTCATTTATGGGGCGGCGGCTTCCAGGGCCAGCAAAAAACGCGGCGACGCTTCAGCGGCCGCCTGAAATCGCGATGCGCGCGCCTTCTCGCTTCACCATGTCGTAGAGCAGCGCCGCGTGGCCCGGCGACAGCCGCACGCAGCCATGCGAGACGGGCCGTCCCAGGGAGCCCGTCGCATAGGTCCCGTGTATGGCGTAACCGCCTGAGAAAAAGATCGAATGCGGCATTGGCGCATTATCGTATTTGCTGGAGTAATGCATGCGCTTCAGCCCGCGCGCCGAGAAGACGCCGCGCGGCGTGCGATAGCCGGGCCGCGCCGTCGAGACCGGCCAGCTATAGCTGCCCGAAGACGAGGTCACATGCATGCGCTGGCGCGCGAGGTCGATATGGACGCGCACTCTCGCGCCCGCCTCGGATGCGGCGAAGGTCGACGCAAGGAGCATGAGCCAGAGCCGCAGGCGCATATTGTCCTCCCACGCAACGGATCGCGAGCCGCGCCACGATCATATGAGCCGCGTTCGCGGGCAGTCGAGCCGCCGGGCGCATTCGACCCGCCTTTTCGGACAAGAGCGCAAAAAAGCGGAAGCCGGCCAGAGAGGCCGGCTTCAAGAGCTTCCACGGCTTCGGCGCCCGTTACATCCGCGCGACCACCACCAGCCGCTTCACCTCGCCGCGCTTATAGGCGCTGAGGAAAGCCTGATAGTCGCGGAAGGAGACGCAGCCATTAGAGTCGCCGTTCGGGCCGAGCATATAAGTGTGGGCGAGAAGCCCCGCGCGGCCATAGACGCTTCCGCTCGGCGTGAGACGCAGGGCCTCCACGCCGTGGAACAATTGCTCGCGCGGGGAGAGCACGTAGACGGCCGGCGGCGTCGGGCCTTTCATGCGAACATGCACGAAGCGCGGGTCGTCGAGATGCTCGCGCAGGCCCGAATGCGCTTCGAGCCGCGTGCCGTCGGGCATGTAAACCGTGTGGGCCGAGATGTCGTAGACGGCGGTTCCGGCGCCCGGGCGCGGGGACTGGCCGCCCAAGACGGACTGGAGCGGAGCCGCCGGCGCGACGGCGCTGGAGAAGCCGCTGAGAAGCCCGCCGCTCGTCGGCTCCTGCGGGGCGTAGGCCATGGCCTGCTGCACCGGCGCCGCTTGCTGGCGGCGGGCGTTGCGGCCCGTGGGCGCGGTCTGCGGCTGCGCGGCCTGCTGTTGCGGCTCGGTCCCGGCCCCGCCGAAAATTTTCTCGAAGAAGCTGCGGTTGTCGCCAGGGACCGGGGCTTGGGCCGCCGGCGCGGGCTGGGCCGGGAGCGCCGCCTCGCGCTGGGGCGCGGGCTCGGCGGCGCGGCTCGCGAGCGTCTTCAGCTCCGCCGGACGGCGCGGCGGCAGCGGAACGTCGGCCTCGGGATAAGAGGACGTCGCTTCGGCGACCGTCGCTGGGGGCTGAGCCGGCTCCGATTTGCTGGCCGCCGACGTCGCCTGCTGGGTCGGGAGCAGCTCGGGCGCGGTCGCGGCGGCGGTGCGCGCCCAGGGGCCCAGGCCGACGACCATCGGTCCATAAGGATTCATGACCGGCGTCGCTTGTGGCGCGGCGGCGACGGCCGGAGGGATCGTTTGACGGTGAAGCCCGTGGCAGAAGGCGAGCAAGCTCAGGGAAAGCGACCCCGCGCCTAAAACCGTATAGGCGAACAGCCGGCCGCGATCGCGAGACAGAAAGCCATGTAGCGTGTGGGTATGTTTCACCATCCGCCCCCGAATGATCTTTGCGCCGCGCCTTTCGACTGGGATCCCCGTCGGATTACGCGAATCACTTCTCGGGGGCTCAGCTTTCGGCGCGCAAGTACGCCGCAGCAACACTTTGGAAAAGCATCGCGGCCTTGCTTGGGCTGGATTTAGGCGAAATCCTGGCTGTGAGCGGGCGCTTCGGTGAAGGCGTTGAGGCGCACACGGGCGAGAAAATCAAATTCCACCCGTATGTTACATATGGACGACGACCGCGAGGCGCCGAATTTCGCCGCGCTTGTAGGCGTTCAGGAAGGCCTGATAGTCGCGAAAGGACACGCAGCCGTTCGAGTCGCCATTGGGGCCGAGCATATAGGTGTGCGCGAGGAGGCCGGCGCGATGGTAGATTTTGGCTCCGCCGCCGCCGACCGGATTGAGGCGCAGCGCCTCCACGCCATGGAACAGGGCCTCGCGCGGCGCCAGCTCGTAGACATGCGGCGGCGTCGGGCCGCGCATGCGCAGATGGACGTAGCGCGGATCGTCGAGATGCTCGCGCAGGCCCGAATGCGCTTCGAGCCGCGCGCCGTTGGGCAGGTAAACCGTGCGCGCCGATATGTCGTAGACGGCGGTGTAACGGTCGAAGCGCGCCGCCGGATTGGCCGGCGCGACGGCGCTGCGCAAGCCGCCGAAAAGGCCGCCCGCATCGTTCGCCGAGGCGTAGGCCATCGCCTCGCGGCGATTGACGGTCTGCGGCGCCGCGGCCTGGGGGGCGCCGCCAAAGAGCCGCTCGAAGAAGCCGCGATTGTCGGCGGGCGCCGACGGCACGACGGTCGTGCGCGCGGTCTGGGCCTCCTGGCGGGCGACCTGGCGCGGCGCCGGCGCGGGCGCTGCGGGGACAGGCTCGGCCGGGACGGGAGTCGCCGCCGCCGCTTCGCGGCGCTGTTCCTGGGGCGGCTCGGGCTTCAGAGCGATCGTGAGTTCGGCCGGCCGATGCGGCGGCGTGGGAACGTCCGCGAAGACGGGCGCTTCGGCGGCGGGCTCCGGGAGCGCCGCGCGCAGCTCGACGGGGCGCGTCGGCGGCAGGGGCGCCGCCTCCGGTTTATCGAAACTCTTCGCCGCGGGCGCCGCCTCAGCGTAGGCGACGAAGACGTTGTGCGGTTTCGCCGCGCTGCGGGGCGCAAAGGCGCCGGGCCGGTGCGGGCCGATATCCGAGAGATAGGAGCCGCGCAGGCCGATCATGCCGCCGCTCGGCGCGGCTTCGGCCGCGTCGGGCGTGGGATCGACGGGAGTTTGCGGAAAGAGCAGCCCGCCGGCGAGCAGGGCGGTCAGCAGCGCGCCCAGAGCCGGAACGATCCGGCGGGCGCCGCGAAGGGCAGGAACGCGAGGATACAAAACGGTACGCATGTCCGGACGCTAGCGCGCGGGACTTTCGGAATGGTTGCCAAGCGCTTTCCCGCGACCCGACGATTTGGTTCAAATTGGAACGAGTCCGGCGCCATTGACCCCGCGACGCGGCGACCGTAACTGCTTGGGGCGACGCTACAGGAAGCCAAGATGATCCCCGACGCCGACTATCTCTCCCCGACGCGCTCCTTTCAGGGCCTGATTCTCACTTTGCAGAATTACTGGGCGGCGCAGGGCTGCGTCATTTTGCAGCCCTATGACATGGAGATGGGCGCGGGCACGTTTCATCCGGCGACGACGCTGCGCGCGCTCGGTCCCAAGGCGTGGCGCGCCGCCTATGCGCAACCCTGCCGCCGCCCCAAGGACGGGCGCTACGGCGAAAACCCCAACCGCCTGCAGCATTATTACCAGTTCCAGGTGATCCTGAAGCCGTCGCCCGCCAATCTGCAGGAGCTTTATCTCAATTCGCTCGCCGCGATCGGCGTCGATCCGAAGCTGCACGACATCCGATTCGTCGAGGACGATTGGGAGAGCCCGACGCTCGGCGCCTGGGGGTTAGGCTGGGAATGCTGGTGCGACGGCATGGAGGTGTCGCAATTCACTTACTTCCAGCAGGTCGCGGGCTTCGAATGCGCGCCGGTCGCAGGCGAGCTGACCTACGGACTCGAGCGCCTCGCCTGCTATCTGCAGGGCGTCGACAGCATCATGGAGCTGAACTTCAACGGCCGCGACGGCGCCGAAAAGGTCAGCTATGCGGATGTCTTCCTGCAGGCCGAGCAGGAATATTCGCGGCATAATTTCGAGGCGGCCGACACGGCGAAACTCTTCGAGGATTTCAAGGACGCCGAGGCCGAATGCAAGCGCCTCCTCGATTTCGGCGCGGGCTCCGGCGACGAGATGCACCGCATGGTCCTGCCGGCCTATGACCAGTGCGTCAAGGCGAGCCATGCCTTCAACCTGCTCGACGCGCGCGGCGTGATTTCGGTGACGGAACGCCAGAGCTACATTCTGCGCGTGCGGGAGCTGGCGAAGGCCTGCGGCGCGGCGTGGCTGAAGACGGCGGGCGGCGGCGCGAATGCGTGAACCTCACGCGATAATATTCGGCGTTTCGCCGGCTTCGCAAATCTCGACAGGCGCGCCGCCCGCTCGGCTTCGGCATGCAAGCTAGCGCTCCCGATTGGCCTGGCAAAGCGGGCTACTGCGCCGCAGCCTGCGCCCCGAATTCGCCTCGAAAAAGATGTGATTTCGCCTAACCGTCGCTAATTTCAAAGAAATTTCTTGACCTGCGCGAAAAAATGTCGCAGTCGCGCATTTCTCACGATGTCTCAGCTTGAAACAGGCGGGGCATACGCCATCTCAAAGTCAGGGTTGTGTTCGGATTCTGTCATGCGCGTTGCCGCACATCCGCTCGATGCGGCGCCAGGCATAAAGGTCGGCGAGACGGACGACCGTCTTGCGTCGCTTCTTTCGCGACGCGGAGCGCGCCTGCCGGAGTCTTGCCCAGGAACCCGAGGTTTCGGCGGGCGCGCGCCTTGACGATGTGCTGCGTTTGTTCTAATGATGTTCTAGTTTCGCTCTCTGGAGCAGGGCTGTCATGCAACGGTGCAATTTCACGGTTTCCCCTCTGCGTCGCGCCGGCAAGGCGCTGAATCTGCGCGGGCAGGAGCTCGATTCCCTTGCCGGTTCCGATGCGCTGCGCGGCCATTTCTTCTCCTGGCGCGGCGCCACGGGCCGCCGCTACGTCTGCTCGGTTTTCCAGCGTGGCGAGGAAGGCTTCGTCTCGGACGTCCAGAATGGCGTGATCATCGGCGTGGCGCGCGATGGGGCGGCGCTGCGGCCCGCCTGCCTGTTTTTTGCCGGCGAACGTCCGGCCTCGACCTTACGGCGACTGGCTCATGAACTCGGCGTCGCCGAATGGCACGTTCATTTCTGCCCGGATGCGGAGGCGCTTCGCGATCTTGCGGGATCGCTGCTGAATTGAGTGTGTTTGCGTGGCGTTGCGTGAGTCGCGTGCGTTTTGTCTACGAGGCGTTGCGTGAGCGTCAGTTCCGCGTGGCGTAAAGGGTAAGCGCGTTCAGCGTATGCGGCGTCTTCTAATGGCCGGGGCTCGCCCCGGCCTTTTTTTGCCCCGGCGGCGCGGCGCGGCAGGAGCATCCGTCGAGACGCCGAACGACCTCCGCGAGCTCTTCGTCGTGAATGTCGAGCTGGAGAAGATGCTCGTAGGTGTTGCGCACATAGGCGGGATTGTCGCCATTGACCCCAACGCCCTCGGCCACGAGGCGGGTCATCTCGTCATAGGGCAGGCGTCCCGCATATTGGCGATGGCTGCGGTCGACCACATAGGCGAGCGCATTGACGCAGCCGCCTTCCGCGAAACGAATCCCGACCGTCTTTTCAAGA
Organism: Methylocystis sp. JAN1; assembly: GCF_052186135.1. Lineage (GTDB taxonomy): Bacteria > Pseudomonadota > Alphaproteobacteria > Rhizobiales > Beijerinckiaceae > Methylocystis. The sequence goes on along the minus strand of NZ_CP181499.1, from coordinate 3,676,218 downwards.
TAGACAGAGGTCACGAGTTCCCTCTCGCGCAGATAGGAAACCGTCTGTTCGCGATCCTGCGCCGCGACGCGGAAGGCCACGCCCTGGCACGATCCGCCCTTGTCGAGCCCGAGAACGAGCCCCGGCCGCTCGGGCGTGCCGCGATGAATGTGGGAAAAGATGCAGAGAGAGCGGTGATAGCCATGAATCCAGGCGAGCGCGCTTTCGGTATAGGCGAAGCCCGGCCGCCACATCAGCGAGCCATAGCCGAAAACCCAGAGATCCTCGTCGCAGCAATTCGTGGCCGGCAATCTGTCCCTCGATCGATTCGCCTCGCGCCCCGGTATTTTTTCGGGCGATCCCCTGCAATGCAACAGAAAAAGGGCGCGCCGACCTCCAGGCGGGACGGCGCCGGCCAGCCCGACAGGAGCGCCGCCCTCTTCGATAAGCCTTTGCGCTCAGGCGCCTGTCATTCTTCCCACAACATATTGCTGGGGTTTCCTTGCATTCGTCATTCTTTTGTGGCGCATTTTTAAGTCATGAAATTCGAACGCCTGAGACTTCTCGGCTTCAAGAGCTTCTGCGAACCGACCGATTTCCTGATCCAGCCGGGGCTCACCGGCGTGGTCGGGCCAAACGGCTGCGGCAAGTCGAATCTCGTCGAGGCCCTTCGCTGGGTCATGGGCGAAAACTCGTACAAAAACATGCGCGCGTCCGGGATGGACGACGTGATCTTCTCCGGCGGCGGCTCCCGCGCCGCCCGCAATTTCGCGGAAGTGGGGCTCGTTCTCGACAATAGCGCGCGACTGGCGCCGGCGGCTTTCAACGACTCGGACATGATCGAGGTCACGCGCCGCATCGAACGCGAGCAGGGCTCGACCTATCGCGTCAACGGCAAGGAAGTCCGCGCCCGGGACGTTCAGCTTCTTTTCGCCGACGCCGCCACCGGCGCGCGCTCGCCCTCTCTCGTGCGGCAGGGCCAGATCGGCGAGATCATCAACGCCAAGCCGCAGGCGCGGCGTCGCATTCTGGAAGACGCCGCCGGCGTCGCGGGCCTCCATACCCGCCGCCACGAAGCCGAGTTGCGCCTTAATGCGGCTTCCGAAAATCTCACCCGCCTCGAAGACGTGCTGAAGCAGGTCGAGAGCCAGGGCGACAGCCTCCGCCGGCAGGCGCGGCAGGCGTCGCGCTATCGGGAGCTCGCCGCGAGGATCCGCCAGAACGAGGCGCTGGTCGCGCTCGTCTCCTACCAGATCGCGTCGGACAGTCTGCGCGACGCCGCGCAGAAGCTCGAATCGGACGTTCTCAACGTTCAAGCCCGCACGCTGGAGCAGGCCGAGGCCGCAAAGCGCCAGGCCATCGCCGCCCATGAGCTGCCGAAGCTGCGCGAAAAGGAAGCCGAGGCGGGCGCCGCCGTCCATCGCCTCGTCGCCGCGCGCCAGGCGCTGGAGGCCGACGAGGAGCGGGCGAGGCAGCGCATTTCCGAGCTGGCGCGCCAGATCGAGCAGTTCATGCGCGACCTCGAGCGCGAACGCGCCTTGATCGAGGACGCCGCGCAGGTGGCCGAACGGCTCGAAGAAGAGCGCGCGGAGCTGCTCGGCGCCGATTCGTCGGATGGCGAGCGGGAGGCGAAGGCGAAGGAGCGCCTCGCCGAAATCGAGGCGGCGCTCGCCGGGACCGAGTCGCAGCTCTCGGACGCGCAGCAGCAGCTCGCCGGCGTCAACGCCCGCCGCGCCACGATGGAATCGGCGCTGCGCGACGAGACGGGCCGCATCGCCCGCTTCGAGGCGGAGCTGACCCGGCTCGACACGGAATTCGCCCTTATCGCCGGGCAGGGCGGCGGCGCCGAGGAGGCCGCCCGGCTCGCTGAAGCCTTCGAGATGGCCGCCGAGGAAGCGCGCGTCGCCGACGAGGCCGCGCAGATGGCCGAAGAGGCGCAGCGCGAGGCGCGCGAGGCCGAAGCGGCCGCCCGGCAGCCCGTCGAGCAGGCGGCGCTGAAGGCGCAGCGGCTTGAGACGGAAGTCCGCACGCTGGAAAATCTGTTGCAGTCCGCCTCGGGCGGGCTGTGGGCGCCGGTCGTCGAAAGCATGACGGTCGAGAAGGGCTATGAGACCGCGCTCGGCGCGGCGCTTGGCGACGATCTCGACGCCTCCGCCGAAACCTCCGCCCCGGCCCATTGGGCGCTGACGCCGGACGCCGGCGATCCGCCGCTGCCGCCCGGCGTGCGCTCGCTCGGCGAGATGGTCGGGGCGCCGCCGGCGCTGCGCCGCCGCCTCGCCCAGATCGGCGTCGTTTTGCGACCTGAGGGCGAAAATCTCCGCAAGCTCCTGAAGCCGGGCCAGCGGCTCGTTTCCAAGGATGGCGACCTGTGGCGCTGGGACGGTTTCACCCAGGCCGCCGAGGCCCCGACCCCGGCCGCCCGCCGCCTCGCCGAAAAGAACCGCCTCGCTGATCTCCGCGCGGAGGCCGGGATCGCCCGCGCCCAGGCCGACGCCCTCGCCGAGGAGCTGGAATCCGCTCGCGAGGCCACCCGGCTCGCCGCAATGGCCGACGCCGAGGCCAGAGACGCCCAGCGCCGCGCCCGCGTCCGGCTGGAGGAGGCGCGCGAGCGGCACGGCGCCGCCGAGCGACGCCTCGCCCAGATCGGCCAGCGCCTCTCCGCGCTGGAGGAGGCCAAGGCCCGGACGCTCGCCAATCGCGACGAGGCGAGTCAGAAGCGCGACAAGCTCTTGGCCGAACTCGATGCGCTGGAGGAGCCCGCTTCGCTCGCCGGCATGCTCGAAAGCCTGCGCGCGCGGGCCATGGTCGAGCGCGCCCAGGCGGGCGAGGCCCGCGCCGCGCTGACGAGCCTGCGCAACGAGGCGAGCGCCCGCGTCTCCCGCGTCAACGCCATTGCGCGTGAGATCGCCTCCTGGGCGGAGCGTCGCGACCGCGCGCAGGACCGGCTGGGCGAGCTGGAGGAGCGCCTCGAATCGGCGCGCGAGGAGCAGGAGCGCCTCGCCGAATCGCCCGACGCTTTCCTCGACCAGCGGCGCGCGCTGATGAATGCGCTGCAGGACGCCGAGGCCGCCCGCAGCGACGCTTCCGACGAACGCGCGAGCGCCGAGACGCGCCTCGCCGAAGCCGACCGCGCCGCGCGCGCCGCGCTCGACGCCATGAGCGCCGCGCGCGAGGAGAAGGCCCGCAGCGAGGCGCAGTTGGAGGCGGCCAGGCAGCGCGCCGCGGATATCGAGCGCGCGATCCTGCACGATCTCGAATCGACCCCGGCGGCGCTGGCCGATCTCGCCGGCGTGAAGGAAGGCGACGAGCTGCCGGAAATCGCGGAGATCGAGAAGCGGCTCGAGGCCCTGCGCGCCGACCGCGAGCGCCTCGGCGCCGTCAATCTGCGCGCCGAGGACGAACTCGCCGAAGTGGATTCCCAGCGCGAGAAGATGATCGCCGAGCGCGACGATCTCGCGGAGGCGATCAAGAAGCTGCGCGCCGCCATCGCCAGCCTCAACAAGGAGGGCCGCGAGCGCCTGCTCGCCGCCTTCGACAAGGTCGACGCGCATTTCAGGGAGCTGTTCACGCTCCTTTTCGACGGCGGCTCGGCGGAGCTTCAGCTCATCGAGAGCGACGACCCGCTGGAGGCGGGGCTCGACATTCTCGCGCGCCCGCCGGGCAAGAAGCCCGCGGCGATGTCGCTGCTCTCGGGCGGCGAGCAGGCGCTCACCGCCATGTCGCTGATTTTCGCGGTGTTCCTGACCAATCCCTCGCCGATCTGCGTGCTGGACGAGGTGGACGCGCCGCTCGACGACTACAATGTCGAGCGCTTCTGCGACCTGGTCGACGAGATGCGCAAGAAGACCGACACGCGCTTCGTGACGATTACCCACAATCCCATCACCATGGCGCGCATGGACCGGCTCTTCGGCGTCACCCAGGCCGAGCGCGGCATTTCGCAGTTGGTGTCGGTCGATCTGGAGCAGGCGGAGAAGTTCGCGCTGGCGAGCTGAGCGCAGCCGCCTTGGAAGCCATATTCCAAGTCCTCTTCGAAATTCTCGCGGAGCTTCTCTTTTTTTTGATTCGTCTTGCGTTCGAGGCCGTCCTCGAACTCATCTTCTACGCCATGCCGCTGGCGCTTTACGGTCTCGGTTTTCTCCTGCTCAAGGCGGCGCCCTTCCGGCGCGCGAAAGCGCGGGCGCTGATCTCGGCCCCCCTCTTCGAGCCGGAGGGCGGCTACTCGAAGGCCGCGGTCATCGTCGCCGCCTGGGGCGCCGCGGCGCTTCTCGCGCTCGGAGCCGCCTGCTATCGGCTCCTCGCCTGATCCGCCGCCTTCGCCTTACGCCGCTATTACCCTGGATCACGCTGCGTTTGGGCGGAATCGCCTGAACGCAGACAAGGTGATCGATTCCAAGGTTGAGAGCGCCCCATGCGAAAAACCGCTTCCCACTTTTTCGCGGCGCGCTCTAGATGATCGCTCTGTGGGCGGCGCCCTCCAAGGCGCGCTCCGGCTTTGCTTGCGTCAGATTTGTTCGAGCGGGTCCGCGTCGGGGAGCTTCCATGGGGAGAGCCGAATTCGTCCGGCGTTCGATCATTTTCATCGCCCTGGCGTCCTTGCCTTTTCTTGTGTGGCGCCTGTTCGGCGTCGTCCTGCTCGCGACCGGCGCGGCGCTCGTCGCGGCGCTGATCCATCTGGTCGCCGAACCCTTTCGTTTTCTGCGCCTGCCGAGAGGCCTCGCCTTGATGTTGTCGGGCTTTCTGATCGCGGCGATTCTGGGCGCGGGGGCGTATCTTTCCGGCGCGATGATCGCGGATGAGTTTCAGGAGGTTCTGCATCGCGCGGAAGAGGCGCGACAGGCGCTTGCCGATCAGCTTGAGAGAGCGGGGCTCGATCGATTATTGCCCGATATTGGCAAGAATTTCTCGCCCGCCGCTTTCCTGGCGCAGATTTTCAGGGTCAGCGGGGAGGCGTTTCTGGCCACATTGGCGGCTGTGTTCGTCGGCGTCTTCCTTGCCGGCGAGCCGGAGCTTTATCTCGACGGGCTTACGCTGCTGCTGCCGCCGAACTGGCGGACCAACGCCAGCGACACTCTCTCGCATCTCGCCGCGGCGCTCCGGCTGTGGCTCATCGGCCTGTTGTTCGAAATTGTTTCCGTCGGTCTGCTCGGCGGATTTTCCGTCTGGCTCATCGGTCTCCCGTCGCCCATCGCGCTTGGGGCCATTACCGGCCTCGCCGAATTCGTTCCTTATATCGGGCCGATCATGGCGATCTTTCCGTCCGTCATGGTTGCGGCGACCGTCAGCCCCGTAGCGGTGCTGATGACCGCGTTGACCTATTTCGCGATTCACCAGTTCGACGGAAACATCATGATGCCGATCATCCAAAGCAAACTGGTGCGCGTTCCGCCCGCGCTCATGCTGATCAGCATCGCGGTCCTCGGTTCTCTGTTCGGAATCGCCGCGATGATTCTCGCCGCCCCGCTCACCGTCATGCTCTTCGTCGTCGTCAGCAAGCTCTATGTGCGCGATACGCTGGGCGAGGAAGCGTTTTTGCCCGGCGATCCCGTCGCCGGCGATTAGATCGGCGCCGTAACGCGTCTGAGCGCGGACAAGCCGATCCAAGGAACCGCGGAGCGCGCTTTGTTCGCGAAAGCCGGTTCCTGCTTTTGCGCCGCGCGCTCCCGGCTGACGCGCCTGACGTGAACGCTTTTGCTTCGCAATTTCAGGCGTAAATGGACCGCGTCGTCCCGGGCGAACGGCCGGCCCCGAGGCGCGGAAGGCTTCGTCCGCATGCGGCGGCGTCTTTCGCGACTGCGAAAAGTTTGGGCGCGCGATTTGTCGCAAGGCTAAAATATTTAGTAATATCAGTATCTTGGTTGTCTGGTTGCTCGCCTTGACTTCACCGTGGCCCGTCAATATGTTGCGCGCGGCTCGAAAGGGCTTGGCCGAGAGGCCGGGTTTTTTCGAATTCAGCCGCTCCCGGAACCGGATAATCCCCCGAACAAGCCGTCCCCGGCCATCGTTCAATTTTGCGCGCCGCTTCTGGCGTGGAGGAGAGATGCGATGACGGACGACGACAAGCGGGACGCCGAACAGGACGCGCTCAATGCGCGGCTCGAGAAGCTCAACGCGGCGCTGAGGCGGCGCCAGGAAGAGCAACTCGCCAAGGAGGCGCCGCCGCCCGAGCGATCGGGGCTGTCCAAGGCGCTGAGCGTCGGGCTCAACGCTTTTGCCGAATTTGCGGGCGCGGTGCTGGTCGGCGGGTTCATCGGCTGGAAGGCGGATGAATGGCTCGGGACCAAGCCGTGGCTGTTGATCGCGCTACTCGGTCTCGGCATAGCGGCTGGCTTTTGGAACATTTATCGCGTCGCCAAGCCGAAGGCCTGAGCGCACGCGATCGGAACGACACCCAGGGCGCGGTTTCGCGCCCTTAATCGAGGGCCGGGCGGAGACGCCCGGGCAGGGACGATGAGCAACGAAGCAGCGGCCGCGCCGAATCCGATCGAACAGTTCGAACTGCACCGCTACTTCCCGCATGAGGTCGCGGGTTTCGAGACCTCCTTCACCAACGCCTCGCTCTACATGCTGCTCGCGGCGCTCGGCGTCGTGCTTCTGATGATCGTCGCGACCTCGCGCAAGGCGATCGTGCCGGGCCGCTTCCAGGCGCTCGCCGAAATGCTCTACGAGTTCGTCGCCAACACGGTGCGCCAGACGGCGGGCAAGGAGGGCATGAAGTTCTTCCCCTTCGTCTTCTCGCTCTTCTCCTTCATCCTCATCTCCAATCTGATCGGCCTCATCCCGTACACCTTCTCGGTGACGAGCCAGATCGTCGTGACGGGCGCCTTCGCGCTTTTCGTCATTCTGCTGGTGACCGCCTACGGCTTCTACCGGAACGGTTTCGGCTTCCTGAACCTCTTCGTGCCGCATGGGGTGCCGCTGCCGGTGCTGGTGATCCTCGTGCCGATCGAGATCATCTCCTTCCTGTCGCGTCCGGTGTCGCTCTCCATTCGTCTTTTCGCCAACATCCTCGCGGGCCACGTGACGCTCGCGGTGTTCGGCGGCTTCGTCGTGCTGCTGCTCGCGGCCGGCGGCGTCTATCAGGCGCTGGCGCCCATTCCGCTGTTCGCCATCGTCGCGCTTTACGCGCTGGAGCTGCTCGTGGCCTGCCTTCAGGCTTTCGTCTTCAGCGTCCTCACTTGCGTCTATCTCAACGACGCGATCCATCCGGGCCACTGATAAACATCCAACAATAAAACGTCGCCCAGACAACGAAAGCAGGAGAGTGCTATGGCTACTGAAATGCAACTGGTTGGCGCGGGTCTCGCCGCGATCGGCACCGGCGCCGCGGCGATCGGCGTCGGCCTTATCTTCGGCAACTTCGTCAACGGCGCGCTGCGCAACCCGTCGGCGGCCGCTTCCCAGTTCACCAACGCGATCATCGGCGCGGCGCTCGCCGAAGGCTTAGGGATTTTCGCCTTCGTCATCGCGCTGCTGCTGTATCTGAAGGCTTGAGCCTTTCCTGAAGATCTTCGCAAGGCGCGCTTGACGCGCGCCTTGCGCCGTCACGCCCCGCAGAGGCGCTCCGCGTTCGAATCCCGCGCGCCGCGTCGAAGACTTTGGATCATGTCCATGGCGATCATCTCTTCCGCCCAGGCCGCCCCCACCCAGGCCGCCGAGGCCGAGCAGGAAACCCAAGCGACGCACGAGTCGGTCGGCGCGCCGGGCGGCGAAGCCCGTCACGAGGGCGTCTTCCCGCCCTTCCAGACCGAGAATTTCGCGCCGCAGCTCGTTTGGCTCGCCCTGATCTTCGGCTTCCTCTACATTCTCATGTCGCGTCTCGCCTTGCCGCGCGTCGGCGGCATCATCGAGAACCGCGAGAAGAAGATCGCCGACGATCTCGACGCCTCGCGCGAGATGCAGGCGAAGGCGCAGGCCGCCGCCGCCGCCAATGACGAGAATCTGCGCCTGCGCCGCGAAGAGGCCCAGACGATCGGCCGCGAGGCCCAGCAGAAGATCGCCGACGAGGCGAGCGCCCAGCGCGCACGCGCCGAGGCCGAGGCCGCCGAGAAATTCCGCGCCGCCGAGGCGCGCATTGCGAGCGCCAAGTCGGCCGCTCTCGCCAATGTCGAAGAGATCGCGCTCGACGCCGCCGCGTCGATCGTCGAGAAGCTGACCGGCGCGCCGGCCGATCGCGCCAGGCTCGCCGCCGAATATAAATCCGCGAACTGAGGAGACGCGTCCCATGTCCTTGCATTTCGACGCGGAATTCTACGTCGCCATCGGATTCACGATCTTCGTGCTCGCGCTGCTTTGGGTCGGCGCCCACTCCAAGCTCGCCGCGCTGATCGATTCACGCATCAACCGCATCAAGAGCGAACTGGCGGAAGCCGAGCGCCTGCGCACGGAAGCGGAGTCGCTGCTCGCCTCCTTCGAAAAGAAGCGTGAGGAAGCCGAGGCCGAAGCCAGGGCGATCGTCGCGCAGGCGAAGGAAGAGGCCGAGCTCATCGCCGCTGAAGGCAAGCGTCGTCTCGACGAATTCATGGCGCGCAGCGTGAAGCAGGTCGAGCAGAAAATCGCACAGGCCGAGGCGCAGGCCGCGACTGAAGTGCGCGCCGCCGCCGCCGACGCCGCCGTAAAGGTCGCCGAGCGCGTCCTCGCCAGGGGCGCTGCGAAGGACTTCGTCGCCGCCGGCATCAACGAGGTGAAAGCGCTCGCCGAGCACGCGCGTTACGTTTCGAACTGACCACGCGAAATTAGATCCGCGTTGTGCGCTTAGCCTAAACGCAGCGTGGATCCAGATCGCAAGGAGGACGAAGGGTCGAGCGCGTCAGCGCCGGCCCTTCTTCTTTTTGCGAACCGGCTTGTCGCCGGGCTCGGAGGCGGCGCCGTCGGCGAAGCCCACCACAATCTCATATTCCTCATGCGCCTTGCCGCTCGCGGGCGCCGAGATGGGCTCGGCGAGCAGGCGGAAATCGGCGCGGGCGGCGTTTGGCGGGATTGTCGCGCTGACGCGGTAGTTCTTGGACGCGAGCGTTGAATTGTCCGTCGTGCGACGCAGGGCCACGCGGATCGTTCCGCCATAGGAGCCCGGCGACCCTGTCGGACCCAGCATGGCGTCTCCTTCAACGCCGACATTGATCGTCAGGTTGGGGCCATTGACGACGCACTCGCGCGCGGTCGACTTGATCGAGACCTGATGATGGACATTGGCGGCGTCGGCGCCGGCCGGCGAGCGGATCATCTGCGCGCCGTCATCGACCACGACGACCGGACAATCGGCCGTCGCCCCCGGCGCTTGCGGCGCGTCCGACCCGCCGCCGAGCATCTCCGGCATGCCGACCTTCGGCAGTTCGAAGGCCTCCGCCTCTTGCGCGGCGAGGCATACCGCGAGGGCGATCGCCGCCCATCCCACGAAAGCATTTTTCATTTAAGCGCGCCCGCTCCTTCAGGGGAGTTTGGAATAGCCTTCCTTGAAGCCCTGCAGGGTGAGTGGAAGGCCGATGCCCTCTTCGGGCACCTGATGAATGATGAAGGTGGCCGTCTTTCCGTTTTTGAGCTGGTCAATCAGCTTGTCGTCCATAACGACTTCGGCGACGCAGCCCGTGGGAAGACATTTGACAAAGCCGGCGCGGCCAATGTCGGTTTCGTCGATTTTCAGACCAAGCCCGTTGGGAAGCAGCACGCCGAGCGGCGCGATGACGCGAAGGAGGCGGCTCTTGCCGTCGACCGTCTTCAGGACGATCACGACGAGATTGACGTTGCTCTTGTCCTCGGCGACGACGCTCTGAATCAGCGCGCATTGCTCGGCGGTCGCGCCGGCCGGCGTTTCGCAACGGATTTCCCAGTCGCCGAATTTGGACTTCACCACGCCCTGCGCATGGCCGTCGCCGCTGGCCGCAAACGCCAGCAGGGCTCCGGCAAAGCCCGCGACGAGATGTCGCAACGGGACGAGGGGTGACGCGGCGCGCAAAGGATTCATGTCGGCTCCAGCAGCATACCTGCCTCCATCCGCGAACTTTGGCGGCGAAAACGGGCCGCATCTGGGCGTCGCTTCGCTTCGCGAGAGGCCCCGTTTGCCTAGCAAATGAACCCGGGCTGTCAAGCCGCGCGGCGTCGTGCGCGCCGCGCGCGGGCCCGGCGCAGGCACGGCGCCGCAACCTCCCGCAAGCCTTTTTGGCGCGACTATTTGTCTACGAAAATACGGCGACGCAGCAATTGCGCCTGACCTGCGTTTGTGGTTGAACCGGGCCCATGTCGGGCGAAAGCTCTCGGCGGCGGAAGCGCGTCCGAAATTTGCATAAAAACCAGACTGACTGACGAGAAGGTGCGAAAGGCGACCTGCATGTCCACGGGCAATCGAAACTACCTTTCCGGCCGAGCGCTTGCGGCGGCAGTCGCGCTTCCGGTCATCCTCTTCGCCGGCTTCGCCTACGCGCAGGTCGAGGGTCAGCCGACTCCGGGCGGCATCGGCCTGCCCGCGACGGTGACCGAGGTCGGCCGCGAGACGCAGGCGTTCTACAACGCGCTGCTCCTGCCGATCATCACCTTCATCGCGCTGTCGGTTCTCGGGCTGCTCCTTTACGTCTCCTGGCGCTACAATGAGCAGTCCAACCCCGTTCCCTCCAAGCTCACGCACCATACGGGCCTGGAAATCGTCTGGACGCTGGCGCCGATCCTCATTCTGGTCGCAATCGCCATTCCGTCCTTCCGCATCCTCGCCCATCAGGTCGAGATTCCTGAATCCAAGATCACGATCAAGGTCACCGGCAATCAGTGGTACTGGTCCTACAAGTATCCGGAGGATCAGGGCGGCGGCTTCGGCTTCGACCAGCTCATGAAGCCGGAGGCGGAGCTCAAGGAGGGCGAGCCGCGTTTGCTCGCCGTCGACAACGAGGCCTATGTCCCGGTGAACGAAGTCGTGAAGCTGCAGATCACCGCCGCCGACGTCATTCACTCCTTCGTCATTCCGGCTTTCGGCGTCCGCATGGACGCGGTGCCGGGCCGTCTGAACGAAACCTGGTTCAAGGCGGAGAAGGAAGGCGTCTATTACGGCCAGTGCTCGAAAATCTGTGGCAAGGACCACGCCTTCATGCCGATGGCGATCCGCGTCGTGAGCCGCGACAAATATGAGGAGTGGCTGGCCGAGTCGAAGAAGAAGTTCTCCGCCGCCGAGTCTCCGACGCGCCTCGCTTCGAGCGAGCAGGCTCGCTGATACGGACGCAAGACAAACTAAGACATCGAGGAACAAACGATGGCGAGTTCGACTGCCGGAGCGCATGACCATCCCAGGGGCCTGCGCCGCTTTCTCTTCTCCACGAACCACAAGGACATCGGCACGCTCTACCTGATCCTCGCCGTCATCGGCGGTCTGGTGGGCCTGCTCATGTCGATCGGCATCCGCGCCGAGCTGATGTATCCGGGCATTAACGTGTTCCCGGGGCTGGCCAAGCTCATCAACGGCGCCGATCCGTCCATGGGGCTCGATCCGGCGAAGAATCTCTACAACGTCTTCATCACCGCTCATGGCGTGCTCATGATCTTCTTCATGGTCATGCCGGCGCTGATGGGCGGCTTCGCCAACTGGTTCGTGCCGATCATGATCGGCGCGCCGGACATGGCCTTTCCTCGCCTCAACAACATTTCCTTCTGGTTCCTCGCCGTCTCGCTGATCCTTCTGGTCTTGTCGATGTTCGTCGAAGGCGCCCCGGGCATGCTGGGCTTCGGCGGCGGCTGGGTGTTCTATCCGCCGCTCTCCTCGAATATCGGCCATCCCGGCCCGGCCATGGATTTCGTCATCCTCTCGCTGCATCTCGCCGGCGCGTCGTCGATTCTCGGCTCGATCAACTTCATCACCACGATCTTCAACATGCGCGCCCCGGGCATGACGCTGCACAAGATGCCGCTCTTCGCCTGGGCCATGCTGGTGACGGCCTTCCTGCTGGTGCTGACGCTTCCGGTTCTCGCCGGCGCGATCACCATGCTGCTGACGGACCGCAATTTCGGCACCATGTTCTACGATCCGGCCGGCGGCGGCGATCCGCTGCTGTTCCAGCATCTGTTCTGGTTCTTCGGCCATCCGGAAGTGTATGTGCTGATCCTGCCGGCCTTCGGCCTCATCAGCCACATCGTGTCGACCTTCTCGAAGAAGCCGGTCTTCGGCTATCTCGGCATGGCCTACGCCATGGTCTGCATCGGCTTCCTCGGCTGCATCGTGTGGGCGCACCACATGTATACGGTCGGCCTGTCGCTGAACGCGCAGCGCTACTTCGTCTTCGCCACGATGGTGATCGCGGTGCCGACGGGCATCAAGATCTTCTCCTGGATCGCGACCATGTGGGGCGGCTCGATCTCGTTCCGCGCGCCGATGGTCTGGGCGATCGGCTTCATCTTCGTGTTCACCATGGGCGGCGTCACCGGCGTCGTTCTGGCGAACGCCTCGGCCGACCGTCAGCTCCACGAGACCTATTTCGTGGTGGCGCATTTCCACTACACGATGTCGCTCGGCGCCGTGTTCGCCGTCTTCGCGGGCTTCTACTACTGGTTCCCGAAGATGACGGGCTATCTCTACAACGAGACGCTGTCGAAGTTTCACTTCATCGTGCTCTTCATCGGCATCAACCTCACCTTCTTCCCGCAGCACTTCCTCGGCCTCGCCGGCATGCCGCGCCGCTATATCGACTATCCGGACGCCTTCGCGCTCTGGAACTACATCTCGTCGATCGGCGCGTTCATTGGCGGCCTGTCCATGCTGATTTTCTTCTATGCGGTCATCGAGGCCTTCATGAAGAAGCGTGAAGCGGGCGCGAATCCGTGGGGCGCGGGCGCCACGACGCTGGAATGGACGCTGCCTTCGCCGCCGCCCTTCCATCAGTTCGAGGTGCTGCCGCGCATCTCCGGCCCGGGCCACCAGTAGAGCAATGCGGCCGGCGCGGTTTCCGCGCCGGCCGCCCGTCAACGAGCTTTCGGCGTTTTTGCCCGTTAAGACATCCACCGGACGAGCGATGAGCGACGCTTCCTATCTCGGCGATCACGTCCAGCGCGTTTCCCCGCGCATTCCCGTCGCATCGCCTTCCGATTATGTCCTGCTGCTGAAGCCCCGGGTCATGTCGCTCGTGGTGTTGACCGCGCTGGCGGGAATCGTTCTCGCGCCGGTCCCGCCGCATCCGCTCATCGCCTTCACGGCGATTCTCGCCATCGCCGTCGGGGCCGGCGCCTCCGGTGCGCTGAATATGTGGTACGACGCCGATATTGACGCCGTTATGTCGCGCACCGCCCAGCGGCCGATTCCGGCGGGCCGGCTCGAGCCCGAATCGGCGCTCGCCTTCGGCCTGGTGCTGTCGATGCTGTCCGTGTTCACGCTCGGCTTCGCCACCAACTGGCTCGCCGCCGCGCTCCTCTCCTTCACCATCTTTTTCTATGTCGTGATCTACACAATGTGGCTGAAGCGCTCGACGCCGCAGAACATCGTCATCGGCGGCGCGGCCGGCGCGCTTCCGCCCATGGTCGGCTACGCCGCCGCCACCGGTCAGATCGGGCTCGCCAGCGTCATCCTTTTCGCGATCATCTTCGTCTGGACGCCGCCGCATTTCTGGGCGCTCGCGCTCGTCAAGAGCGACGATTACGGCCGCGCGGGCGTCCCGATGATGCCGAATGTCCTTGGCGCCGACCGCACGCGTCTCGAAATCCTGGTCTATGCCGTCCTGCTGGCGCCGCTGGGCGTCGCGCCCTGGCTCATGGGCTTCGCTTCGCCGGTCTACGGCGCCGCGTCGGCGGTCTCCGGGGCCTATCTGGTCTGGCTCGCCGCGCAGGTCTATCGCAAGCGCGAGGGCGACGCCGCCCGCCGGGCGTCGATGAAGCTCTTCCTTTTCTCGATTTCCTATCTCTTCCTGCTGTTCCTGATCATCGTCGGCGAACGCGCGCTGCATCTCGCCGGCATCGTCTGAAGGGACCCGTGATGAGCATCGAGCAACGAGAACAGTCCGAAGACGGCGTCGTGTTGACGCCCGAGCAGGAGAAGAGCCGACGCGCGCGCAACATCGCCATCGGAATCACGGTGGCGCTGCTGGCCGCGCTGTTCTACGCCGTCACGCTGGTTAAGCTCGGCGGCGCCGTCGCCAACCGGCAGATCTGACATGACCGAACCCGTCCGGCAGGCGAAATGGAGCCCGCGCGCCCTTGCCGCAGCGCTTGTCGTCGGCTCGGTTGGCATGCTCGGCCTATCCTTCGCCTCCGTGCCGCTCTACCGCGCCTTCTGCGCCGCGACCGGATTCGGCGGCACGCCGCAGATCGCGAAAGCCGGCGCGACGAGACAGGGGGAGCGCCGTCTCGTCGTGCGTTTCGACGCCAACGTCGCGCGCGAGCTGCCGTGGCGCTTCGAGCCGGAAGCGGCGAAGATTTCATTGCGCACCGGCGAGACGACGACTGTCTACTACAAGGCCGTAAACAATTCGGACAAGGAGACGAGCGGGCAGGCGGCTTATAATGTGAGCCCCGATCAGGCCGGCGCCTTCTTCGTGAAAATCGCCTGCTTCTGTTTCGACGAGCAGCGCCTCGGCCCGCATGAAACGGCGGAATGGCCGGTTGTCTTCTATCTTGATCCCGCGCTCGAAAAGGACGAGGCGATGCGGCGCGTCGAGGAGATCACGCTTTCCTATTCCTTCTACCCGACCAAGACGCCGGCGAAAGCCAAGACGAGCGACGCGGCCGGACAGAAGCCCAAGTCCTGAGCCCCGGCGGCGCCGGGGACGCTTAAACCTGGAACACGCCGGGCGACTGGCGAATGACGAGGAAAAGTAAAAATGGCCGACGGACACGCGAAACCTCAACACGACTATCATCTCGTCGATCCGAGTCCGTGGCCGATCGCAGGCGCTTTCGCCGCGCTCTTCACCGCCATCGGCGCCATCATGTGGATGGCCCAGCACAAGGGCGCGCCGATCCTCGGCCAGACCTGGGGCGGCACGCTGTTCTTCGCGGGCCTCGCCGCGATCCTGGGGGTCATGTACGCCTGGTGGAGCGATGTTGTCCGCGAGGCGCAGGTCGAGGGCCATCACACGCCGGTCGTGCAACTGCATCACCGCTACGGCATGATCCTCTTCATCCTTTCTGAGGTCATGTTCTTCGTGGCCTGGTTCTGGGCCTTCTTCAACTCGTCCATCTTCCCGGACGACGTCTGGCAGGTGACGCGCACCGAACTCTTCCAGGGCGTCTGGCCGCCGAAGGGCATGGAGGTGCTGAGCCCCTGGAAGCTGCCGCTCCTCAACACGGTGATCCTGCTCACCTCAGGCGCGACGCTGACCTGGGCGCATCACGGCCTCCTGCATGGCGACCGGGCGCAGCTCCAGAAGGGCCTGCTCGCGACGATCGGCCTCGGTCTCTTCTTTACGGCGATCCAGGGCTGGGAATACGCCCACGCCCCCTTCGCCTTTTCCTTCGATCCGGCGCATCCCGCAGCCACGAATTACGGCTCGACCTTCTTCATGGCGACCGGCTTTCACGGCTTCCACGTCATCGTCGGCACGATCTTCCTGATCGTCTGCCTGCTGCGCGCCACCAGGGGCCACTTCAAGCCGGATCAGCATCTCGGCTTCGAATTCGCAGCCTGGTACTGGCACTTCGTCGACGTGGTCTGGCTCTTCCTGTTCTGCTGCATATATGTGTGGGGGAACTGGGGCGGCGCGATGGAGTAAGCGCACGGCGCGCCATCGCGCGCCGGCCTCCGAGGACCGAATGCCGACGGTCACGGCGCCGCCGTGGCCGTTTTCTTATGGAAGCGAGCTAGAGATGGCCGAAGAGCAGGTTTATCCCCCCGCCCAAATTTATATTGACGGTCTGCTCGGACGGTGCCCCCGTTGCAGCAAGGGACACATGATGCAGGGCCTGCTGGCGGTTGCGCCGAAATGCGAGGTCTGCGGTCTCGACTTCTCCTTCGCCGACACCGGCGACGGTCCGGCGATCTTCGTCATGACCATCGCCGGCTTCATCATTGTTGGCCTCGCCTGGTATATCGAGGTCGTCTACCAGCCGCCTTATTGGGTGCACGCCCTCATCTTCCTGCCGCTGTCGGCCCTGGTCTGCATTGGTTTGCTGCGGCCGACCAAGGGTCTCCTCATCGCCTTGCAATATTTCAACAAGGCTGAAGAGGGCCGCCGCGAGTCATGAGCCGCGCCGCGCGGGCGCTGCTATGGCAGGCCATGGCGGCGACGCTCGCTTTTGCGATCCTCGTAAGTCTGGGCGCCTGGCAGGTCCGGCGCCTCGGCGAGAAGGAAGCGCTTATCGCGCGCGTGGAGGCGCGCGCCCATGTCGCGCCGGCCGAGCTCGCCCCGCGCGCGCGATGGGCGGCCCTGGCGCCGGCCGATTACGAATTCACCCATGTGCGCGCTTCCGGCCATTACCTCGACGGCGGCGACGCGCTGATCTTCATGAAGCCGCCGGAGGGCTTTGGAGCCGAGCCTGGCTATATGGTGGTTACGCCTTTTGCGCTCTCGGCAGGCGGCGTGATTCTTGTCGAGCGCGGTTTCGCGCCCGCCTCCAGAACGACGGACGCCGCCGGCCGTGCGCCGCCGCCGGGCGAAATCGAGATTTCCGGCCTCCTGCGCGCGCCGCAGACACGAAACATATTCACGCCGGCGGATACGCCCGGGAACCGCGTCTGGTTCACCCGCGACCCTGCGGCTATCGCCTTGGCGCTCGGCCTTGGCGAGGCGGCGCCCTTCACCCTTGCGCTCGAAGCCCCGTCCGGCGCCGGACGGAACGGTTTCCCGCGCCTGGTCGCGGTCGCGCCGGAATTCGTCAACAACCACCTTTCCTACGCCTTCACCTGGTTTTCGCTGGCGGCGGCGCTTGTGGTGGTTTTCGCGCTTTATGCGCGCGGAAAGCTCGCCCGCGACGCATGACGGCGCGATCCGCGAGCGCCTTGCGGCGGCCGTGAATATGTTATGAAAGGGAGCGGCGCGCGTCTCTCTCGCGTCTCCTGCCTGACGGATTCAAAATTGCGCTATCTCTCGACGCGCGGCGAAGCCGCGCAGCTCGCCTTCGATGACGTTCTGCTCGCCGGCCTCGCGACCGACGGCGGGCTTTACGCGCCCTTCGCCTATCCGCATGTCGCGCCCAAGGACGTCGCCGCGCTGGCGGGCGTCCCTTATGCCGAAGCGGCCGCGCGGCTCATCGCGCCGTTCCTGACGGAAGAGGCGTCGTGCTCGGCGCTGCGCGCGCAGACCGAAGCGGCCTATGCCAGCTTCCGCCATCGCGCGATCGCGCCGCTGACGCAGATCGGCGACAATCTTTTCGTGCTGGAGCTGTTCCACGGCCCGACGCTCGCCTTCAAGGATCTGGCGATGCAGCTTCTCGGCCGCATGATGAACGACGTGCTCGAGAAGCGTAACCTGCGCGCCACCATTGTGGGCGCGACTTCGGGCGACACGGGCGCGGCGGCGATTGAAGCCTTTCGCGGCCTGCCGCGCGTCGACGTCTTCATTCTCTATCCGAATGGCCGCGTCTCCGACGTGCAGCGCAAGCAGATGACGACCGTCGCGGACGGCAATGTCCACACGATCGCGCTGCAGGGGACTTTCGACGACGCGCAGAACATTCTCAAGCGTCTCTTCCGCAATCCGTCCTTCCGCGAGCGCGTCGGACTTGCCGGCGTCAATTCCATCAACTGGGCGCGCGTGGTCGCGCAGATGGTCTATTATTTCACGAGCGGCGTCACGCTCGGGGCGCCGCACCGCCATGTGTCCTACGCCGTGCCTACCGGCAATTTCGGCGACGTGCTCGCGGGCTATATCGCGAAACATATGGGCCTGCCGGTGGAGCGCCTGATCGTCGCGACCAACGCCAACGATATTCTCGCCCGCGCCCTGGCGACGGGCCGTTATGAGCCGCGCGGCGTGACGCCGACGCAGTCGCCCTCGATGGACATTCAGGTCTCGTCGAATTTCGAGCGGCTGCTGTTCGACGCCTGCGGACGCGATCACGCTGCGGTGCGCGCCGCCTTCGCCTCGCTCGAGCAGTCCGGCGCCTTTGAAATTCCCGCGGCCGCGCTCTCCGCCATTCGCGCCGAATTCGACGCCATGTCGGTCGGCGAGGCGGAGACGACGGACGAAATCGCGCGCGCCTGGCGAGAAGCGGGCTATGTGCTCGATCCGCACACGGCGACCGGCGTGCGCGCGGCGCGCGCGCGTCTCGCCCAGGATTCGACGACGCCCGTCATCGCGCTCTCGACGGCGCATCCGGCGAAATTTCCCGAGGCGATCGAGCGCGCCATCGGCCGTCGTCCGCGCCTGCCCGACGCCCTCGCCGCGAAGCTCGATGGGCCGGAGCGTTTCACAGTCCTGGAAAACGATGAAGCGCGCGTGATGTCCTTCATCTCGGAGCGCGCCCGCGCGGCCAGGGCATGACGGCGAGTTTCGGCATGGCTCTCTTTGGCGTCATCGGCCGTCGCGACATGCCCATTCGGGGCGACGGCGTCTATCTGCGTCCCTCGGAAATGCGCGACTATGTGGAATGGTCGACCTTGCGCGACCGAAGCCGCGCCTTTCTCACGCCCTGGGAGCCGATCTGGCCGGCGGACGACCTCACCCGCGCAAGCTTCCGCTATCGCGTGCGCCGCCACGCCGAAGAGATGGCGCGCGACGAGGCGTATTCCTTCTTCATCTTCCGTGAGGAAGACGACGTGCTGGTCGGCGGACTCTCCTTCGGCCATGTCCGGCGCGGGGTCTCACAGGCGGCGACGCTCGGCTACTGGATGGGCGAGCCTTACGCCGGCCGGGGCTATATGACTCGCGCCGTCCGCGCGGCCTGCGCCTATATTTTCGATAAGCAGGGCCTGCATCGAATCGAGGCCGCCTGCCTGCCCAACAACGAGCCCTCGCGGCGCCTGCTGGAGCGCGTCGGCTTCAAGCAGGAGGGCTATGCGCGCGCCTATCTCAACATCAACGGCGAATGGCGCGATCATCTGCTCTTCGCGCTTCTTGAATCGGATCCCATCCCGCCCGCCAAGCCGCGCGGAGGCTGAAAGCGTCAAGGCGCGTCAAGGTTCCGCCGGCCCATGATTAGCCCCTCATTGACCATGTTTCGCGCCAATTGCTGAGGCGACGCTGCTCCTCGCGTAGAATTTTGCGCATTGAGGCCGGAGCGCGGTTTGTGAAAAGCGGTAACCGCCTTTCACAGGGAGCGCGCTCCGAACCTCAGAATCGATCGCATTGCCTGCGTCCGGGCGATTCCGCCAAACGCAGTGCGGTCCAGCATCCAGGGTGAAGCGGTGGCGGCTGATCTTGATCGTGTGAGGACGACCTTTGTCGGCGGCGCGCGCGTCGCCTGTCTCGATCTCCAGGAGATGGCGCGGCTGATGCTCGACCTGGCGTGGCAGCCGGCGCGGGCGCAGGGGCCTTATTACCTTTCCTCCGTCAATGGCGAGGTGCTGGCCCGCCGCTTCTTCGACAGGGAATTCGCCAAGCTCATCGATCGCGCCGACTCGATCGCGGCGGATGGCCAGCCGCTTGTCGCGGCGTCGAAAATCTTCTCTAGCGAGCCGCTGCCCGAGCGCGTCGCCACGACCGACCTCTATCCGATCGTGGCGCGAATGGCGCAGGAGACGGGCGCGACTTTCTATCTTTTCGGCGCGAGCGAAGAGGTCAATCGCGCGGCATATGAGAACACGCTGCGCATCGCGCCGGGCGTGAACATTCTCGGCCGCTCTCATGGCTATCTGAAGGGCGCCGCGTTGCACGCCAAGCTTGATGAGATCAACACGCTCGCGCCCGACATTCTCTGGCTCGCCATGGGCGTGCCGCTCGAGCAGCAATTCGTGCACGACCACGCGCACCGTCTCAAGAATGTTAAGATGATCAAGACGTCCGGCGGCCTCTTCGACTTCATCGCCGGCGCCAGGAAACGCGCCCCGCAATGGATGCAGGAGGCCGGTCTCGAATGGGCGTTCCGTCTGAGCCTCGAACCGAGGCGGTTGGTGAAGCGCTATCTGACGACGAATCCGGTCGCGGCGTATCTGCTGCTGACGCAGACGCGATAAGGGGACTGGACAAATCCGTCCGCGCGCCCTCGCAGATAGATTGTAAAGGCTTGTTGGAGAGTTCGAGCGTCGCTTCGGAGTTTTTCGCAATCCTGCTTTCAGCCGATCCGCCCCGCCAGTCTCCCCCACAGCGCATTGCTCGCGAGGAAGACGTAATCTAGCCGCGCGCTCGTCACGCGCTGCGCGCCCTTGCCAATCAGCCAGTCGGCCAGCGCCGCCACTCGATTCGTCGGGCAGGCGAAGATCGCGGTTCCGCCGTTGCGATCGCGCAGGACGGCGCCGAATGTCGCCTGCGCGTCCTGCAAGCATTCCTCGTTCAGCGACACGGCCGCGCGCACTTCGCGCGTGGTGCGCGCCGCTTCTTCGGCGGCGATGCGCGAGAGGATGATGCGGGCGGCTTCGCGCGCCGTCTCGCTCCAGGGCGCGGTGAGCGAGGCGACGAGATTGGCCTGCGAGCGCAGGATCACGCCGTCGTCCAAAACCTTCAGCGCATTGGCGGCGAGCGTCGCGCCGGTCGTGGTGATGTCCACGATGAGGTCGGCGGCGCCGGCTGCGGGAGCGCCTTCCGTGGCGCCGGAGCTTTCCACGATGCGATAGTCGCCGACCGCGTGCTGCGCGAAGAAGCGGCGCGTCGTGTTGATATATTTCGTCGCGACGCGCAGCCCGCGCCCGTGGCGCGCGCGGAAGCCGTCGGCGATGTCGGCGAGGTCCGCCATGGCGCGTACGTCGATCCAGGCCTGCGGAACGGCGACGACGACATTTGCGTGGCCGAAACCGAGCGGCGCGATGAGCTCCACCTTGCTGTCGGGATCGGCGATCTCCTCGCGCACCAGATCCTCGCCGGTAATGCCGAAATGCACTTCGCCGCGTGCGAGGCGGCCGGTGATTTCGGACGCCGAGAGATAGGCGACCTCGGCGCCGTCGAGTCCCGCGACGGCGCCGCGATAGTCGCGAGCGCCGCGGCCCTGCGTCAGTTCGAGGCCCGCGCGGGCGAAAAAGGCGTTGGCGTTTTCCTGAAGGCGGCCCTTGGAGGGCGTCGCCACGATGAGTTTCCGCGTCATGCCGCGACTCCCGCGCGCGCGGCGCTGTCCAGACGGTCGATCCAAATGGCGGCGCCGACGGCCGGGATGTCGGCCCCGGCGCCGAGCGTCTTCAGAAGGCGGTCGTATCGGCCCCCGCCAATGACGGGCTCGCGCGCGGCGGCATGGCGCGCCTCGAAAACGAAGCCGGAATAGTAGTCGAGATGGCGGGCGAAGCTCGCGGAGAAGAGCATGTCGTCGAGATTGAGGCCGCGCGCCGCGATGAAGCTCGCGCGCGTGTCGAAGGAATCGAGCGCGGCCATGAGGTCGAGCTTCGCGTCGTCGGCGAGCTTGCGCAAAGCAGCCGAGGCGATGTCCGGGGCGCCTTCGATCGCGAAGAAGGCCTCGGCCAAAGCGCGCTTCTCGACCGAGACGACGGCGCCTTCGGCGAGCGTCGCCTGATCGAGAAAGCGCTCGGCGATCTCGGCCGGGCTGCGCCCGCCGACCGCCGTGATGCCGGCGATGGAGAGAAGGTCTTCAACGAGACGGCGCGCGTCGGCGGGGTCGACCTTGGTCAGCGCTGCGAGGACGCCCGCCTGCTCGGCGCCGTTGCGGCGCGGCGGCGTGAAGATATCGGCGACGGACTGTCCTCTTGCGTGACCCGTCTCGACGCGCCGCCGCCATACGGGCGGCAGGTCAAGCCCGTCGAGAAAGGCGCCGACGAGCCCGGCGTCGCCGATGCGCACAGTGAGGCCCTTGGCGCCGGCCCCCTCGGCCGCGTCGAGCGCTGCGCCCAGAATTTCCGCGTCGGCGGCCTCGCGGTCGTCGCGGCCGAAACTCTCGATGCCCGCCTGCAAGAATTCGCCTTGCCCGGCGGCGCCATGCGGCGGCGCGCGGAAGATCGAGCCGCCATAGGCGAAGGATGCGGCCGCGCCCGCCTGCGGCGAGGCGAGATAATCGAGGCAGACCGGAATCGTGTATTCGGGGCGCAGGCAGAACTCGGCGCCGGAGGCGTCGGTCGTCAGATAGAGATGGCCGCGAAAATCCTCGCCCGAGCGATCGAGAAAGACGCCCGCCGGCTGCAGGAGCTTCGGCTCGTGGCGCGCAAAGCCCGCGCGTTCGAAATGCGCGAGGAGGGCCGCGAGTCGGTCGGCGGCTCGCCGGTCGGAGCCTTGGCGGTCTGGGGCTTTGTCGGTCGCGGCGGTCACGCGCAATTTTCCTTCCTGATTTTGCGCTTTCTTTAGCAACTGGCCTGCGGCGGCGCACCCGCTTTCGGCGCAAAAGGTGAATGCGGCGGGCGCTTTTTTCGACAAAAGAAAGAGCCGCGGCGCGGGCCGCGGCTCGGATAGACCCTGATGAGGACGGGGCAAGGTCAGCGCCGGTGCTCCCAGCCCCTGCGCGCGGCTTCCGAATGGCGCTCGGGGTCGCCGCGCCAGCCGCGATGCTCCTGTCCGCCGCCGCGCCCCGTGGCGCTCCTTGCCTCCTCGCCGCGGCCGGTTTCGCCCCGGCCCATGCCGCGCCCCGCTTCACGGGGCCGCGCGCCGCGGGTTTCGCCCTGGCGCTCCCGCCAGCCGCGGCCTTCCTCCCCGCGCGCGCCGCGGGCCGCGCGCCGCTCGTCGTAATAGCCGCGCTCCTGGCCCTCTTCCTCTTCCTCCCAGCCTCCGGGCTCTTCGGACCAGACGCTGCGAGGTTCGGCGCGGCGCCCGCGTCCGGCCGCGCGGCCGGGCGGTTCCGCCCAAACCTCTTCCTCCTGCGCGAGCTGGACATGCAGCGCCTTGGGCTGCGGCAGCAACAGCTCCTCGGAGAATTCGTCCATGAGCTGCTCGCGCCGTTTCATCATCCTTTCGCCGAGTTTCGCCGTGTCGACGCCGCCTTCGAGCGCTTTGGCGAAGATGCTGTCGACGTTCTTCTCCTCCTCCTGAATGTGGTGGCGGACATATTCCGCCAGCACCGTCACCTTGGCGTCGAAGAACGGGTCGGTCTGCGGCGTTCCCATCGCGATTTCCGCCACGAGAATTTTCGCCGTGTCATGTTCGATCTGCGCCTCGTCGAGCAGCGGATCGTCCACATGCTCGCGACACGCCGGATAGAAGATTTCTTCCTCGAGCTCGGCGTGGATCGTCAGCTCGAGGCAGATCTCCTGCGCGATCTTGGATTTCTCCGCGCGGCGCCTCGCCTGCTCATATCTGTCGAAGAGCTGCTCCACGCGGCGATGGTCGTCTTTCAGCATCTGAATGGCGTCGGCCTTTCGCCGCTCGCCGTTTCCGGCTCCCTTCTCGGAAATGCCTTCGCCTCGCTGTTCGTCGTCTCTGTCGCTCTGCCTCGCCATGGAATTCGACCTTGAGCTCGAAACGCCCCTGTCAGCCTTCGAAGCGCGTAACGCGGGGCGTGCTTGGCCTGTTCCAATGGGCGGCGCCCGATCAGCTCGATCCAAAGCGCAATGCGGATAGAAACCCGATGGGCTGCCTCGTCGCGCCGTCAACGGCGAGGTCCGCGAGAATCTCCCCGACGACCGACGCGAATTTGAAGCCATGGCCGGAGAAGCCGGCGGCGAAAATCAATTCCGGCGTCGCGGGGCCCCGATCAATGATGAA
This sequence comes from Methylocystis sp. JAN1, assembly GCF_052186135.1. Classification (GTDB taxonomy): domain Bacteria; phylum Pseudomonadota; class Alphaproteobacteria; order Rhizobiales; family Beijerinckiaceae; genus Methylocystis. The sequence goes on along the minus strand of NZ_CP181499.1, from coordinate 3,652,615 downwards.
ATCCTCGTCGGGCGTCATCGTGTAGATGCAGTTGGACCAGCGCAGCAGCCTGTCGGAGGCGCAGGGCAGGCAGTCGCGCACGAAGCGGCGCAACGCCCCTATTCTCTCGGGCGCCGGCGGCTGGTCCTTGCCTTCGGGCTTTTCCAGAGGCTCGAAGCGGCGATGCCCTGCGGTTTTGACGCTCTCGCCGTCGATCTGCGGGAAGCCGTAGTAGAAATCCTCGTCGAGATCGAAGACGAAGCCGGGCGTTCCTTTCGCGGCGGCGTGTTCTTGTCCGGCGGGGAACCAGCCCAGCGTCATCTTCCGCAACCCCAGCGGCAGGCCAAGCTCGCTGAGCAGGCGGGCGCTCCAGCCGCCCCCGGCGACGATCAGCCGGGCGGCGGAATAGACCCCCTGCGTCGTGCGCACATGCGCCCGGCCGCGCTCGACGCGAAAATCGAGGACCGGCTCGTTTTCCTTAAGAACCGCCCCGCGGGCGCGCGCCTGCCGGGCATGGGCGAGCACGCATTTCTCCGCATAAAGAAAGCCGGCGCCCGGCTCGTAAGCCGCCGCGAAGCCTTCCGGCGGGCGATAAATGGGCCAGCGGCGCAGCGCCTCGTCGCGATCGAGCCGCTCCGTGGGAATTGCATAGAGGCGCCCGCTCGCCAGCGTCCCTTCATAAACCCTGCTTTCGCCGGGGCGTCCGAAAGTCACGAGGCCGTTGCGCTCGAAAAGCGTCTCCCCGCATTCGGCCTGCAGCGCCTCCCAAAGGTCGAAGGCGCGCGCGAGCAGGGGCACGTAGCTCGGATTTTCGAAATAGGCCTTGCGGATGAGACGCGTCTCGCCATGCGAGCTGCCGCGGTCGTGCGCCAGACGATGCTGCTCGATCCCCAGCACGCGATGGCCGCGCGCGGAAAGATGATGGCAGGCCGAAGCGCCCATCGCGCCGAGGCCGATGACGATAACGTCAAAAACATTGCTCATGCAGGGGCCTTGCGGGGAAGGGGGCAGACAGGGCCGACGCGCTCAGCTCGCCGGCAGCCCGTCCAACAGCCTCTCGAGCGGTTCGGAGCTCACAGCGTTCGGCGGCGAATAGGGCTCCTCGACGGAAGCGACAAGCGCGATCGCGACGATGGCGGCCGCAGCGAAGATCGCCTGGGCGAGAAGCTGCGGGCGCGCGCGGTCCAGATGCACCGCGGCGAGGCTCGCCTGTGTGATGAAGGCGATGAGGATCACCGCCGCCCATTTGCGGTCGTCGGGATAGGCGCCGGCGATGGCGAGCCTTTCCTCGCGCGCGGATCTTAGCTTCATCACCGTATCGATCAGGACGCGCTGGAAGGCGGGCTCGATCCTGGCGTTGCTCGCGGCGCGGATCAGCCGGTCGAGCGCCGCCTCGGCCTCGGGCGCGTCCTCGCCATTCTCCATCGTCTTCCACTCCAGGCCGACAACAGCCTCCACATAGGCGCGAACGGCGCGGGGCAGATCGCCGGCGTCGGAGCCATGGCTTTCGCTCAGGGCGAGGAGCGTCGTGAGCTGCTCGCGCTCCACGGCGACCTCGCGATAGGCGCGACGGTTCGCGTCCCAGACGTCCTGCGAGAGGAAGGTCATCAGCAGGCCGAACAGCGTCGCCGGCACGCCGACGAAGGGCGGGACGACGCCCTTCCATTTCTGCATCATGGGCGCGACGGGCGAGGCGAAGCTCAGCCAGCAGACAAGGAGCGCGAAGGCGGCGAAGGCGGCGCCGGCTGTGAGCGCCATGACCTCCGTCGACTGCTCCATCCACAGATGTAGAACGCCGATGTGAACGAGCATCCGCCCTCCGCGAATCGGTTGCGCCGCCGCATAGGACATTGGAAAGCGCAGCCGCGCCAGCGCTTTTCTCGGGCGGCGACCCTCTTGCATCGGCGTCGATCCTCTGCCACATAGGGGCCGGGAGGTTGGCGTTGGACGTTTCACTCGCCAACCGGGTCAGGTCCGGAAGGAAGCAGCCCTAACGAGCTTGAGCGGGTCTCCGTCCAGCCTCCTACCGTGGTTTCTCATGGGAGTCCGGCGCATGAGCGAGGCGTCCTACCACGGGTCCTGCCAGTGTCAGGCGGTCTCTTTCGACGCGACGCTCGATCTTGGCCAAACCGTCACCTGCAATTGCTCCCGCTGCCAGCGGCTGGGTTCCGTGCTGAGCTTCACGCCGGCCGACAGGTTCCGGCTGGAGAAGGGCGCCGACTCGCTGACCGAATATCGCTTCAACACAAAGAAGATCGCTCATCAATTCTGCAAGGTTTGCGGAATCGAGCCCTTCGCCTACGGCGTTGGCCCCGATGGATCCGCGGTCGTCGCCGTGAACGTCAATTGCCTCAACGGCGTCGATCCGCGGGCGCTCAAATCCTCGCATTACGACGGGCGGAGCCTTTGAGTTTTTGCTGCGCCGCGGTGGAAATGAAGCGCGCGAACCTCTAGAATTCGGCCATGGACGACGCGCTGTTTCCCGACTCGCCGAACGCCGGCTCGCCCGCCGCCTACCGCGTTCTCGCGCGCAAATACCGCCCGTCGAGCTTCGCCGACCTCATCGGCCAGGAGCCGATGGTGCGGACGCTCGAAAACGCGTTCGATCTCGGCCGCATCCATCAGGCTTACTTGCTCACCGGCGTTCGCGGCGTCGGCAAGACCACGACCGCCCGCATCCTCGCGCGCGCCTTCAATTACGCGCTGCCGGCGAAGGGCGTCGACAAGCCGACGATCCACATGGACGAATTGGGCGTCCATTGCCAGGCGATCATCGACTCGCGCCATGTCGACGTGCTTGAGATGGACGCGGCGTCGCACACCGGCATCGACGACGTTCGCGAGATCATCGACAACGCCCGCTACCGCCCGGTGATGGCGCGCACGAAAGTGTACATCATCGACGAGGTTCATATGCTTTCCAAGGCCGCATTCAACGGCCTGCTGAAGACGCTCGAAGAGCCGCCCGAGCATGTGAAGTTCATTTTCGCGACGACCGAGATCGACAAGGTGCCGGTGACGGTGCGCTCGCGCTGCCAGCGCTTCGATCTGCGCCGCATCGACGCCGGGCTTCTCGCCGGGCATCTGCGCAAGATCTGCGAGAAGGAGGAAGTCGAGATCGAGCCGGACGCGCTCGCCATGATCGCGCGCGCGGCGGAAGGCTCCGTGCGCGATTCGCTCTCGCTCCTCGATCAGGCGATCGCCTACGGTTCGGCGCATAGCGCGGACGGCGCGATCCGCGCCGACGATCTGCGCCTCATGCTGGGCGTCGCGGACAAGTCGCGCGTGATCGACCTCTTCGAGGCGGCGATGGCGGGCGACGTCGCCAAAGCCGTCACTTTGCTTGAAGACCAGTACAATGGCGGCGCCGATCCCGCGCAGGTGCTGCTGGAAATGGCGGAATTCACGCATCTCGCGACCCGCCTGAAGCTCGCGCCCGAAACCGCGCAATCGGCGGCGCTGACGCCTGAGGAGCAGCGTCGCGGCGGCGAAGCGGCCGGGAAGCTTTCCGTTCCCGCGCTGACGCGCGCCTGGCAGATCCTCATGAAAGGCGTCGACGAGTTGCGCGGCTCGCAGCGTCCCTTGCAGGCGGCGGACATGGTGCTGGTGCGGCTGGCCTATGCCGCCGACATGCCAACGCCGGGCGACGTGCTGAAGCAACTGGGCCAAGGCGCGCCGGGCGCCGGACAGGCGACGCAGGCCCCGATGAGCGCGCCGCGCGGCGCGCCGGTCGCGGTGGCCGCGTCTTCGCCGGTCATGCGCGCGCCCGCCGCCAGACCGGCTGTCGCATCGCCGGCGCCGGCCGCTCCCGGCGCCGCCATTGCGAGTTTCGAGGCGCTGGTCGCGCTCGCCGAGGAGAAGCGCGAAATACGCCTGAAGGTCGCGCTTGAATCCGATGTGCGCCTCGTCCGCTTCGAGCGCGGCCGCATCGAGTTCGAGCTCGCGCCCGGCGGCTCGCGCGATCTCGCCTCCGCGCTGATGCAGAAACTGCAACTGTGGACGAACGAACGCTGGATGGTGTCGATCGTCGCCTCCGGCGGCGCGCCGACGCTGAAGGAGAAGCGCGAGGCGAGAGAGCGCGAGGAGCGCTCAGGACTCGAGGCCGATCCCGTCGTGGCGAGCGTGCTCGCGCATTTCCCCGGCGCGCAGATCGTCGCCGTGCGCGGCAGGGAGCCCGTGCGTTTCGACGCGGAAGAAGCGCCGGAGGTTCAATATGACGACATGTCGCCGCCCGAGGAAGACTAAGGAGAAGCGTCGATGATGGATTTCATGGGCCTGATGAAGCAGGCGCAGCAGATGCAGGCCAAGATGGCCGAAGCGCAGCTCGAACTCGAAAACACGGAAGTCGAGGGCGAGGCCGGGGGAGGGCTCGTGAAGGTGACGCTCTCCGCCAGGGGCGCGATGAAGTCGATCTCGATCGACCCGAGCCTGGTGAAACCGGATGAGAAGGAAATTCTCGAAGACCTCATCCTCAGCGCCCACATGCAGGCGCGCGCCAAGGCCGACGAGGCGATGGCCGAGAAGATGAAGGCGATGACCGGCGGGCTGCAACTGCCGCCGGGCTTCAAGCTGCCGTTCGGTTGATCCCCTCTCTCCGCCGGCGGGAAGAGGGGGTTTTAGCGCCGCGGTGAAGCGAGAACCCATGGCCGAACGCGTCGCAGGTCCTGAAATTGAACGTCTCGTGCAGTTGCTTGCGCGATTGCCGGGGCTTGGCCCGCGTTCGGCGCGCCGCGCCGCGCTGCATCTCATCCGCAAGCGCGAGGAGCTGCTGGCCCCGCTTGCGGACGCCATGCACGTGGCGCGCGAAAAGATCGTTTCCTGTTCCGTCTGCGGCAATATCGATACGAGCGATCCCTGCACGATCTGCCGCGACGCGCGGCGCGACCCGTCGATCCTCGTGGTCGTGGAGACGGTCGCGGATCTCTGGGCGCTGGAGCGCGCCGGGCTTCTCAAAGCGCGTTACCACGTGCTCGGCGGCGTGCTCTCGCCGCTCGACGGCGTGGGGCCGGAGGATCTGACGATTGCGAGCCTCGTCGAGCGCGTTCGGGCAGGGGAGACAGGCGAAATCGTGCTCGCGGTGAACGCGACCGTGGATGGCCAAACCACGGCGCACTACATCGCGGATTTGCTGGCGTCGACCGGCGTGAAGGTGACGCGTCTCGCCCATGGCGTGCCGGTCGGCGGCGAGCTGGATTATCTGGATGAAGGCACGCTCGCCGCGGCGCTGGAGCGCCGGACCGCGTTTTGAGGACCGCGCGCTTCTGGCGCGCAGTCCCGAAAGCGCACGCGCCAGAAGGCGCGCGGTCCCTACTTCGCCGGCATATGCGCGGCGATGATCTTGCCGAGATCGTCGATGCTGATTTCGCCCGTATATTTGTCGCCGTTGACGAAGAAGGTGGGCGTCGAGTTCACGCCGAATTTTTCGCTGGCGCGGGTGCGGACGGCGTTGATCTTCTCGTAAAGCGCCTTGTCCTTCAGCACCGCGTCGATCTTGTCCTGCCCGAGGCCCGTCTGCTTGAGCACGTTGGCGAGGCCGTCGAGCGGATTGTCGATGAAGGCCCAGTTTTTCTGCTGTGCGAAGAGGAGGTCGACGACGGCGTCGCGCTTGTCGCCCAATTCGCGCGCCAGCATGAAGGCGGCGGCCGCGAGCGGATCGAGCGGGAACTCGCGCAAGATGAACTTCGCCTTGCCCGTGTCGACATAATTCTTTTTCAGCGCCGGATAGACCTCCTTGTGGAAGGCGGCGCAATGGCTGCAGGTCATCGAGGCGTATTCGACGATCGTCACCGGAGCGTTGGCGTCTCCCTCGACAATGTCGGGCAGCGCGTTCGGCGCCATCAGCTCCTCGACCGGAACCTTGCCCGCAGGGGCTTTATCGCCCGCCAAAGCCGGGCTGAGGACAAGAACGAGCGCGCCAGCCGCGAAAGAGAGCACGCGGCGGCGCGAGGGCGCGAAAATCGGGAAGGACATGAGCGGTCCGTTTTTGACAATGAAAGGCGGAGCGAACATAGTCGCTCCGCCGACGGCGGCAAAGGCTATTTGCCCCTTGGGCCGCCTTATTTCTTCCGGGCGCGAAAGCCGTGGGTCGGCTGGGCGAAATAATAGATCAAGGCGATGGCCGCGAAGACCCCGCCCGCCCAGAAGACGACGTCGCCGATCTGGAGATCCCGCACGCTGAAGCTTGCAAGGCTCACGAGCAGGCCGCCGATGGCGAACCATAGCGGCGTCTGGCTGCGCTCCTTCGGCTTTGGATTCCTGTTTGTGAAATAAGACATTTTCCTCCCCGGGCTTGTTTTTGGGCGATCATAACGCGCCTGCGCGTCTTTGCGAAAGCGGCGCGCCCTGGACCTTCCGCTTGGCGCGTAACGAATTCCCGCTGGAACTCGGGGTCTCCCGCCTGATGCCTTAGACTGGGCGCGGGAGGAATGGTTTTCGAAATGCGCCAAGGGATCGCGGAGGCGGCGAAGCCGGCATTGTTCGCCACATTGGTCATGAGCCTCGTCGGCGCGCTAGCTGTCCTGGTGGGGCAGCCATGGCTTTTTCCAAGCCTGGGGCCGACGCTTTTCCTCCTGGCGACGAACCCCGCCGAGCGGCCCCGGAACGTCTTCGCCGGCCACGCGATCGGGGCCGTCATGGGCTTTGGCGCGCTGTTCGTGTTCGGCGCCCAGGGAACGCCCTCGGCGTTCGACGCCGGCGCTGTGGACGCAAGCCGAGCCGCCGCGACGGCGCTCGCAGTGGGGATGACGCTCCTGTTGCAATCTCTGATCGACGCCAAACATCCCCCCGCCGCCGCAACGACGATGCTGATCACGCTCGGCGGCATGCGCCCCGTCTGGAGCACGATCGCGGCGATCGTCGCGGGCGTCGGGCTCATCGCCGGGCTCGGTTATGCGACCCGGGGATTGTTTCGCGCCCGTCGCGAGAAGCCGCTCGCGCGCCTTGAGGCGAAGAAAGGGCAGGACATCGAGGCGGGCGGCCGCGAGAGGCAGGGGCGCGACAAATTGTCGGAAGCCCTGGCATTACCCCAAAATGGGCGAGACGGCGTTGATGCGGCGGGCGTCGATCAAATAACGTCATGAGGCCAGCGGTTCCCCCCGCTCGGTTGCTCCTCTTTGGGGCGTCCTCCCAGACTTGGGCCGCTGGAAACGGCGGCCCATTTTCCCGGAATGGCGCAAAGGGCGAGGCCCCATGGACATTACGCTTGATGAGGCCATCGACATCTACGCGAGGGCTCTATGCGCCTGGCGGAAGGAAGAGGCGCATCGCGACGCGCGGAATGAAGCGCTCGCCTACAGAGCCATCGGCGACGAAGAAGGCTACCGCGCCTGGTCGCGCGTCGCCGAGAAGGCCGCCATCTTGATAGAGGAGCGCAGGGACGATCTCAAACGTAAGGTTTGAGCGCTCGGATGAGTTTTAAGAGCCGCTGCATCTCCCGGCGCCAGTAGTCGGCATATTCGGTGCGGATGACCGGGACGCCGTCGCGGGTTGCGATCCGCCACCTGTCTTGAGCGTCTTTTTCGATAAGCCCGCGCTTTTCCAGCGCGAGAAGCTTGCGTCGCGTCGTCTCTCTCGGGATTTCGGTGATTTCCGATATTCGCGCCTGCGGCAGCGAATGGACCGGCAGATATTCGAGGTCGTTGTCCGGCGCGCCGATGCGCTCCTCACGCAAATGGTAGCGCGCCAGCGTCAGGAAGATGAGAGACTCGTCCAGATCCCCTTCGAAGACCTTCCTGAAGTCGATGAGCTGCGCCACGAGAAATTCGATCGCGTGGTGCTGGAATTCGACATAATGTCTGTCGACGGGCGTTTCCGGGATCGAGGGGTCTTTCGTAATCATCCTGCATCGGGGGAAAGCGGCGGTCGGGCGATGGACAGGAACGGTATCGGATCGGCGAGCCGGTGGCAAAGCGGGCCGATTTACGCCCGCGCCCAAGGCCGCCCAACAGAAAGGCGCCGACGTTGGAGACGCCGGCGCCGTCAAGGTTACGGAGTCTTTCGCAGCGATTAGCGCGAATAGAACTCGATGACGAGGTTCGGCTCCATCTGGACCGGATAGGGCACTTCCGTCGCGTGCGGGACGCGCGAAAGCTTCGCGACCATCTTGGAGTGATCGACGTCGTAATATTCGGGCACGTCGCGCTCGGCGAGGGCCACGGACTCCAGAACCGTCACGGCCTGCTTTGAGGATTCCTTCACCTCGATCACGTCGCCGACCTTAACGAGATAGGACGGGATGTTGACGCGCTTGCCGTTGACGCGGATGTGGCCGTGATTGACGAACTGGCGCGCCGCGAAGACGGTCGGCACGAACTTGGCGCGGTAGACGATCGCGTCGAGACGGCGCTCCAGCAGACCGATCAGATTGTCGCCCGAGTCGCCCTTCATGCGGATGGCCTCGGCGTAATATTTACGGAACTGCTTTTCGGAGATGTTGCCGTAATAGCCCTTGAGCTTCTGCTTCGCCTTGAGCTGCGTGCCGTAGTCGGAAAGCTTGCCCTTGCGGCGCTGGCCGTGCTGACCGGGGCCATATTCGCGGCGGTTCACGGGGCTCTTCGGGCGGCCCCAGATATTCTGGCCCAGGCGGCGGTCGAGCTTGTATTTGGCTTCAGCGCGCTTCGTCACTTACGTTCGTCCTCTCATGGTCGCGTTTACGCGCGAGAGGCGAAAAGACGAAAAAGCGCCCGGAGCGCTTCGCTCGGGGCGTCGTCCACAACCGCGTCTCTCGCACGCGCCCGGCGCGGGGCCGGGGCTTCAAGAACGCGCCCTCCTCTGCCGAAAACCGGCCGACAGGCGTTTAGGTCAAACGCCACGGGTGCTTGTCCGGCGCGTCGCCGCGCCGGACCAAGAGGGGAGCTAAAGGAAGCGGCTCCCCGAGTCAAGAAGCCGATTACGGCCAGTCGAGCGGCAGGCCCTCATTGTAGGGCACGATCATGTCGGTGTTGTAGGGCGGCCGCGTCGGCAGCGTCTCCTGCATGTACCAGCTACGCTGGTTCGACTGGATCGGATCCTGATTATAGTAGGTCTGCTGCAGCATGTAGCGGTTCGTGCTGCCGACGGGAACCTTGGTGCCGGGGTCGAGCCAGCTGCGCGTGGCGCCCGGAACGCCGGGGCCCAGGCTGACGGACCGGTTGAAGGAGTCGTCCCGGTTATGTGCGATCGAGTAGCCGGCGGGCTGGCGGTTGCGCGACTTGGCGAGCGCGTCGCCGCCCGTGGCCATCGCGACCAGGCAGGCGAGGCCCACCGACACTTTAAAACCCTTGCGCATCTCCATCCTCTCAGGCTCGACGCTTCGGACGCATCATATAGGATCGTCTCGCAAAAGCGAGACGACTGTCCTGCCCTCGTCTAGTTTTTCGCCGCCTCAGGGTGAATCGGGGCCGAACGCGCGACGCCGTGGCCCTTCTTGGCGTGGGCGGCCGGCTTTGCGCGCGCGGTCCGCGCGGGCGGGATGGCGGCCGTGAGGTCGTCGCGCGAGACATTCGCGCAGCCCTTGCCGCGGGCGAGCTCGGCGTTGAGGAAGAAATCGTTTAACTGCCTGTTGTCGCCGCCCGCCGAATAGTTCAGCTTGTCGAGCAGGCAGGCGAAGGCGACGCGGTCGATCGGCTTCGCCGCCGCGCCGCAGGCGATGCCGGCGATCTCCAGCGGCGCTTTCGGCTCGACCAGGCGGGCCGCGAGGCAGCCGCGCTCGCTCGCCTCGACGCCCGCGCCGTCCGGTTGGGCGAGCCGGATGTCCGCCGCTTCGAAAGCGCCGAACCGCGTGGTCAAAGTGGCGCGCTGGCCGATCTTCGCGACATTCAGGCCAGCCGCCTGCGCGTGGTTCTTCATGTCGAGGAAGAAGTCGGGATTGGTCGTTTTGGGATCGAGGTCGGGATGGACGTCGACGCGCAGGAAGGGCGCGCCGAGGGCGAACTGGCCGACTGTCAGGCTGTCGACGCGCGGGGCGCCGTCCCTGGTCTCGCCGACGGCGACGATCTTTTTCTCGTGCGCGAATTCGGGCGCGTCGATGTCGAGCGCCGCGACGGAGGAAGGCTTGGCTCCGAGCGCGGTCTCGAGTTCGGCGCCCGCCTTGGCGGCGATCTTCGCGCGGGTCTCGACGCCCGCCGGCGCCCCGGCGTCGGCGACCGTCGGAATCGGCGCCGGATGGCGGATCAGCAGAGCGGCGGCCGCAAGGATGACCGAGGCGCCGACGCCCATCCCGAGGGCGGCTTTCACGCCCGCCGGGCGCGCGCGCAGCGGGCCCATGGATGATCGGTCATAGTCTCGGTCGAAAGAGGTCGCACTCATCACGCAACTCCGGCGGTCTCGGCAAGCAAGCGTCTACGATGCGAAGACCTTCGCCGGGCCGCATGGAATTAGGGTTAACAATGCCGCTACATGTTCGGACATGGTGAATGCGAGGTAAACCGGCGTCCTGGAAGAACGCGGCTCGTATCTGATTGACACGTTCACGCTGTCTGGTACCGTGGCAAAAAGGTGAATGATTGGAGAGGCTTGGATGACGCCGACGATGGAATTGGTCAAGGCGACCGAAAGGCCTTTGCATGGGGGCGTCGTCTATTTCGACGTGCTTGCCTGGTTTCACAAATTTCTCAATCCGAAGAATTATCTGGAAATCGGCACCCGCACGGGCGATTCGCTGCGCAGCGTCACATGTCCTTCGATCGCAATCGATCCCGCTTTTCAGATTAGTGAAGATATTATCGGTCGAAAATCCATTCTCCACATCTTCCAGAAGACGAGCGACGATTTCTTCCGTGATCACGATCCCGCGATATTGTTCGGCGCGCCTGTCGATCTTGCTTTCTTGGACGGCTTGCATTGGTACGAATTCCTGTTGCGGGACTTCATCAACATTGAAAAGTCCTGCCGCAAGAATTCAGTCGTCGTCTTACATGACTGCATTCCCACGAATCTCTATTATGCGCGGCGTCTGTTGGAAGATCTGTCGGGCCTGTCGAGCCAGATGCCGAACCCCAATTGGTGGGCGGGCGACGTCTGGAAAACGGTTGCGATCCTGAAGAAAGCGCGCCCGGACCTGCGTATCCACGCTTTCGACGCGCCCCCCACCGGGCTGGTCTGCATCACCAATCTCAATCCGGGATCGACCGTCCTCGAAGAGGATTATTACGATCTCGTGCAAGAGTTGATGGACACGTCCCAAGACGCGGACAATTTCGTTTCCTATTGCAACTCGCTCACTGTCCGCCCTACGGGGGATCTTGCGACCGCCGATCGGATGGCGCGTTTCTTCTGGCTTTGAGCGCTTCGGCCGAGATTTGAGACCTTGATATGGCGCCAAGCCTCAAACCTGTGTCGGAGCTCGGTTTAAGCGAGGCGAACAGCCTCGACGAAGTCGCCGAAAGGTCCGATTCCATTTTTCGGGAGGGCGGCGAGCCGGCCGTGGTGGGGGAGACCACCGCCTTCGAAATCAATGCCGAGGGTCAGTTCGTCGAAAAACGCGAGGGCGTCGGCTACGCGCCGCCCAGCAGATTCTATGCTAGTCTCAATGACGTCTTCTATCACCCTTTCTGCAATATCGTGACCCGCGGCGACGAGATCGTGTTGGAGGACACGATTGCGGAGAGGGGGCGCAGCTTTGACGAATGGCCCCTGAATCATCTTCAGCTCCGGCGGATCCGCGCGCCCGAATTGCGCGCGTCGCTGCCGCGGCACCGGGAGCCGGTCATCCTCGGCGGCCACTCGTCTTTTTGCATATTCGGACATTTTTTTCTCGACATGCTTCCGCTCATCGTACGGTTCAGGTCGCTATTGAACGGCGGTGAGCTGAAGATAGGTTTTTTTCAATTCAAGGACTGGATGCGCGATCTTTTCGAGCTCGCCGACGTCGATCTTGCCTGCGTCAAAATGCTGGATGCAATGCCGAACTGGCTCGCTCATGGGATCATATCGCATCACCATAGTGCGAAGACGACGCAATACCCCTGTGCGAATGCGGAGATTTCTTACGGATTCCTTCGTGAGCGCGTCGATGACGGCCACTTTTTCGAACGCGTTTTCTTCCTGCGCGGCGATGCGGTCAGGCGATTGCAAAACGAGGCCGAAGTCGCCATGCACTTTGCGAGTCGCGGCTTCGTGATCCTTGATCCGCAAAAGTTCTCCGTCGCGGGTCAGGCCGAAATTATGAAAAGCGCCAAGGTCTTTGCGTCCGTATTCGGATCGGGCTTCAGCCTGTGCCCGCTCATGGAGCCGGGCGTTGGGACGGTCATTGAACTTGCGCCAAGCACGATTCGGGACCACTGGTTGCGGCGGCTACTCGCGCGCTTCGATCTCAAGCACGTCAGCATCGTCTATGACGGCGAAACTCAGTTCATCGACATCGCCGTTCTGTCCGCGATTCTCGACCGCGTCCTTGATTAGGCGCGGAGAGGCTTCACTTCCCTCCGCAGGAATAATTGAATCCCCCGCCGTCGATGGGCGCGGCGAACGCCACGCGGAAACGGGTTCTTTCGCTCACGCTGATGAAGTAGCCGCTGCCTGCCGCGATTGGGTCCATCGGGGTGAGAACGCAAAAGCCGGCGCCGGGGAACGCCGTGGCGAATTCGACTGTGCAGCCTCGCGCGCGCGAACCGGTCTTAAACTGTCCGGCCGCGGACGTTGACTGGGGATGAGGCGCGGGCGGCGCTTTTCCGCAGTCGCTCAGGGTGGGCGCGGCGCCGATGGTGAGGAACCGATGCGCATAAGCGTCGCCTTCGCGCGTCAATCCTGCCGCCTCTACTTCCGTTTTCGAATCGACCCAGGATACGCCCTTGGCGTGAAAACGCAGGCCGAGCGAGGATTCCCCCGCGACGCTGTCGTTGCGAATGAAGGCGCCGCGGGCGCCATAAGCGTCGTTCGACCAGCGGATCTCGTGGTGGGGCGCGAGCTCCACGGCGATCGCGCCAGGATTGGCGAATGTCGCAGGCGCGCCCGTCGCCCTGGTCTCGACCGGCGCGGAAATCTCGACCCGGTTTCCCGTCGTGAAAACGGCCGTCACGATGGATCCGGGCGGAACATCCCTCGAAACGACCATTTGGCCGGCGACGACCCCTAGGGATTGGGGCGACGCCGGCAGCGTGATCACCCTGTCGCCCTCCGCGGCGCTGATGGTCGTCGAGACGTCCCGGGCGCCGTTGGATCCCGCAAGCGCGGTGCTGCCGAAGACAAGTCCGCGAAGGACCTGTCCGCCGAAGTTTGGCGCCGCGATCAGGGCCGAAGACGGCCAGAAATCGCGCCTGGGATGGGAGCCGCCGCCCGGATCGAGTTGCAGATGGGCTTGCCAGCCCGCATTGTTGACCTGGAACGGATTGATCGTGGGCGGATAGCCCGCATAGTTCGGCATGGCGATTTCATGCCCGACCGCATTCGCTCCCGCCGCCGTTCGCGCGACCTCGGAGTAAAGGCATTCCGCATATGCATGTCGTCCGGCGCCGGGAGCGTCGGAAAGCTGAAAGCAACCATAGCCCGACGACACGCGGTATTGGCCGCCGCCCGCATAGTCGCTCGCCTTACCGATGGTCACGACGCCATAGCCGCCTTTTGGCTGGCCGATGAGCACCTGAGCGTCGCGGGGCAGGTAGTTCACGCCGAAGTCCCGATAGGGCGGCGGAAGTTCCTCGTTCCCGAGATCGGCCCTGTCGGGAATGTCGACCCCCCAGCCGAACCGCGCTTTTCCCCGGCTCAACACGGATGGGAGAATGGATGGCGCCGCCTCAGGCTGGCTGCGCGGCTTTCGGGCTTCTTCGAGCGGCCTGGGCGAGTCGCTTCCGTCGAAGGCCTGCGCCACATTTATGGCGTGCATGAGCGCGAGCAGGCCGGTCAGGCCAAGGCGGGTGGCGTTCATGCCGCTCCTTTCGTCAGAGCGACTCCACAGGCCAAGTCCGCCTTTTTCAAGTCGGCCTTTTTAACCAAGCCACGAAAAAACCCGCGCCTTTCGGCGCGGGCTCCATGCTTTCGCGTCGTAGGGGAGGATTACTCCTCGCCCTTCTTGCCCTTCTTCGGCGCTTCTTCGCGGGCCTTCAGCGCCGCGCCGAGGATGTCGCCGAGCGACGCGCCCGAGTCGGCCGAGCCGTACTGGGCGATCGCCTCCTTCTCTTCGGCGACTTCCAGCGCCTTGATCGAGACGGCGATCTTGCGCGCCTTGCGGTCGAAAAGGGTGACGCGCGCGTCGACCTTCTCGCCGACGGCGAAGCGCTCGGGGCGCTGGTCGGCGCGGTCGCGGGCGAGTTCGCTGCGCTTGATGAAGGTCGTCAGATCGGTGCCGGCGATCTTGACGTCGATGCCGGTGTCCTTGACCTCGATCACCTCGCAAGTGACCACGGCGCCCTTGCGGACGTCGCCGCCTTCCTCGCCGCCGCCCACGGAGGCGAAGGGATCGCCCGCGAGCTGCTTCACGCCGAGCGAGATGCGCTCCTTCTCGACGTCGACGTCGAGAACCTGGGCGTTGATCACGTCGCCCTTCTTATACTCCTCGATGACCTGCTCGCCCGGACGGTTCCAGTCGAGATCGGAGAGATGGACCATGCCGTCCACATCGCCGTCCAGGCCGATGAAGAGGCCGAACTCGGTCTTGTTCTTGACCTCGCCGGTGACGGTCGAACCCACCGGGTGCTTCTCGGCGAAGGCCTCCCACGGATTCTGCAGGGTCTGCTTGAGGCCCAGCGAAATGCGGCGCTTGACCGGATCGACCTCGAGCACCTGCACGTCGACTTCCTGGCTCGTCGATACGATCTTGCCGGGATGGACGTTCTTCTTGGTCCAGCTCATCTCCGAGACGTGGACGAGGCCCTCGATGCCCGGCTCCAGCTCCACGAAGGCGCCGTAGTCGGTGATGTTGGTCACGCGGCCGTGGAACTTCGCGCCGATCGGATATTTGGCCTCGATGCCCTGCCACGGATCGTCGAGCAGCTGCTTCATGCCGAGGGAGATGCGGTGCGTCTCGTGATTGATCTTTATGATCTTCACCTTGACCGTCTGGCCAATGGTCAGCACCTCGGACGGATGGTTGACGCGGCGCCAGGCGATGTCGGTGACATGCAGCAGGCCGTCAATGCCGCCGAGGTCCACGAAGGCGCCGTAGTCGGTGATGTTCTTTACGACGCCGTCGATCACCTGCCCCTCTTCGAGGTTGGCGACGATCTCGTGACGCTGCTCGGCGCGGCTCTCCTCGAGCACGGTGCGGCGGGACACGACGATGTTGCCGCGGCGGCGGTCCATCTTCAGGATATGGAACGGCTGCGGAACGTTCATCAGGGGGCCGACGTCGCGGATCGGACGGATGTCGACCTGCGAGCGGGGCAGGAAGGCCACGGCGCCGTCGAGGTCGACCGTGAAGCCGCCCTTGACCTGATTGAAGATGACGCCCTCGACCTTCTCATTGGTCTCGAAGGCCTTTTCGAGCTTGACCCAGCTCTCCTCGCGGCGCGCCTTGTCGCGCGAGATGACGGCCTCGCCGAGCGCGTTCTCGACGCGCTCCAGATAGACCTCGACCTCTTCGCCGACCTGGGGGGCGGGGTCGCGGCCATATCCGGTGAATTCCTTGAGGGCGACGCGGCCTTCGGTCTTCAGACCGATGTCGATGACGGCGACGTCCTTCTCGATGGCGACGACGCGCCCCTTGATGACGGAGCCTTCGAAAGCCTCGTTATCGCCGTAGCTCTGCTCGAGCAGGGCGGCAAAATCTTCGCGCGTGGGCGCGCGATCGGTCGTAGCGGACATTTGTTCTCCTGAGGGCCCCTGTCGGGGCGGCGCCGGCTTTGAGGTTGGCGTTGCGGTCGGTTCCCGGCGATCGGAACGTCCCAGCGCCTCCCGCGCGTGATTTGGGACGAAAAGTTCGTAACCGAACTGGCCGGCGCGGCCCGACGGACGAAAACCAAGTGATTTGCGAACCAGGCGAAAGGCTTGATGCGCGGCAGCTATGTAACAGCGGTCCGTCCCGGCGGCAAGCGGGGCGGAAGCGCCTTTGTTGCTGCGGCGCCTAAGTTAGGCTATTGCATTGCAGCAATGCTTGCGTTTCGTATTCGCCATATGACGGAAATCCTGCTAGCGAAAGCGGAGCCCGGCGCCAATCTCGAAGGCTATAGCGCGACCTCCGGGCGAAACGTCGCGCTTTGGGGAGCAACAACCATATGAAATCACGCGTGATCTCCGGGGCCGCTCTCGCCGTCGCGGCGATGTCTCTCGCCCTCGCCGCTTCGCCGGCCCAGGCCAGGCACAAGTCGCATCGCGCGCCCAAGGCGACAGCCGAAAAGCATAATTGCGGCGGCAAGAATGGCTGCCCCGCTAAAGCTGGCGAGGAGAAGGCCGCTCCGGCCGGAACCGCCGCCCCCGCCGCCCCGGCTCCGGCCGGCGAGAAGCCTGCTGAGACGAAGTAAGCCGATTCGGCGCGCCCTCCGGACGGTTCGAAAGGCGCGCCGTCTTACGCCCGCGCCGGGCGATTTGCATAGGAGAAGTATATGAAGACGAAGATCGTTTCGGGTTCGGCCCTCGCGGCCGCCGCTGTCGGCCTCGCGCTCAGCGGCGCAGTCGTCGCGCCGGCGTCGGCGCATGGCTCCCATGCGTGTTCGATGGCCAAGGGCCAGTGCGGCGGCAAGGCCGCCTGCATGACCAAGACCGGCGTCTGCAAGCACAATGCCGGTAAGAGCAAGGCCGCCTGCCGCCATGGCTGCCATCACAAGAGCTCCTGCCACCACAGCAAGAGCGCTTGCAACATGAAGGCGAAATGCCACACTAGGTAACGCTCGAGCGTGGCCTTTGGCGCGCGCCATTTGACGGCCCAGGACGGGCTTTTCAGAGGAGAAGCATATGAAGACGAAAGTCGTTTCCGGGTCGGCGCTCGCGGCGGCCGCCATTGCGCTCGCCTTGAATGGCGCGGCCGTCGCCCCGGCCCATGCCCACGCTTCCGCCGCGCACGCCAAGGCGCATTGCGGCGGAAAGGGCGCATGCCGCCACACGGCGAAGTGCCACCATAAGTCGCAGTGCCATCACCATAAAGGGCGTTGCAATATGAAGAGCGCATGTCACGCGAAGTAAAGGGGACGCGCCGGGTTCCGTTCGGGGTCCGGCGCGCGTCAGGGCAGGGGAATCCTTGAATGCAAAAGCCCGCGCCGCTTGGCTACGGCCTTGGCCTCCGGCCCGTATATTTCGACGAGATCATGTCGACGCGCCCGCCGGTCGACTGGTTCGAAGTCATTTCTGAAAATTACATGGTTCCCGGCGGCAAGCCGCTGTCCATGCTCGACGCCGTCCGCGCCGACTATCCGGTCGCGATGCATGGCGTATCCATGTCGCTCGCCTCGACCGATCCGCTCGACTTCGACTATCTTGCGCAGCTCAAGGCGCTGATTGAGCGCGTCGAGCCCGCCTGGGTCTCGGACCATGTCGCCTGGACGGGCGTGCACGGGCTGACGCTCCACGATCTTCTTCCGATCCCGTATACGCGCGAATCCCTCGCTCACATCGTCGAGCGCATCTGCCGCGTGCAGGACTATCTCGGGCGCCGGCTCGTCATCGAAAACGCCTCGACCTACGTCTCTTTCGTCTCCTCGGAGATGAGCGAGCCGGAATTCGTAAAGGAGATGGCCGAGCGGGCCGATTGCCTGCTGCTGCTCGACGTCAACAATGTCTTCGTGTCGAGCTTCAATCACGGCTTCGACCCCGTGGCCTTCATCGACGCCGTCCCGGTCGAGCGCGTGGTCCAGTTTCACATGGCGGGCCACACCAACCACGAGACGCACCGCGTCGACACCCACGACCAGCCGGTTTGCGAGGAGGTATGGGCGCTCTACGAACATGCGCGCCGCCGCTTCGGCGCGGTGTCGGCCATGATCGAGCGAGATGATAATTTTCCGCCCCTTTCCGAGCTTCTCGACGAATTGCGGCGCATGCGCGACATCGACGCGCGCATTGCCGCCGGGCGTTCGCTGAGCGCCGCATGAAACTCGCCGAGTTCCAGTCTCTGTTTCAGACGCGCATCCTCGCGGGACCGGGCGCGGCGGATGCGCCGCTGATCGAGGCGCTGCGCCGATCGCAGCGCGGCGCGATGCGCGAAGATTTGCTGCGCGTCTATCAATCCGGCTATCGCATCCGGCTGGAGAGCTTCCTTTATGAAGATCATCCGGGCCTGCGCGCGCTTCTGGGCGACGACGCCTTCGAGGCGCTGGTCCGCGACTTTGTCGAATCAAACCCGCCCAGGAACCGCAACGCTCGCTGGTACACCACCGGTCTTCCGGATTACATGACTGCGCATCCGCAATGGCGCGACAATCGGCCCGCGCTTTCCATGGCGCTGTTCGAGCGCGCCATGGTTGACGCTTTTGACGCGCCGGATGCGGAGACGCTGACGATCCAGGCGCTCGCGGGCTTCGCGCCAGAGGATTCGCCGCGCCTCGTCTTCGCCTTTCACCCGAGCCTCATCGTGCTCGAACTCGTCGCCGGAACCATGGCCGCCTATCAGGCCTTCAGCGAAGAGGACGACGCGGAGGAAAGCGAGGCGGCGGCGGAGTTCGAAGCCGACCGGCGGGAGCAAGGCGCATCCTTCGCGCCCGGCGCGACCGAAACCGTCGCGGTCTGGCGCTGCAATGAGGAAACCGCTTTTCGAGAGCTGGAAGCGGATGAATATGTCGCGCTGAGCGAAGCCAGGGCCGGCCGCGCCTTTGGTGAAATTTGTCAGATGGCGGCCTTTCAGCAGTCGGGCGAGATTGCGCCCGAGCGGCTCGCGCAATTTCTCGCAAGCTGGTTCGAAGACGGCATGGCGGTCGGCGTTTCCTTGCGCGATTGATCTGCAAATCCTACGTTTCTGCTATAATTAGGGACGTGGGCCGCTGGCCCAGCTCCTCGAACGAAGGCGTTTGGCGTGATCGACACGAACGCGACAGCTCCCGTCGACGACCTTGGAATATTGCGTCAGGCCGAAAGATGGGCTCGGGCGGGAAGCGGCGTCGCCATCGCGACCGTCGTGGAGACGTTCGGCTCCGCGCCGCGGCCGGTCGGCTCTCATCTCATCGTGGCGGAGAGCGGTCTCTTCTGCGGCTCGGTCTCGGCAGGCTGCGTCGAGGGCGAGGTCATTACGGCGGCGCTCGACGTCATCGCCGACGGCGCGCCGCGCATTCTTGAATTCGGCGTCGCCGACGAAACCGCGTGGCGCGTGGGGCTCTCCTGCGGCGGCCGCATCGTCGTGCATGTGGGACGCGTGGACCCGGCCCGCCTTGCCTTGATCGCGCGCGTGAACGCCGAATGCGCCGCGCGCCGCGCCTGCGCGCTGACGACGCCGCTGGAGGGCGGCGCGGCGCGGCTTGCGCTTTCGGACGACAGCGGCTTCGCGGACCGATTCCGCGACGGAAGCCGGCTTGTCGTCGATTGCGGGGAACGAGTTTTCATCAATTGCTATCGGCCCGGCCCGCGCCTCGTCATCGTCGGCGCCGTGCATGTCGCGCAGGCGCTCGCGCCCATGGCGGCGCTTGCGGGTTTCGACGCGGTCGTGGTCGATCCGCGCAGCGCCTATGCAGCCGAGGCGCGCTTTTCGGGCGCAAGGCTGGACTCCCGCTGGCCGGACGAGGCGCTGCCGGCGATCGGCCTCGATCCCTTCACGGCGGTCGCGGTCCTCACCCATGATCCCAAGATCGACGATCCGGCTCTGCGTCTCGCTTTGGCGTCCGACTGTTTCTATGTCGGCGCGCTCGGCTCGCGCGCGACGCATGCACGGCGCGTCGAGCGGCTGAGGGCGAGCGGGGTGACGCCGCGCATGCTGGAGCGCCTGCGGGCGCCGATCGGCGTCGACATCGCCGCGATCGGCCCCGCCGAGATTGCCGTAGCGATTCTCGCCGAGCTGATCCTGGCGCGCGGGCAGAAGCCGCTGCGCAGCCTGACGCCGCGCGCGGAGCCTGCTTTTTCCGGCGCATGCGCATGAGCATGGCGGTCGCAGCCATCATTCTCGCCGGCGGCCGCGGCGTTCGCTTCGGCGGCCGCGAAAACAAGCTGCTCGCCGCGATTGACGGCGAGCCGGTGTTGCGGCGCGTCGCGTGGGCGGCGCTCGCCTCGCGCGCAGCTCCGCCCGTCGTCGTCACAGGACATGCGCGCAACGATATCGAGGCGGCGCTCGCGGATCTGCCGGTTCGCCTCACGCATAATCCCCTCTTCGCAAGCGGTCTCGCGTCGTCGTTGCGCGCGGGACTTGCGGCCGCGGCCGACGTGGACGCCGCGGTTATTTTGCTCGGCGACATGCCCGGCGTCTCGCCCCGCATCGTCGATGCGCTGATCGAGGCGTTTGAGGCGGCGCCGCAGGGCGCGGCGGTCGTGCCGACATGCCACGGCCGGCGCGGCAATCCGGTTCTGCTTCCGCGCGCGATCTTCCCGCAGGTCGCCCTGCTCGAAGGGGACGAAGGCGCGCGAAAGCTCCTGCGCGCGCGCCAAAACGTCGTCGAATTGCCGCTCGACGACGATCGCGTGCTGGCGGACGTCGATGCGCCGGCCGATCTCGCTCGCTTCAAACGAAGCTGATATTCGCGTCCTTGAGCGGAATGGAGCGGATCCGCTTGCCCGTCGCGGCGAAATAGGCGTTGAGCACGGCGGGCGCCGCGGCGCAGATCGTCGGCTCGCCCACGCCGCCCCAGAAGCCGCCGCTCGGCATGACGATGCATTCGACCTTCGGCATGTCTTTCAGGCGCATCGACTCGTAGCTGTCGAAATTCTCCTGCTCGACGCGTCCGCCCTTGATGGTGATCCCGCCATGGAAGAGCGCCGACAGGCCGTAAACGAAAGAGCCTGCGACCTGCCGCTCGATCTGCGCGGGGTTCACCGCATGGCCCGGGTCCGTCGCCGCGACGATGCGATGGATCTTGATCCTGTCGGTGGGCAAGACCGAGATCTCAGCGGCCGCGGCGACATAACTGCCGTAGCCCATGAAGACCGCGACGCCGCGATGAACGCCCTGCGGCGCGGGCTTCTCCCAGCCCACGCGCTCGACCACGGCGTTAAGCACGCCAAGATGTTTGGGATGATTCGCCATCAGCTTGCGGCGGAACGCCACCGGGTCCTCGCCCGCCGCGTGGGCGAGCTCGTCCATGAAACATTCGAGATAGATGGCGTTCTGGTTGATGTTCACGCCGCGCCACCAGCCCGGCGGAACGGGCGGATTGCGCATGGAATGTTCGACGAGAAGATTGGGAAAGGCGTAGCCGATCTGCGCGTCGCCCGTCGTCACGAGACCCTGGAAGACCGCCGGATCGACGCCGTTCTTCACCATTTGCGGCCGTGCGACGACGAAGATGGACTGGCCGGAGATGCGCATATGCAGCGCCGTCAGCTTGTTGTCGGCGTCGAAGGCGCCGGTGAGCTTGCACTGGGTGACGGGGTGATACTTCCCCTGCGTCATGTCCTCTTCGCGCGACCACAAGAGCTTCACCGGCGTGCCGGGCAGTTGCTTCGCGATCAGCACGGCCTGCGTCACATAGTCCGTGAAGCCGCGGCGCCCGAAGCCGCCGCCGAGCATGATCTTGTGCACGTCGCATTTTTCGTGCGGCAGGCCCGAGGCCTGAACGACGGCGTCGAGCGCCGCCTCGCCATTCTGCGTGCCGGTCCAGACCTCGCATTTATCGTCCGTATAGAGCGCGGTCGCGTTCAGCGGCTCCATCGCCGCATGGTTCTGATGCGGATAGCCGTAGACCGCCTCGACAACTTTGGGCGCGGCGGCGATGGCGGCGCGCGCATTGCCGTTCTGATTGCCCGTGACGGCCGGCTGCGAATCGCTCAGACCCTCGCCCAGCCATTTTGCGACATCGGCGCTGCTGGATTTTGCGTTCGGCCCTTCGTCCCAGACGACGGGCAGCGCCTCGAGCGCGCTTTTGGCGCGCCACCAGGTGTCGGCGACGACAGCGACCGCATTGTCGCCGACGCGCACCACCTTCTTCACGCCCTTGAAATTCGCGATCTCGCCTTCGTCATAGCTCTTCAGCTTGCCGCCGAAGACGGGGCAGGCCTTGATTGCGGCGTTCAGCATGCCGGGCAGCTTCACGTCGACGCCGTAGATCATCTTGCCGGTCGCCTTGTCGGCGGTGTCGAGCCGCTTCAGGCCCTTGCCGGCGATCTTCCAGTCGCGTGGATCCCTCAGCGCGACCTCCGCCGGCGGCGCGAGTTTCGCCGCGGCCTCCGCGATCTTGCCATAGGTCGTCGAGCGGCCCGAGGCGGGATGCGTGATGACGCTCTTCTCCGCGCGGCACTCGCTCGCAGGAACCTTCCAGTCATTGGCGGCGGCCTGAACGAGCATGTGCCGGGCCATGGCGCCGCCCTTGCGGACGTAATCCTGCGAACCGCGGACGCCGCGGCTGCCCCCCGTGGAGAAATCGCCCCAAACGCGGTTGCGCGCCGCATTTTCGCCGGGCGTCGGATACTCCGTCGTCACCTTTGACCAGTCGCAATCCAGCTCTTCGGCGACGAGCTGCGCGAGGCCGGTGAGCGTGCCCTGGCCCATTTCCGAGCGCGCGATGCGGATGACGACCGTGTCGTCGGGCTTCACGACCACCCAGGCGTTGACCTCGCGCGCCGATTGCGCGGCTTCGGCCGCGCCGAGGCCCATCTCCGGGCTCATATTGAAGCCCAGGACGAAGCCGCCGAGCGTCGCGCCGCCGACAATGAAATCGCGACGGCCGATCTCGAAGATTTGCGTCATGTCGGTCGTCCCCTATGCCTTGGCGGCGGCGTGAATCGCCTCGCGCACCTGCTGGAAGGTGCCGCAGCGGCAGATATTCGTGATGGCGGCGTCGATCTCCTTGTCGGTCGGTTGCGGCGTCTCCTTCAGGAGCGCCGCGACGGCCATGATCATGCCGCTCTGGCAATAGCCGCATTGCGGGACGTCGAGATCGATCCAGGCCTGTTGCACGCGATGCAGCGCCCCGTTTTCCGCGAGGCCCTCGATCGTCGTGATCTTCCTGCCAGCCGCGTCGGCGACCGTCACGCTGCAGGAGCGCGCGGCCTGCCCGTCGATATGCACCGTGCAGGCGCCGCACTGGCCGATCCCGCAGCCATATTTCGTGCCGGTAAGGCCGAGATCTTCACGGATCGCCCAGAGGAGCGGCGTGTCGGGATCGACATCCGCATCGATCGTTTTTCCGTTGATGAAAAGAACCGTCATTCGCTCCCTCTCCGCGGGCGACCTGTTCCGCTTTTCGTCTAATCCTACAAAATCGGAGGGGTTTAGCCAAGCGGTCCGCTCGCATTGAACGCCCATTTAGGGCGTTGCAGGCGAAGCGGGAGCGGCTCTGCGCTTTCGCCGTCGACAGGAATTTGCGCGGCGCGGGGCAGGGATTTGCGAGGGTCTGATTGCGAATCACCCAGCAAATCGTTAGCAATTTGCATTGTTGGCGGCGGCGCGCAGGATTTTGCGGCCGATTGCGACGAGGAGAGCATTCATATGGCCAAGGCAAAAACCACCCGGGCCGCGACCGCCAAGGTCGGCAAGGCCGAGGCGCCCGCCATTCGTCCGGTGAAGGAGACCATGACGAAGTCGGCGCTGATCAACTACATCGCCGAGCAGAACGACATTCCGCGCAAGACCGCGGCCGCCGTTTACGCCACGCTCGAAGGCGTGTTTCTCGGCTCGGTGCATCCCAGGGGCGTCGGCGAATTCACCCTTCCGGGCCTGCTCAAAGTCACGCTGCGCAAGGTTCCGGCGCGCAAGGCCGGCACGCTCGTGCGCAATCCAGCGACCGGCGAGATGGTGAAGGCGGCGGCGAAGCCCGCGTCGGTTCGCGTCAAGATCCGCGCGCTTTCAAAGTTGAAATCGGCGGCGACGAAGTAAAACTTTTTGAGAATCGCGTCGGCCGCATCGCGCGGCCGGCGCGCGGCTCCGGACGCGCTTGGGCGCGCGGGTTCGTACGCCTGCATTCTCCGAAGCGTTGTGGCGGCCGCGGTTTTATCGTCGCGGAGCCTTCATATTCGAGGTACAGTGTCGGAATGTCATCCGATACGCCGCGCGAATAAACAATGCCGGAAGCAACAAGCGGCGCCGCTCCCCTGCGCCGCGTCACCAGTGTCGAAGGGCTTGGCGCCTTGATCGCGGTCTTGCGCCGCCGGGGGCGTCGCGTCATCGGCCCCACGATCGCGGACGACGCCATCATTTATGACGGCGTTGACGATCTGGACGATCTCCCGCGCGGCGTGGCCGACGCGCAGGCGCCCGGGAGCTATAAGCTCTCGCCGCGTGACGACGGCGCGCTGTTCGGCTACGCTGTCGGCCCTCAATCCTGGAAGAAGTTTCTGCATAAGCCGCTGCTGCGGCTGTGGCGCGCCGAGCGCAAGGGAGACGACGTCACGATCGAGGCCGAGCGCCCCGAGCCGCAGAATTTCGCGTTCATCGGCGTGCGCGCCTGCGAATTGAACGCCATCGCCATTCAGGACCGCGTGCTGATGGGCGGCGACTATGTCGACCCCCATTACAAGGCCCAGCGCGACGGCGCCTTCATCGTCGCGCTGAATTGCGGCCAGGCGGGCGGGACATGTTTTTGCGTTTCGATGAAGGCCGGGCCGAAAGTTGAAAAGGGCTTCGACCTCGCCCTTACCGAGTTGCTTTCCCCCGACGCGCATGAGTTTCTGATCGAGATCGGTTCGCCTGCCGGGGCCGATATCCTCGCGGAGCTGCCGAGCCGCCCCGCGACGGCGGAAGATATCGCGGCGGCGGAGGACGTCGTCGCGCAGACGGCTGCGTCCATGGGGCGCCGTATGCCCGACGAGGACGTTCCTGCGCTGCTCATGCGCAATTTGCAGCACCCGCGCTGGAGCGAGACGGCGCAACGCTGCCTGTCCTGCGCCAATTGCACCATGGTCTGCCCGACCTGCTTCTGCACCTCGGTCGAGGACCACAATGATCTGGCTGGCGTCGAATCCTCGCGCACGAGGCGCTGGGACTCCTGTTTCACCATGGATTATTCCTACATTCATGGCGGCTCGGTCCGCCCCAGCGTCTCCTCGCGCTATCGCCAGTGGATGACGCACAAGCTTTCGACCTGGCATGAGCAGTTCGGAACCTCGGGCTGCGTCGGCTGCGGCCGTTGCATCACCTGGTGTCCGGTGGGGATCGACATTACGGAAGAGACGCAGGCGATCAGCGACAGCGAGAAAAGCGCGGGGAGGCCGTGATGGAGAATCTCGAACGCGTTCTGTCGGCGCATCCTTTCTTCGCCGGACTCGACGAGGCCTTCCTCAAGCTTGCCTGCGGCTGCGCCAGGAATGCGCGGATCGAGGCGGGCGAATTCGTTTTTCACGAGGGCGAGGCGGCGGATCATTTTTATCTGATCCGCGAAGGCCGCGTGGCCTTGCAGGTCTCGGCGCCTGGCCGCGGCGCGTCGACCTTTCTGACGCTGGGGCCTGGCGAAGTGTTCGGCGTCAACTGGCTCGTGCCGCCCTATCGCTGGGTCTATGACGCCAGGGCGCTCGAACTCACCCGCGCCATCGCCATGGACGCCAGATGCCTGCGCGACAAATGCGAGGCTGATCATGACCTCGGCTATGACATCATGAAGCGTCTCATGCCGATCCTCATCGATCGCCTGCACACGACGCGGCTGCAGTTCCTCGACCTCTATGGCAGCCATGCATAAAGCGCCGCATCTCTCGCCCATCGCGGCGCAGCCCGTCGTTCCGCAGGTCGCTCATGTGCGCCGCCGGCGCCGCGACGCGCCGGACGCCTGGACGCTGGAGCTCGAAATGGCGGACGGCGCGCGCTTCCGCTATGCGCCCGGCCAATTCAACATGCTCACCGCCTTCGGCGTCGGCGAGGCGGCGATCAGCGTGAGCGGCGACCCGGCGGCGGGTCCGCTGATCCACACGATCCGCGCCGTCGGACCGGTCTCGCGCGCGCTGACGAAACTTGGTCCCGGAGATCCGATCGGCGTACGTGGCCCGTTCGGCGCCGGCTGGCCGATGGCTCAAGCGGAAGGCAAGGACGTCGTGGTCGTCGCCGGCGGTCTCGGCCTGGCGCCGCTGCGGCCTGCGCTTTACCGCCTGCTGGGCGAGCGCGCGCGCTACGGCAAGGTCGCGCTGCTCTTCGGCGCCCGGCGGCCGGAGGACATTCTGTTTCGCCATGAGGTCGAAAACTGGCGCGGCCGTTTCGACATTGACGTGGAGGTGACGGTCGATCAGGCGGCCTCGGAATGGCATGGCCATGTCGGCGTTGTGACGACCCTGGTTTCACGGCTCGACATCGACCCTGCGAAGTCGATCGCCATGGTCTGCGGGCCGGAAGTAATGATGCGCTTCGTCGCCATGTCGTTGATCGACAAAGGCCTGTCCGAGGACGCGATCCACCTCTCGATGGAACGTAACATGAAATGCGCCATCGGCCATTGCGGCCATTGCCAGCTCGGCCCGACTCTCATCTGCCGCGACGGGCCGGTCTTCACCTATGCGCGCCTCAAGCCGCTTCTCGCGGTGAAGGAGCTCTAGCAATGGCGCGAGCCAAGCCGCGACTCGCCGTCTGGAAATTCGCTTCCTGCGACGGTTGTCAGTTGAGCCTCCTCGATTGTGAGGACGAACTCCTCGCTGTCGCTGGAGCGATCGATATCGCCTATTTCCCGGAGGCGACGCGCGGCGACGTGAAGGGCCATTACGATCTCTCCCTGGTCGAGGGTTCGGTCACCACGGCGCACGACGTCGAGCGCATCCATGAGGTGCGCCGGCGTTCCAGGACGCTCGTCACCATCGGCGCCTGCGCCACCTCGGGCGGCATACAGGCGCTGCGCAATTTTTCCGACGTGCGCGAATATATGTCCATTGTCTATGCGCATCCGGAATATATCCACACGCTCGAAACCTCGACGGCGATCTGCGACCACGTGCCCGTCGATTTCGAGCTTCGCGGATGTCCCATCAGCAAAGGGCAACTCGTCGACGTCGTCGCGGCTTTCCTTTCGGGGCGGCGTCCGAATACGCCCGCGCACAGCGTCTGCATCGAATGCAAGCTGAAGGGCAATGTCTGCGTGATGGTGGCGAAGGCGACGCCTTGTCTCGGCCCGGTGACGCATGCCGGCTGCGGCGCGCTCTGCCCTTCCTATGATCGCGGCTGCTATGGTTGCTTCGGCCCCAAGGAGACGCCGAACGCTCCGTCTCTGAGCGCCTGGCTCGGCGGCATGGGGATGGCGGCCAAAGCGCTGGAGCGCATTTATCGCACCTTCAACGCCAATGCCGAACCTTTCCGCAAAGAAAGCGAGCGACATGCCGAGCCGGACAATCAAGGTTGATCTTCTCGCGCGCGTGGAAGGCGAGGGCGCGCTGAAGATCGTCGTGCGCGACGGCAAGGTGCGGCGGGCGGAATTCAATATCTTCGAGCCGCCACGCTTCTTCGAGGCCTTTCTGCGTGGGCGCCATTACACCGAGACGCCCGACATCGTCGCGCGCATCTGCGGCATCTGCCCGGTGGCTTATCAGATGAGCGCGGTGCATGCGCTCGAAAATCTGCTTGGGATCGCGGTCGACGGGCCGCTGCGAGAGTTGCGGCGGCTTCTCTATTGCGGCGAATGGATCGAGTCTCATGTGCTGCACATCTATATGCTGCACGCGCCGGATTTTCTCGGCTATGACGGCGGCGTGCAGATGGCGCGCGACCATGGCGAGGCGGTAAGGCGCGGGCTGCGGCTCAAGAAAGTCGGGAACGAGATACTTCAGCTTCTGGGCGGGCGCGAAATTCATCCCGTCAACGTTCGAGTCGGCGGCTTTCACCGCGCGCCCCGCAAACGGGAACTGGCGCCGCTGGCCGAGAAGCTGAAATGGGCGCGCGAGGCCGCGCTGGAGACGTCGCGCTGGGTCGCGGCTTTCGACTTTCCGCAGCGCGAGCGCGACTACACTTTCGTCACGCTCAAGCATGCTGCGGAATATCCGTTTAACGAAGGTCGTATCGTTTCGAACCGCGGCCTTGATATTCCGGCCGCCGATTACGACGCGCATTTCGAAGAGAGTCATGTCGCGCATTCGACGGCGCTGCATTCACATCTGAGGAATGGCGGCGGCGCCTATCTCACGGGGCCGCTCGCGCGCTTCAACATGTGCTTCGCTCAGCTCTCGCCGCTGGCGCAGGCGACTGCGCGCGAGATCGGGCTCGGCGAGAGCTGCCGCAATCCCTATCGCAGCATCATGGTTCGCGCGATCGAGGCGCTCTATGCCTGCGACGAGGCGTTGCGCATTATCGAAAACTACGAAGAGCCGGAGAAGCCTCACATCGACGTCGCGCCGCGTGCGGGGGTCGGCTACGCCGCCACGGAGGCGCCGCGCGGCATGCTCTATCATCGCTACCGTATCGACGAGGAGGGAACCATCGCGGACGCGCAGATCGTGCCGCCAACGTCGCAAAATCAGGCCTGTCTCGAAGAAGACCTCATCGACTTCATCGGCGGGTTCCTCGACCTGCCCGACAAGGACCTGCAATATCGCGCCGAACAGACGGTGCGCAATTACGATCCGTGCATCTCTTGCGCGACGCATTTCCTCAAACTGGAAATCGACCGGGGCTGAACCTTGGCGACCATCGTCATCGGCCTTGGCAATCCCGACCGGGGCGATGACGCCGCGGGACGGGAAGTCGCGCGGCGATTAAGGGAGACAGGGCTGCTATCGGCCGATATTCTTGAACTCGACGGCGAAGCCACCGCCTTGCTGGCTCGCCTTGAAGGCGCAAGCGCCGCCATCCTCGTCGACGCCAGCATTTCGGGCGGGCCGCCCGGGATGGTTCGCCGTTTCGACGTCGCGGCGGGGCCGCTGCCGAGCGGCGCCTTCGGCGTGTCGTCGCATGGCTTTGGTTTGGCGGAGGCGATCGAACTTGCGCGAGCGCTCGGCGCGCTGCCGCCGCGCTGCATTGTCTACGCCATCGAAGGCGAGCGCTTCGATATCGGCGCGCCGATGTCGGCAGGCGTGTGGGCCGCGATCGGCGGTCTCGCTCAAAGAGTTCGCGATGAACTCGAAAATAGATGATCAGAACGCCGCCCGAAGCCGCTCCGCCGCGCTTTCGGGCGTGATGTCGCGCTGCGGCGCGCCGAGCAATTCGAAGCCGACCATGAATTTCCGGATGGTCGCGGAACGCAGCAGAGGCGGATAGAAATGGCCGTGGAAATGCCAATGCGGATGCGCGCCGCCATCGCTCGGCCGCTGGTGGAACCCCATGGAGTAGGGAAAGGGCGTCGAGAACAGATTATCGTAGCGGCACGTGATCTGGCTCAGAATATCCGCGAGCGCGCGCATATCGCTCCCTGTAAATTCGTCGAGCGCGCCGAGATGGCGGCGGGGCAGTAGCATGGTTTCGAACGGCCATGTCGCCCAGAAGGGGACGAGCGCGACAAAGCCTTCATTCTCGCAGACGATGCGTCCGCCATCGCCCCGTTCGAGCGCAAGGTAGTCGCACAACAAGCATGACTGCCGCTGCGCGAAATAGTCGCCTTGCCTTTTCGATTCCTTCACCAGCTCGTTCGGTTCGCGATGGGTCGCCCAGATCTGGCAATGGGGATGCGGATTGCTGGCGCCCATCATGGCGCCCCGATTTTCGAAGATCTGCACGGCGCCGACGAGCGGGTCGGCGTCCAGGCGCATGAATTCCTGCCGCCACAGGGCGACGATCTTCACAATGTCGTCCACGGGCATGCGCGACAAAGTGAGATCGTGCCGCGGGGAAAAGCAGACGACGCGGCATCGCCCCGGCTCGCCCTGCGCGACGATCAGCCCCGCTTCGTCGATCTCGTCGTCCGGCGCGTCGGCGCGAAGCGCGGCGAAATCGTTGTCGAAAGCGAAAACGTCCCTATAGGCGGGATTGCGTTCGCCATTGGCGCGGAGATTCCCCGGGCAGAGATAGCAACCGGGATCGTAGGATGGAACGACCGCCTCGCCCTTCGTCTCCATCTGGCCCTGCCAGGGCCGACTGGTGCGATGGGGAGAGACCAGCACCCACTCGCCTGTCAGGGCGTTGAGGCGGCGATGCGAGTTCTGTTGCAGATCCAGCATGTCAAAAAACCACCGGTCCGGCGCCAGGGCCGGGGTAGCAGGAAAATATCATCGGCTTGAGACCCGTCTTCTCTTCATAGGAGGGTCCGACAATCTCGGCAAAACGCTCCGCCTCCGACGCTTCTACAAGGCTCACGGCGCAGCCGCCGAAGCCGCCGCCCGTCATGCGCGCGCCGAATACGCCAGGCGCCGCGCGCGCGAGCGTCACCATCAGGTCGAGCTCCGGGCAACTGACATTGTAGTCGTCCCGCAGACTCGCATGGGAGGCGTTCATCAATTCGCCCGCTGTTTCGAAGTCGTCCGCCTCCAGCGCCGCGACGACCTGCAACACGCGGGCGTTTTCGGTGACGACATGGCGGGCGCGTTTGAGAATCGTCTCCGGGAGGAGAGCGGCGTGGGACTCGATTTCCGCGACGCTTACGTCGCGAAGCGCCCGCACCCCCTCGAT
The DNA here is from genome assembly GCF_052186135.1 of Methylocystis sp. JAN1. Taxonomy (GTDB): domain Bacteria; phylum Pseudomonadota; class Alphaproteobacteria; order Rhizobiales; family Beijerinckiaceae; genus Methylocystis. Next base: position 3,622,221 of record NZ_CP181499.1, on the reverse strand, counting down.
TGTCTGGGAGAGCAGGGCGACGGCGGCCTCGCAATCCTGCCGGCGCAGATTATATTCGCTGCCCGCGAGCTGGTGGCGCACCATGGTGTTGCAGACGAGAATGCGCACTTTCGGATCGATCGGAACCGGCCGCGCCTCCAGGCTGCGGCAGTCGAGCAGCAAAGCGCAGCCTTCGACGCCGTGGCATGAAATGAACTGGTCCATGACGCCGCAGCGCATGCCGACAAATTCATTTTCGGCGCGCTGGCAAATCTTCGCGAGCTCCAGCCGATCGATCGGCGCGCCCGCCACGCTCAGCAGCGCATAGCCGACCGACGCTTCAAGCGCGGCCGAGGCCGACAGGCCGGATCCCATCGGCAGGACGCTCATGACGATCATCTCGGCGCCCCTCAGACGATGGCCCGATTTTTCGAGCTCCAGCGCGACGCCAAGGACATAGTCGCTCCAGTCGCCGGCGGCGCGTTGCGGCGCATCGAGGTCGGCGACGAAATCGGCGTTCAAATTCGCGGAATGAACTTTGATCACCCGATCCTCGCGCGGCGCGATCGCGACATAGGTCGCAAGATCGAGCGCAGCCGGCAACACGAAGCCGTCATTATAATCCGTATGTTCGCCGATCAGATTGACGCGGCCGGGCGCGCGGAAAAGCTGCGGCGCGCGACCGTGGCGACGCTTGAAGAAATCAGGCAGATTTTCGGGGGCGAGCAGGGTCATGGGCGTCCGATAGGCTGACGGAAGCGAGGCTTTTTCTTTCTACGAAAATCTCAAGCCGCGCTGAAGGCTGGGCGCGAAATTAACTGGCGGTCTTACGTAGATTCGCGTAGGGACTTTGGGATCGCGCAGGTCGCAATATTTCGAATTCGACATCATCTTCTTTTCGACCCTGAAGCGGGCCAGGTTTCCGGCCGGGGACGACGACGGTGAAGCAAGCGCGTATCAGCCTCGATGGCATGTGGGAGTTCCAATATCTCGGCAGCGGCGCCGCGTCGCTCGCCGGGAAGAGGAACATCCTTGTTCCGAGTCCCTGGCAGGCTCAGTTTCCCGATCTGAGCATGCGCGGCGGCGTCGCAGTCTATCGCCGCAGCGTAGACGTGCCGGCGGACTGGCTGGAGCAGCGCGTCTTCCTCCATTTCGGCGCCGTCTTTCATATAGCGCATGTCTTCGTGAATGGCGCCCTGGTCGGCAGCCATGTCGGCGGCTTTCTGCCCTTTTACTTCGACGTGACCGAGCGCCTGTCGGAGGGCCCGGCGGAGATCGAGGTGCGCGTCGAAAGTCCGACGGACGACCCGTCCGAATTCCCTCATAACCCGTTCGCGGAAATGCCCTTCGGCAAACAGAGCTGGTATGGCCCGCTCTCCGGGATCTGGCAGTCGGTTTATCTCGAATGCAATGTCCCGGATCGATTGACCGGACTGCGGGTCGGCGCCGATCTCGATAGTGGCGACGTGTCCGCGCAACTAAAGTTCGAACGCGCGCTGTGCTGCCGCACCGAGGCGATTCTGGACGTGCTGGACCCGCGCGGCGCCCGCGTGGCTTCGGCGCGTGCGGAACTCGCCGTCGGCGCCGAGCACGCGAATCTGCGCGCGCATGTGGCGGAGCCGCAGGCCTGGTCGCCGGACGCGCCAAATCTTTACAGGCTGCGCGCGACGCTGCTGCGCGATGGCGAGACGATCGACGAAAGGGAGACGCATTTCGGCTTCCGCAAGATCGAGACCCGCGCCGGCAAGCTCTATCTCAACGGAAAGCCCTTCTATCTGCGCGCCGCGCTCGATCAGGACTATTACCCCGACACGATCTGCACGCCGCCCTCGCTCGAATTCATCGAGGACCGCTTCCGCAAGGCGAAGGCGCTCGGGCTCAATGCGCTGCGCTGCCACATCAAGGCGCCGGACCCGCGCTATTACGAGGCCGCTGACCGGCTGGGCCTCCTGATCTGGGCGGAGTTGCCGAACGGCGGCTATTCGACGGAGCGTTCGCGCGAGCGCAAGGAGACGACGCTCAAGGGAATCATCGACCGGGATGGCAACCATCCGTCGATTTTCTGCTGGACGCTCATCAACGAGAACTGGGGCGTCGACCTCGTGCACGACGCCAAGCACCGCGCCTGGCTGCGCCGGCTCTATCTATGGCTCAAAGCCTATGATCCGACGCGTCTCGTCGTCGACAATTCGCCGCTCGCGCCGAGCTTTCATGTGCAGAGCGACCTTGCGGACTATCATTTCTACGCGGCCATTCCGGACAGCCGGCACGACTGGGACCGTTTCGTCGACGCGCTCGCCGATCGCGGCGACTGGCTTTTCAGCCCGGAAGGCGATGCGGTGACGACGGGCGAGGAGCCGCTTCTGTGTTCGGAATTCGGCAATTGGGGGCTCCCGCATCCCGAGAAGCTCAGCGACGCCAATGGCCGCGAGCCCTGGTGGTTCGAGACGGGGCACGATTGGGGCGAGGGCGTCATGTATCCGCATGGCGTGCAAAACCGCTTTCACGATTGGAGCCTCGACCGCGTCTTCGGCAGTTTCGAGGGCTTCATCGAGGCGACGCAATGGCAGCAGTTCCGCGCGCTGAAATATGAAATTGAAGCCATGCGCCGGCGCGGCGAAATCGCAGGCTATGTCATTACCGAGCTGACCGACTGCCATTGGGAGTCAAACGGTCTGCTCGATATGCGCTCCAATACGCGCGCCTTCCATGACGTATTCCACACGATCAACGCCGATACGGTGATCGCGCCGCGACTCGAGCGCGCTTCCTATTGGTCGAGCGAGACGCTGGAGCTGCCTCTGAAGATCGCCCATGGCGGCGGCGAGGCGCTGGAGGCGGGGACGCTTGAAATCCTGTCGGATTGGCCGCAAACCACGCCGACGCCGCGTGTCGACGCGGGCGCCGTCGCCGATCTCGGCGTCGTGTCGCTGCAGCTTCCGGAGGTTGACCGTCCATCGATGCGGCGCGTCTCCTTCCATCTGCGCGCCCCGGACGGCCGCGTCGTCGCGCGCAACGAGATCGAATTCGCGCTTCATCCGCCGCGCGCGCAATGCCCGGGCTTCGCCCTTTGGTCGCCGGAGCCGGATGTGCGCTCGCGTCTTCAGGCCCTGGGGTATCGCCTTGCGGCAAGCGTCGATGAGGCGGATGTCGTCGTGGCGCAGCGCAATGCGCCCGACCTTGCCGCCTATGTGCGTGGCGGCGGCCGAGCGGTTCTGTTGCCCGATGAGGAAGGGACATTGACGCCCTTCTTTCCGCATTGGCAAAACGTCAAGGTGCTCGCGCGCGACGGCACGCTGTGGCGCGGCGACTGGGCCTCGTCCTTCGCCTGGCTGCGCCGGCGTGGTCACTTCCGCGCGCTGCCGGGCGGACCGATGATCGATCCGAGCTTTGATCGCGTGATTCCCACTCACGTGATTTCGGGTTGCAATCTGCTCGACTTCCATGCGCGCGTGCATGCCGCTCTGGCCGTCGGCTGGATACACAGGCCGGTCGGTCTCGCCGTGGAACGCAATTATGGCGAGGGGCATATCGTCATCTCGACCTTCCGTCTGTTACAGGATCCGCCCGGCGCCGATCCGACCGCGACCGCGCTCCTCGACGCGCTGGTCGCCACTGCGGGCGGCGATCTTCCGGTTCCGGCGCGCGAGCCGGCGAAGCTGGAATCGGCCTGAGCGCGCTTTTCTCGCGAAAAAACGGCGTCCGCTTTTCGCAGCCCCAAAGCCGCGCTTCAACGGCGCGGCCCCGCTGCGCAAACGTCGCGACCGACGGATGAGGCGAAGCTCTTGAAATTGTCGTGGAACATGCCGGCGAGACGTAAAGCCGCGTCTTCGTAGCGCGCGGGGGAGGCCCATGTTTTGGCGGGATCGAGCAGGCCGGGATCGACGCCTGGAGCGGCGAGCGGCGTTTCGAAGCCGAAGAACGGATCGCGGCGACAGCTTGCCTCTTCGAGCGATCCGTCGAGCGCGGCGCGTAGCAGTGCGCGCGTCACCTGGATGGGCATGCGCCCGCCCTCGCCATAGGCGCCGCCAGTCCATCCGGTATTGACGAGCCAGCAGCCTGCGTCATGCGCGACGATGCGTTCGCGCAGCATGTTGCCGTATTCCGCCGGGCGTCGCGGCATGAAGGGCGCGCCGAAGCAGGTGGAAAAGACGGCCTGCGGCGCGCGCACGCCATTCTCCGTCCCGGCGACGCGCGCCGTATAGCCCGAGAGGAAATGATACATGGCCTGCGCCGAGTCGAGCTTGGCGATCGGCGGCAGCACGCCGAATGCGTCGCAGGTCAGCATCACGACATTCTTCGGATGGCTTGCACGCCCTTCCGCCGAGGCGTTCGGAATAAAGTCGAGCGGGTAGGCGATGCGCGTATTCTCGGTTTTTGAGTCGTCGTCGAAGTCGACGCTGCGCGTCGCCGGATCGAAGCCGACATTTTCCAGCACGACGCCGAAACGATTGGCGGCCGCGTGGATCTCCGGCTCATGCGCCGCAGAAAGTCGAATCGCCTTTGCATAACAGCCGCCTTCGAAATTGAAGACGCCGTTCTCATCCCAGCCATGTTCGTCGTCGCCGATCAACATACGCGACGCGTCGGCGGAAAGCGTCGTTTTTCCGGTGCCGGAGAGACCGAAGAAAATCGCCGCCCCGCTTGCATGATCGTTCGCCGCGCAATGCATAGGCAGCACGCCCTGCGCGGGCATCAGGAAATTCAGGAAGGTGAAAACTGATTTCTTGATCTCGCCCGCGTAGCGCGTGCCGCCGATGAGGGCGAGGCGGCGCGAGAAGTCGAGCGCGATCACCGTCTCCGAGCGGCACCCATGGCGCGCGGGATCAGCGCGGAAAGAGGGCAGGGCGACGATCGTCAGGTCCGGCGCGGACGAGGCCGCGCCGGGCGCCGGGGGCCGGATCAGCAGATTGCGGATGAAAAGCGCATGCCAGGCGAATTCGCTGTAGACGCGAATGTCGAGGCGCCGCTTTGGATCCGCGCAGGCCTGCAGATTCTGCGCGAAGAGGTCGAGCCCACGCGCATGCGCCGACATATCCGCGTAAAGACGCGAAAATTGCTCGGGCGTCATTGGCTGATTGTTGTCCCACCAGACGGTTTCGTCGGTGAGTGCGTCGCGCACGATAAATTTGTCGGCGGGCGACCGTCCCGTATGCGGCGCCGTCTCGACGATCAGAGCCCCGCTGCGGGCGATCAAACCCTCCTTGCGTCTGAGCGCTTCTTCATAAAGACGTGGCGCCTCGAGATCGGGGAAAGCGTCGAGGGCGAAAAGGTCAACCGTCCGATCCGCCGTCACCCTCGATTGCGCCGTCATTTGTCGCCCGCCCTTGCAAAGATGTCATTTTCAAAAAAACGTCGACTTGCAATCGGATGTTCCAGCGCGGGCCTTACTGCTCGGCCTCGCGAAGTGGAGACGCATGGGCGATTACCTCATCCGGCGTTTTAGGGAGGAGGCGTCGGCCGTGCGTTCGACGCCCCGGGCGGCTATTTGCCCTGCCCTTTTCTCGAAAAGAGTCCGCCAGGCGCTCTGGCTCGCGTCCGGGGCCGATGAAACGGGCCGGCCGCCGATCCGGGCGATGCTGGATCGCGAGGATGGATCGCCCGCTTTGCAGCGGTTGACCGCCAAGCTGGCGAACGGGTCCGAGCCGGAAGCTGAAGGGCTGAAATTGGAGTTGACAGGGGCGGCGCGAGCAACGCATATGCCGCTACCGATTGGCCGCCGCAAGCGCGCCAGTTCTCGCGCAGGCCGCGAGACGGATGGGGGAATGTCCCGAGCGGCAAAGGGGGCGGACTGTAAATCCGCTGGCTAAGCCTTCGTAGGTTCGAGTCCTACTTCCCCCACCATTCCCGATGAGATCGATCGCGCCGGGTAGCAGGTCTCCATCTTTCGAGAAAGCCGCTATTTAGCGGCCGCCGCCGTCTGATTTCGGGCTGCCCGCGTAGAATGCGTCTGGCGTCACCAAATCCCTGTTTTTCTCACGCGGCGCTGCGGCGAATTTGTGCGCGGTGACGTCTACCGCAACGCCGATGAGCCGCGCCGGTCTGCCTTGCCGGTCGCGTTCGACGACTCCGCGCTCGGAAAACCACGTCGTGGATCCGTCGGGATTGAGAACGCGAATTTCGCTTTCAAAACGACCCTCGGGATCCGTCAACGCCCTTTCGATGTCGGCGCAAAACCTCTCCTGATCATCCTGGTGGACAGCCTCGAGCACGGCCGCAAAACGCGGATATGCGCCCTCGGGCAAGAGGTCGAGCTTCTCCGGATCGAATCGCTGCACCCTGTCTTCGAGGATGTCCCACTCGAAGCAGATCAGATTGGTGGCGTTGAGCGCGAGCTGAAGGCGAATTTCATTGCGGCGCGCCCGGGTCATGAAGGCTGCGTATCTTGCGGACGCGCGCTGGCTCGATTTTCGGGTGTCATGGCCCGAGACCGTGTATCGCCGGACGCCGAAATCGTCGAGATAGGTAAGGAGCGAAGCCGGAACCGGGTCGTGGGGGGTCGCCTCTTTGAAGGCGGCAAGCTTGGCGAGGGCCGCTTCGCGGCGCTTGCATCGGGGACGAGGCATCACTTCCGACTTTGGCTGAGAGGCGCCTGCTTCCTATCAGGCGCGTGAACATCGGGAAACGCCGCGGCTCCAGATACTCTTTTGTTTGTGAAAAAACCATGGCCGATCCGGCGGCCTCGGCCAGCAAGATCGCCGCCGTCCGCTTCGCGCCTGGGTCCTTGCCGGCGCGGCGCCGACTCGCGCCTACTTCTTTTCCTCATTTTTGGGACGCGGACGCAGGCTGGCCGGGGCGAATTTGTCCGCAGGCGGCGAGGCCGGGGCGGCGAAGCCGACGAGATTCGCGGGGCGGGCGGGGGGCAGCAATACGCTGGGCTCGGCCGCGCGGGCGGCTGAGCGCACGGCGGTTATCGGGGCGCCCAGTACAGAGCGGGCGGAGGCGCGCGCCGCCGGCGTCGCCGCGGTCAGCGTGTTGAAATTGGAGCGGTCGAGGCGAGCCGGCACAAGATCGGCCTTTTGGGCCGGCGTTTGAGCCTCATCGTCCGGCCTCGGCGCCGCGGTTCGAACGCCGCGCGGCGCATAGGCGAGCGCCTCCTCGTCCTTGTTTCGCCGATCGTCGGGCGAGTCGACCATATGGGCGATGGCGTGGGCGGCGTTGGCCGGCCGGGTCGCTTGCGCGGGAGCGTCCGGCTCCGCCGGGGCCGAGGCGACCAGCTTCGAGGGGCGGCGAGGCGGGGTCGGCGCGTTGACGAAGCGGCGGCGCTCGGTCGTTTCCTCGGGGGCGCTTTCCTGGGCGTCGACGGAGGAGCGCAAATCCTGAGCGCCGACGGGCTCGGCGCTGGCGATTTCGGACGGCTTTTCGTCGAGCGGCGTCGGCTTGTCGAGCGAGGCGGGCCGACCCGGTGGGGGCAGGGGGACGCGGGCGTATTTCGGCCGCCTCGTCTCTTCCTGCGGCGCCTCCGCGCCTTCGTCGGAGGGAGGAGCGGCCGTCTGGGGCGCCCCGGACGAAGGCGGCGCGACGGCGACGGCGCCGGTGGCGGTCATGGTGGTTTCGCCGCGCGGAAGGTCCGCTTCGGCGCGGGCGATCTGGTTGCGGGCGCGGCGGTTTGCGGGTTGCTCGACGGCGCCGCCTTCCTCGCCGCCGCCCTCGTAATCGGCCTGAGCGTTGCGGGCGTTTCGCGGCGCGAGCGCGGACCACTGCTTGCGGGTGCTCGGCGGCGGCGCCGCGATCTCGGCGTCCTCGTCCTCACCGCCGCCCATGCCGAAGAGCGAGGCGAAGAAGCCGCCGAAGGTGCGGCGCGGCGCGGTCACATAGGCGCCGTTGCCGCGCGCCTCGATCTCCGCCTTCGCTTCCTCATAGCCCGCGAGGGGCTGGCCGTTGGTCGGCAGATGAACCGTCTTGCCGTCCGGGAAGAGCCGAACGAGCTGCTCATAGGTCATGCGCGGCCACGAGCGCACATTGCCGACGTCGAGATGAACGAAAGGCGTGTTGGCGTTCGGATAATAGCCGACGCCGCCGCGCTGCATCCGCATCCCGATTTCCCGGATGTTGGACATCGGCATGCCGGGCATGGTCGTGTCCATCGCCTTGCCGAGCATGTGCTGGGAATATTTGGCCACAGCGCGCGAACGCGCGCGAAGCATGGCGTTCGTCTCAGGCGAACGATAGGCGGAGACGACGTTGATGACCTGATTGCCGGCGCCGGCGCTTCGGTAGGTCTCCCATACCACGTCGAAGAGGCGGGGATCCATGTTGGTCGGCTCGTCGCGGCGCCAGTCGCGCAGGAACCAGTTCAGTTGCTGCAGGACGCGGCTGTCATATTGCCCGTTCACGAGATAGGTCGCGGCGATATCCTCGCCGGTATGGGCGTGATGCAGATAGATCGTCCGCGTGTCGCCATTGGCCACGGCGGTTTCCGTGACGCTTGGCGTAAGCGTCGCCAGACAAGCGATGAAAATGCCCGATGCGAGCGAAAGCGGCGAGGCGGATTTGCGTTGGTCGCTGTCGCGAGGCGTCGTCAAGAGGATCGCTTCCCCGTCTGGCTTGGAGCCCGTCTTATAAACGAACCCAAGGCTGTGCTCCATCCCTGGCCCCGCAAGCCGGCGGAGAACCCGCTGCGGGACGCCTCCCTTAGCGTGGAGGCGCGATATATTGCGGCGCCAGCCGGCGCTTCGGCGAAGGGAACGAGCTGTCTGCGACGCCCACGGACCTCCATCGGCCGGGTCCCCGGCCTGAACTCCCCCTCACGCCTTGAGGGTTACGGTAACATCGTGGCGAAAAATAGCCCGGGACGCGCCCCGGCCGAGCCGGCCACGCGTCAGCGCGTTTCGAGGCGCAGGAATTTCGCGCTCAAAATCGGCTGGGATCCCGGAAGCATAGCCATTCCGACCGTCGTATCCTTTGCGGTGAAAGCCTCGGAAGGCGGGCGGCGCGGGGGCAACGGGACGTCGGCCAAGGCGGGCCTGGGCAAGTCTGCGGCCGGCTCCGAGCGCGCGACGGCGTCCGAAGTGACGCGCGCATCGGCGAGGCGCGAACGGTCGGCGACGGCGACGCGTATCGAGCCGCTCGCCTGTCCCTGGGGCGCGGCGAACGCGCTCGCGACGGCGGTCTGGACCTTCTGGGCGATGTCCGTCCACGATCCAGAGGCGGCGGCGTTCGGCGGCGGGCTCGCGCTGGCGACCGCCGTGGGCGGCGCCTGCCGCGGCTTGCGGCTCGCGATCAGCACGGGATTGTCGCCTTCGCAATTGCGCATGCCGAGCGCGATCAGTTCGCGCCCGCTCAGAATGCGGTATTCGCGCGTCAGATAGCCGAGCCGAGCCTGAATGGCGGCCGGATAGGAAGCGAAGAGCTTGGCGGAAATGCTTTCGTCCGCTTCCCTGGTGATGGCGTTGTAAGCCTTGTGGAACTTAACCTGCGCATCGGGATAGACGCAGACATTGGGCAGGCTCAGCGCCAGCGTGCAGGCCGAGCGGCACTCGTGCAGGCGGACCTCACGATTTTCCCGGCGGTATTGCTCAGTCGCCGCTTCATAGTCGGTAACGAGCCCGCCGACGTCCTTATAGACGATGACGGGCGCCGGAGCTGGCGGCGGCGAAAGATAGCCCAAGACGCACCTCTACGCTTTACGGACGCAAACGTTGTGGGAAAATCTTCACCATGTCATGGTGAACAAATCGCAAAGAGCAATCAGCTCTTTATGCCCACGCGAAGGCCCGGCGAGGGCCGTTCTTGCAGAACATTGCGGCGAAAATGGAATAAGGCGGCGGGACGCCCGCCCGTCCTTAACGACATCTCGCCCGTCGGCTCCACAATTGCAGAAGTTTCGACCAATCGGCGGAAATTCTGCTTGTGGAGATGGCGTCCGGCGATCGCCTCAACTGTCCGTTGCAGCTCCGTGAGCGTGAAAGCCGCGGGCATCAGCTCAAAAATCACTGGCCGATACTTCATTTTGGCCCGAAGCCGCCCCATGGCCGTGGCCAGGATGCGGCGATGGTCGTGCCGCATCGGCGCGCCGAGCGGGTCGAGCCGTCCGCGCTTTGCAGCCGCCTCGCGGCCGTCGCGCAGCGCCTCCTCCAGAAGGCCGGCTTCATAAAGAAGCTCGTAGCGTTCGAGGACGTTTTCCTCGTTGAAGCCGCGCGCGCCGAAAAGAAGGTCCGCGCGCTGCCGGCGCGACAGCCCCGCGGAGGAGACCGCGTTCGGCGCCTCCTCGACCCAGGCGGAAAGTCCCGGCGCGATCGTCGTCTCGATGATGTCCGGCCGGCCCTTGCGCCAATCCTCCCAGGGGAAAAAGTCGTGCCAACTGCGCCAGGCGCCGATGGCCGGGCGCTGGCTGTCGTCGCCAATGCGGGTCAGGGCCAGATAGCCGACGGAGACCACATGCGGGTCCCGGTCGCCGGCGCGGGCGTGACGGCCCCTGTCGCCGAATGTGTAGAGCTGCTCGACATAGCCGAGAGGGGCGCCGGTCTGCTCGGAAACCCAGGCGCGCAGGCCGATCTCGAAGGTGCGGTGGCGGATGGGGTCGAAGGGGCCTGAGGGAAGGGCCGCGACGGCGCCGGCGTCATCCGCGCGCGTGGTCAGAATCAGCGGCTTCTCGTCGCGGACGGCGACGATCGCGGCCGTCAGGCCGATCTCGACCGGCGGCGAAAGCGTCGGGCTGTCAGGCTCCACGATTGTCGCGATCAGGCCAGTTCGAGCGCGAAAGGCGCCCCCTCGAAGCAGTCCGCGCCCCGGCCGATGGCGGTGATGGCGGCGACCATGCGGCCCTCGCGGCCGAGACGCCTGTCGGCTAGAGCGACAAGGCGCCGATTGGGGGTCGCGGTCGGCGATATCCGGCGCAGTTCCTGCGCAAGCTCGAACTCGCAACGATGCGGCGCCAGGGCGCAGGCGGCTACGAAAGCCGCCGCGGGCGAGCGGCTGACGCCGGCATAGCAATGAATGACCATGGGATCGGCCTGGTCCCACTCCTCGAGGAAGGAGAGGAGGCGGTCAACGTGCTCCTCGCCGGGAAGGATATGGCCGTCCACCGGGGCGTCAATGTCGGAAACCGCGATGCGCAAGTGCCGTTCACGAGCGATCTCGCAGGGGCGGACCAAGGAAGCGCCGGCGGTCAGAATCGTGACGAGCGAGCGCGCGCCGCTCGCCCGAACCGTTTCGACCACCTTCGTCATGGAACAGACGTAGAGTCGCCCGTTCGACATCGGAACCCTCTTGGTCTCCCGCTACAAGCGGTCGATCTCTTGAAAGCGGGCCAGAAACCGCGCCTGCGTCTCCTCGACGGGGGCGGGCGCGATCTCGTCCGTCAGCGCCTGCGGCGAGATCGCAGGACGGCCGAAGATGCGCTCCGCTTCGCTCCGTGTAAAGCCGGCAAGCGCGACGGCCTCGAAAAAAGCGGCCGCCCGGTCCGCCTGCTTCGCCAGCTTGGCCATGGCCGGCGCGGGCGTCGCCGGCAGGGAGAAACGCAGCAAGATCGCGCCGAGGATGCGGTTCTCCACCGATTTGTAGGCGTCTCCGATTACCGCCTTGAAGGGCGAGATCATATCGCCGATCACATATTCCGGCGCGTCATGAAGCAGCATGAACAACCGCTCGGCCCTGCCGATCGAGGGCGCCATCTCGACCGCGATCTTTTCCACAAGCAGGCTATGCTGCGCGACGGAGAAAATGTGCGGACCGAGCGTCTGGCCGTTCCAGCGCGCGACGCGGGCGAGGCCATGGGCGATGTCTTCTATCTCTATGTCGAGCGGGGAGGGGTCGAGAAGATCGAGGCGCCGACCGGACAGCATCCTTTGCCACGCCCGGGGCGGGGCGTCCCTGGCGGCGCGTTTCTTCGCAGCGCTTTTTTCGGCGGGCGCGTTCGTCATCTCATTTTGTCGCGCACGTGGCAGTCGACCAGGTGGTCGTTCACCATGCCCACCGCCTGCATGAAGGCGTAGACGATGGTCGGGCCGCAGAATTTGAAGCCCTTCGCCTTCAAATCCCTGGAGAGGCGTTCGGAAGCCGCGGTCTGCGTCGGAACGTCCATGATCCGTCTCGGCCGGTTGTCGACCGGGGCGCCGTCGACGAAGTCCCAAAGATAGGCCGAGAAGCCTTGCGCCGCCTCGATTTCGAGCCAGGCGCGGGCGGAGAGGACGGCGCCTTCGATTTTGGCGCGATTGCGCACGATCCCGTCGTTTTGCATCAATTCATGCACCCGGCGGTCGTCGAAACGGGCGATCGTCGAGGGGTCGAACCCCGCGAAAGCGGCGCGGAAGGCCTCGCGCTTGCGCAATATGGTGATCCAGGAGAGGCCCGCCTGAAAGCCGTCGAGGATCAGTTTCTCGAACAGCGCGCGCGAGTCGCGCTCGGGCCGCCCCCATTCCATGTCGTGATAGGCGACATAGAGCGGGTCGTTCCCCGGCCAGGGGCAGCGGGCAAGCCCGTCCGCGTGCGTCATAACGCAGTCCCCCCAGCTCCTGGGTTGTTCGCGGGCGGGCGGCAAGCGGCGATTCTCCGTGGTTGTGGGGTGCGGCGATGACGCCCCGGCCTTATCGCGCGTTCAGATTGCGTTCACAACCGCGTTGGGACTATCGTTGCGCCGCCGCAGATCCATCGTCGCAGCCTTTCATTGGCGCGGCCTGTGCTTATTGCGCCGTCGAAAGTCCGCTGCTGAAGATCCGGGCGGCTTCCATAAGGGGAGATTTATATGGTGATCCGTCTTTTTGTTTCCCGCGCTGCGGTAGGCCTTGTCGCCATGGGCCTTGGCGTGGCCGTTTCGGGCGAAGCCTTCGCTCAGGCCAATGTGCTGAAGGAATGCGGATCTCGTTATCAGGCCAAAAAGGCCGCCAATGAACTCGCCGGCCAGAGCTGGCAGGATTTTTTGAAGGAATGCCGCGCTGGCCTCGCCGAGACGAAGCCCGCCGAGGCGGCTCCGGCGGCCGAGGCCGTAAAGCCCGAGGAGCCCTCGAAGCCCGCCGAAACCGCGAAGCCTGCCGAGGCCGCCCCGGCCCCCGAGGCCGCCAAGCCTGCTGAAGCCGCCAAGCCCGCCGAAGCCGCCAAGCCCGCCGAGGCCGCCAAACCCGCCGCCGACACGAAGGCCGCCACCCAGAGCCGCCAGAAGAAGTGCGCCGCGGAATGGAAAGAGAAGAAGGCGGAACTCGTCAAGGCCGACAAGAAGCTGACCTGGCCGAAATACTGGAGCGCGTGCAACAAGCGCCTCAAGGAAGCCGGAGAATAATCGGCTTCTCCCCCGCTTCGAAAGCGTCCGGCGATGTCGCTCGCCGGACGCTTTCTTTTTGCGCGAACACATCTTGCTCGTTGCACATCTTCGTGTCACAGGACTTCAAAAATAGGCATCTGTCGGAGGCTGGCGTGGATAAAGGCGAGTTGCGAAAGCTGCAGGCGTTCTTGCGTCGCTCCTTCGGCAATGAGGACATTCGCGTTTCGCTCGATCCGAAGAATACCGAGGTCGCCGCCGTCCATCTCGGCGAGCGCAAGATCGCGACCCTTTCGGTCGACGATGAAGACGGCGACCGTTCCTTCGCGTTCGAGATGAAGATTCCGGTCGGCCGGGAGGTGCTGCAATCCTATTTGCGGAAGCTCTTCGAGAACGACAAGCTGACAATCGTCGCGCGCGGCCGCAAGGTCGACTCGGTCGAGCTCAACACGGATGGCGAATTTCTGGGCGTGATTTCCGCCGACGACGCGAAGCTGTCGAGCTTCACGTTGCAGATCGCCATCCTGGATTTCGATCTCGAGGAAGAATGAGCGATCAGCGCTTTCTTCTGCGCGAGGTCATCTTCGCGATCAAAGCGCGCGCGCCGTCGTAAAGCGCATCCCAATGTTCGAGCAGCGCTGGCGGATAGCGCATTTCGACATCCAGTTCACCTTCACGAAACACCGAAATGCACGCTTCTCCCGGCGCGCCTGCGTCGGGCTTCGGGCAGCGGGCGAAAAAACTCCGCCCATCGGGCGGCGCGATAAGCAATTCTTCCGAATCATAGGGCGAGCCCTGCTCAAAACGCCGCAGGACGAGGCCGCCGGGCCCCTCGAGCGTCTCGGGCGCCAGGAAACGCGCATAGAGCTTGGCCGGCCGCTCGCTCGGATCGAGCCCGTCGTCCTTCGGCGTCAGGGTGATTGCGACGTGTGAAGCGGCGGCGCGATCCTTCGCCGAGAGCGGCGTGAATTGCGGAAACGAGGCGATGAAGGCGAGGTGGTCCGTGAGGCCGCCGGCGCCGGTCGACTCGTCGCGCGCATAGGCCCGGGCGTAGGAGTATTTCGCGCCCGCCAGCTCAGCCTGGATCAAGGCCTTCGGCGCCTCCTCACGCGCCAGGAAAAGCAGGGTCGCCCCAAAAGCGAGGACGATCGCCAACAGCGCGGAGGCGACGATCAACCGCACGGAGAGCGTCCCCGAAAAGCGTGCTCCCGGATCAACCCGTCACTCGCCATTCGCCGTTCTGGCGGCACGCCTGGCCCTTCGCTTCCTGGGGGCGGCCGTTAATAAACACCTTGTGCGTGTAGTCGCGGCAGGCGCCGCCCTCCGCGCCGGGCGTCACAAAGCCGTAGGCGCCGTTTTCGCCGCGCCAGCTCTTGCGGACGCCGGAGGAGACCGCCTCCTGCTGCGCGGCGATTGCGACGGCGCGATCTTTTTCGGTAAGCGATTGGCCGATGGCGCCGCCAATGACGCCGGGCGCGGGCGGCGGCGCGGCGGCGACCGGAGCGGCGGCGGCGATCGGCGGCTCAGGGGTTGAGTTGCAGGCGCTAACGCCGAAAGTCATAACGAGCAGGCTTATCGCCAAGGTCGCTTTCGCGCGCATCGTCGACAAATTCATTCTCCGCCTGTCCTGATCTTCGCCCCTCATGCAGGATCGAAGCGCGGCTGTCAAAATCCCGGCAGCCGCAGCGTCGCGCGCATGCCGCCGGCCGGGCTGTCGTCCAGCTCCAGCGCGCCGCCATAGGCTGCGGCGAGGTCGACGACGATCGAGAGCCCAAGTCCTGATCCAGGCTTGGTTTCGTCCAGCCTGCGACCCCGTTCGGTCGCCTGCGCGCGCAGGTGACGCGCGAGGCCGGGGCCGTCGTCGTCGATGACGACGGTCAGCGCGCCGCGCCCTGCGCCGCAGGTTGAGGATTCGACTCGCACGGCGATCGAGACCTGCGCGTGCGCCCATTTCCCGGCATTGTCGAGAAGATTGCCGATCATCTCCTCGAGATCCTGCCGCTCGCCCAGGAAGCGGGCGTCTTGGGCGATTTCGCTCGAAAAGGCGACGCCGCGGCCGTTATAGATCTTCGTGAAGGCGCGCAGCAGCGCCTCGATGCAAGGCGCGACGGGCGTCGCCGCGCCGAGCGCGCCGCCGCGCGCCGCCGCGCGGGCGCGGTCGAGATAGAAGGAAATCTGGTCGCGCATGATGCGCGCCTGTTCGCTCACCTTGTCCGCGAGGGCGGAGGGCGCCGCGTCGGCTTCG
This sequence comes from Methylocystis sp. JAN1, assembly GCF_052186135.1. Classification (GTDB taxonomy): domain Bacteria; phylum Pseudomonadota; class Alphaproteobacteria; order Rhizobiales; family Beijerinckiaceae; genus Methylocystis. The sequence continues at coordinate 3,606,802 of NZ_CP181499.1, read as the reverse complement.
TTCATCATGACGCTCAAGGGCGTTTTGAGCGCATGAGCGAGATTGCCGACCTGCGTGCGCGCACGCTCGAGAATGTCGCGATTGGCGCTGATGAGCAAATTCAACTCGTCGGCGAGTGGGGCGATTTCGCTCGGATAGGCGTCGGCGATGCGATCGCGCTCACCGCGTCGGATCAAGACGAGTTCGCGTTGCAACTGCCGCAGCGGGCGCAAGCCGAAACGCACTTGAAAGGCGGCGACCATCGCGAGCGCGATGGCGAGCGTCGCGAAGGCGACGATAAGCTCGAAGCGGAAGCGTGCGATCTGCTCTTCTATTTCCTCGCTGCTCGCCGCGACCTGCACCAGATAGATGCCGGTGTCGCCGGCGTCGATCACGCGCTCGACGATGCGCAGCCGGCGTCCGTCCGGACCGAGGGCGTAGCCGCGCCGCGAGCCGCCGATCTCGGCCGGCACGCCGAGATCGGACAGCTTGGGAAGCCGTTCGGCGAAAAGCGACCGCGACGCCTTTATCTCATGCGCGGCGCCGTCCATCCGCGTGATCTGCCAGTACCAGCCTGAGCCGGGCAGCTCGAATTGCGGATCGCCGAGCTGGCCAGGCCCGGTTCGGCCCTCCTGGCCCGACTCCGAGACGTCGGCGACGATGGCTCGCAGATAAACGTCGAGGCGCCGTTCGAAGATTTCTTCCGCTTCCCGGCGATAATAGGCCGTGAAAAAGACGCTCGCGACGAGAAGCACCACAGAGCTCAGCGCCGCGGCCGTCAGGAAGAGGCGCGTCGCGATCGATCGTCTGGGAAAGCCGGGCAGGCGCATGGCGCTAATGCTTCCCGCCGCTCTCCTCCCGCGGCGGGGACGCCATGTAGCCCAGGCCGCGAACCGTCTGGATCAGGTCGACGCCGAGCTTCTTGCGCAGGCGGCCGACGAAGACCTCAATCGTGTTCGAGTCCCGGTCGAAATCCTGATCGTAAATATGTTCGATGATCTCGCTGCGCGACACGACTCGGCCGCTGTGATGCATGAGATAGGCGAGCAGCCTGTATTCGTGCGAGGTCAGTTTTACGGGCGCGCCGTCGACGACGACGCGGCCGGCCTTGGTGTCGAGTCTCACCGGCCCGCAGACGATTTCGTTCGTCGCATGCCCCGCCGCGCGGCGCAGCAGGGCGCGAATGCGCGCGAGAACCTCCTCCATGTGGAAAGGCTTCGCCACATAATCGTCGGCGCCGGCGTCGAAACCCTGCACCTTCTCGCTCCAGCGGTCGCGCGCAGTAAGGATCAAGACCGGCATGACGCGGCCGTTCGCGCGCCACTCCTCCAGCACGGTGATGCCGTCCTTCTTGGGCAGGCCGATGTCGAGCACGACGGCGTCATAGGTCTCGGTTTCGCCGAGGAACTGGCCTTCCTCCCCGTCGAAAGCCCGATCCACCGCATAGCCGGATTGCTCCAGCGCTTGCGCAATTTGTCGGTTCAAATCCTTGTCGTCCTCGACAATGAGCAGCCGCACCGCATTCCCTCCAAAATGAAACGCAGCTCAAGTCTCTTAATTATCCTTGCGGCCAGAATGCGGCTTCCCGGTCGCCGCGTCGAAGAGAACCCTGGCGATCCGGCCGTCCGGACGCAGCACGCTTATTTCGTAGATGAAGAAATCGTCGAGGCGGCAGAGCCGCGCGCCCAGCGCTTCGCCGCCATGTTCGCGCGCCGCGGCGCGCATGCAGACGAAGGGATCGGTGAGCTTGTGCGCTTCGATCTTTTCCCGAGTCTGGGCCGTGGAGAAGCATTGGCGATGCGGCGGCGCGCGCTCGGCCGCCTCTTCGGCGCGCGCGCAGCCGAACGCCGCCGCGAATGCGGCGGCGGCCAGGGCCCAGCGTGTCGTGAAGCAGGCGGCCGGCATTTTCTCTCCTCTGCGATACTCCGATTCCCGCCCTGAACGCGGCATGAACGCCCTCAAGCTATTCCGTGCGATCATGACGGCCTTCGGAGGGTTTCGCAAATCTAGCGGGGAAAGCGCAGCAGCGCCGAAATTCCGCCCGCGGGCGTCGTGGTCACGGCGCGCATGACGGCCATGAGGATCGCCGAAACCAGGGCGACGGCGCCGGCTTTCGGGTCGTCGAGAAAGGCGAACCAGTCCGTCGAGGCGAGAACGCCGAAAATCGCGACCAGCGCGGCGGCGAGATAGGTGCGGTATCCAGTCATGCAATTCTCCTTTGCAAGCATCAGGCGTGCGGCTGCGGTTCGCCGGCGGCGGCGAGCGCGGCTCGTAGCTGATCGGCGGTGGCGTGGAGTTCTGCCGCGATCTGCTCGACGGCGGCCGCGTCTGCGGCTTCCGCGCGCGCATAGGCGAGGTCGTGGGCGAGATATTGAATGCGCTCGACGGCCGCCGACGCGGTCATGCGCACGTCGTTGAAGGCTGCCATCAGATTGTCGAGGGTTGACATACCTGTTTCTCCTGTCGTGAAGCGGGCGGCGTTATCGCGCGACCGCCTGGAAATGCATCGGATCGATGTCGCCATTCGCGCCGCGCCAGATCAGGCCGGCGTCCTGGAAGCATCGGGCGGCTTCGAGTGGAATGAAGCCGGGCCGCCATTTTGAGCGGAACGGATTGTGTTGGGGGTCGATGTCGATGGCCGCGCCGAAACTGTGCGTGGACCAGGAAACGCTCGACCCGCGTTTGAGCCGCACCATCAGCGAGCCGCCTGTCAGGTGCAAACGATGCGCCTCTATGTCCTTCTGCGCGCCGTAAAGCGTCTTGATCGCGAGCAACGCCTCGCCAAAGGCGTCGCGGCATTTCCTGTGGAACCGCAGCTTCTTCACCGGCGGCCCCCAGGAGTACCGCATCTCGTAAGGCGGGATGAGATCGACGACGTTCTCGCGCTCCCATTCCGGATTGATCGAACCGTGCAGCACGGGGTCGCCGTAAAAATCGATCAACTCGGCTGGTTTGCGCTCATTCGGCCATTGCATGGAAATCCTTTCAGGCGCGCACGCGCCGTCCCGCGCGTTTCGCAGGTTTGCTTGAAAATCGGATCGGCGGATTCAGGCGGCGATGGTCGCCGCGAGTCGGAAGAGCGCATCGAGCGCCGCGTCGTCCAGGGCGAGGCCTTCCGCCAGCGCGTGGACGAACAGCCCGTCTCGCTCCACTTCGGTCGCGTATTCCCAGGCCAGAGCCAGCATCGGCTGATCAAGGCGTTGCGCTTCGACATAGGCGTCGACCGCGTTCAGCAGATTGCCGCCGAGCGGCGCCGGCGAACGCCGTAGCGCCTCTCGCGCCTGAAACATGGAAACCGCGACGGGTGCGCTTGCGATCTGTCCCGGCGGCGAGAAGACGAGGCCGTCATAACGCCAGCCGGGGCCGGCGTCAGCGGACGGAACAGCCTGCAAATCGCCGTCCGGAACAAAATCCTCGGCGGCTTCGATGACATTGACGACGAGGTCGCCGCAGATAAGCGCGAGACGCATGCCGCCTCCTAAAAATATTCGATGACGACCGCGAAGCCCGCCCCGCCGGCGCCGCCGGCGCCGCTGAGCGCGCCGTTCTGCGCGGCGCCGCCCCCACCGCCGCCGCCGCCGGGAAAGCCGCCCGCGCCGCCCGAGCCGGGGGTCGCAATGCCGGAGGCGCCGCCGCCGCCGCCAGCGCCGGCTTGTTCGATTGGTCCGGAGTCCGTCACGAAATTCCCCGCGCCCGCGCCGCCATTGGCGGCGCCTCCCGCGACGCCTGCCGTAGCCGCAAACTGCGCGCCGCCCACCCAGATGACGCCGCCCGCGCCGCCATTGCTTGCAGCGTTCGCAGCCGTGAGGCCGCCGCCCGCGCCGCCGCCCGACGGTCCGAAGACGCTGTTTCCTCCGTTAAATCCGCCGCCCGCCGCCGCGCCGCCCGCGCCGCCTGCGCCGCTGCCAAGCAGCGCGGTGCCGCCGCCCGCGCCCGCGCTGCCGCCATTGCCCTGGCTTTGCGCGCCGCCGCCGCCGGTCGCGCCGGATGCGTCGGCGCCTTTCACGGCGAAATTCGAGCCGCCGCCGCCGCCCGAACCTGTAGCGAGGCCGCCGCCGGCGCCCGCGCCGCCGCCAAAGGCCTTCAGCAGCGCCCCGAGCGACGTGTCGCCGCCCGCGGAGCCGTTCAGTCCGGGCGCCCCGTTGGTCGATTGCGAAGCGCCGCCGGCGCCCGCCGCGCCGATTGTGACGTTGCGCGAGACGCCGATCTGCGCGCTCGTGAATCGCCCGCGCGCAATGCCTCCCCCGCCCCCGCCTCCGCCGCCCGAAGCGCTGGCGCCGGCCGCCTGGCGTGCGCCGGAGCCGCCGCCGCCGCCCGCGCCGAACAGAATGACGTCGACGAAGCGCATGCCCGGCGCCGGGGTATAGACGCCGCTTGTGGCAAAGGTCTGGATCTTCGCAGGGCCGCCGCTTGGGAAAGTTACCGCGCCCGTATTTCGATCGACGACGATGGCGTCTTTCCACGTCGCGCCGTCGACTGAGACCTTCACGCGATAGTCGTCGTTTCCCGCAAGGCCCGCCTCGGCGCGGCCGGAATAATTCGATTGGTAGATCAACGAGGCGGTGTTCGAGCCGCTCTCCTTGTTGAGCGTGAGGCGCAGGTGGCCGGTTCCGCCGTCTCCAACCGCCCTCGCGGCGAAAAGGCCGGCATTGAGCTTTACGGAGAGCGGATTGGCGGCGTCCGCCGTCGTTCCGACGCCAAGCCGCGCCAGATTCTGCAGCTCGCGAAGGCCGGAGCCGAGGTCCGCCCAGTCTGCGCCATTGTAGAGCAGCAGGCGAGACTCGGCGGCGACATAGAGACGCCAGCCGGCTTGCGGCTGAAGAAAACTCCATGCGCCTGCGAGGAAGGCCGCGACCTGTTTGTCTTTCCCCGCAAAGGCTCCTGCGGCGCCCGCGCCGACAAGAACGCGGTCGCCTTCGCTGGGGGTGGCAGGCGGCGCGATCGCGCGCGCCGAGACCGCGAGATGCGCGACGACGTCGATCATCGCGAGCGCTTCATTGTGCGTGACGTGCTTTTGCGCTTGCGCCGCGTCGAGGAGCGGCAGCGCAAGATGAGTCGTTTGCGTCATTGGAAATCCTAAAGAACGGGAACCACGCTTCTGAAAGAAAAGCCGCGCCCGACGATGGCGCTCATCTGATAGAGCGATAGCGAAAGCGCGTTTTGCGGCGCGCCAAAATCCGAAAGCTCCTGCGCGGCCGGATAGAGGACAGAAGGCGCGGCCGTCGAGAGGGTGCGACTTCCAGTCGGCAGGACAATATCGGCTTCATAGCCCTCGATTGCTTCGCCGAGCGGAATGTCGACCACTTCCCAGGCGTCTGAATCGACGCGCGAGCGGCGGATGAAGTCGATGACGACGCCTGCCGGCGCTCGGCGCGCCCGCGCTTGCGTGGGCGCGTAGGGTTTCAGCGCTTTGGCCGTCGCCGTCGCCGTTATGCGCACATAGAGCGGATCGGCGATGTCGCGATCCGCGGGCCCGATGGCGTAAGTCACCGGCGCGCCGATCTCGGACACGCTTCGCGAGAGGGGAACCAATGCGTCGTCGAGGAGGACGACGGTCGAGCCCGCTGGCGCGACCCGGGCCGCAAGATGCGCCTCGCCGCCGAGCCCACGAAGGAAGCGCGAAAGGCGATAGGTTTTGTCGTCGACGAGCTCGGCCCGGGCGAATGAGAATATTTCCCAGGCGCCGTCCGCGCCGCATATCGCCATCGCCGTCTTCCCGGCCAGCGCCGCGCGGTCGTCGACTGATGCGAGCTGTCCGGCCGCGAAGCGAACTGTCACGCTCGATCCGTTATCGAAACGACCCACGGGCCCGGGCGGCAGCGCGTCCAGCGTATCGCCGATCATCGCGCGCTTCTCGATGACGCCGAGCGTCTCGGAGGCGGAGGAAGCGGCGTCCTTCACAATGGCGAGCGGACCCGGCCAGGGATCGGCGAACGCCGCCACATAGGAAAGCGCCGGCGTTGCGCGCGTGACCGCGAGATCGAGCGCGACGACGCGCGGCGGCCCCACGATCCTGGGCGACGCGACGGCGTTCTTTACGATCTTGCGCGCCGGCGTGTCATAGACGCCGGCGTCGACGGCGCGCGCGCCGACCTCGCGTGCGGCGCCGTCCGTGATCCGCTGGATCTGGAAGAGGCGTCCGCCGGCAGGGCCAAGACGCACGACGTCGCCCGGCTCCAGCGCCGCGAGGCCCGGCCCCAACGCGAATTCCGCGGTCTCGCGTCCGATCCACAAGTCCTGCAGCCAGATTTCGGCGAGCTTCTGAGCGTCCGCGCGATGCGTCATCACGGCCGCCTGCGCTTCGCTCTGCCGCGCGGATCGGCTTTCGGGTCGTCGCGCGAGCACGCGCGCTATCTGGAATTCATTTTCCGAATCCGCGTAGGTGAGGGCGATTTCGCGCGGCAGCTCGCTTTCCTGCGCGCGCGTCAGCGTGACGAGCGGCATCTCCCTGCCTGCGACGAGATCGTCTTCCGAAATCTCGCGCACGGGCTTTCCCCGGCGGTCCACAAAGTCGAGCCTGCCTGCGCCGGCAATGGCGTCGAACCCGTAAAGGGCGGCCAGCGGATCGATTGCCTCGCGCGGCGACATCGGCCTGTCGAGCACATAGCCGTCGACAAAGCCGGCGATCTTCGGCCTGTTGGCGACAAGCCCGGGCGCCTCTACGGCGCCTGCAAGCGTCATCGCCAGGCGATCGAGCGGGACGCCTTCCAGACGCCCATTCAGCCAGTGGCCGGTCTCCCAATTCGGACCGTCGCTCCAGACGCCGCTCTGCGTCGGAAAAGCGGGAAAGGGCCTCGCATCCCAGCACCAGACGTGAATTCTGTCAGGATCGACCATCGGCCCGCCATAGACGCTCGACGTCGGATTGGCTGAGGCCCCGCCGGAACGGGCGGGATCGAAATGCGTGACCATCGCCTCGATGAAGCGGGCCTGAATGAGATCGTCGCGGCCGTCGCGCGAGAAATAAGGCAAGCCGCCTTCGCTGGAGCGAGAGTCGGGGAACACATTCGGAGCGTTCGCGCCGCGATCGACGGCGGGACAGCCCGTCTCCGTTATCCAGATCGGCTTCGACTGCGGAACCCAGGCGGTCGGCTGCGAAAGCTCCGCGCCTCCGACGCGCTCATAATGCGGCAGCATCCAGAAGGAGAGGAAATCCTTCTGACGATAGACCCACGGCTTGCCAAGGCCATCCGTGATAGGCGTGCGAATCTGCGCTTCGCGCGCGGCGGCGTCCGTATAATACCAGTCATACCCTTCGCCGGACGCGACGCGCGACGAAAGATAATCGATATCATGGACGCCTGTCGCCAATCGCGCGTCGAGATGCGCATCGCCGTCGCGCCAGTCCGAGAGCGGCCAGTAGACGTCGACGCCGATGAAATCCACAGATGGCGACGCCCAGAACGGATCGAGCGGAAAGCGGAGCTCGCCCGGCGCGGGAACATGCGCGCCATACTCAGTCCAGTCGGCTGCATAGGATATTTTGGTCGAGGAGCCGAGAGTGGCTTTCACTTCCGCCGCCAATGTCGAAAGCGCGCTTACGAACGGGTACTGCCCCGGCCCCGAGCGCACGCGCGTCAGGCCGATGAATTCCGAACCAACGAGAAACGCGTCTACGCCGCCCGCCGCCGCGCAGAGATTCGCGTAATGCAGGATGAAACCGCGATAGCGCGTTATGAACGCGTCGATCTGCGCCGCCGCCGCCGGTGTTGCGTCCGGCGCGCCGGGACGGCCAGGCGCCGGATCGCATGTGATGCGCCCGCGCCAGGGAAAGGCCGGCTGCCCGGCCGTTCCAGTGTAGGGATTCGGCAGAGCATTGCTTGCCGGAATGTCCATCATCAGGAACGGATAGAAGACGACGGAAAGCCCCCGCGCCTTGAGATCGGCGATGGCGCCGGCCACCGACGCGTCGCTCGGCGTGCCGCCATAGGCCGAGCGTCCGTCGATCTGAGAGACGAGCGCCGCCATTGCGCGCGTTTGTCCGGCGACGCTCCAATCCGGCGGCCAGAAGGGACCCAGAATGTAGTTGAACTGGCCAATCGTCTTGAAACGTGCGTCGACACGCGGCGCGATGTTGCAATGCTGCGCGCGCAGATCGTCGCCGAACCAGGCGACGACGAGCGCAACGCTCTTAAGATTGGGACAGAGCGCCTGGAGCGCGTCTATGGAGGCCTCCCAATCGGTCTTCGCCGTCAATTGGTGTCGATTTTCGGCGTCCGTCGCGCCAGGCGCCCAGAAGTTGAGTTTGAGGGACGGCAGATAACCCGCTTCGGTCGCGCCGGGAATGAGGTCGACCGCGCGGATCATGTCGCCGAGGCCGGCGACCGGCTTCACCACCTCGAAAGTGAATTGTGGGATGCGATTGCCGAAGGGCGCGAGCGCAAGATCGTCAAAGACGATGTAGGCGAGGCCGCGATAGGCGGGCGCGTTTCCCGCGCCTTCCTTGGCGACGACGAGCGGATCGGGTTCCTGGTCCTCGGTTCCTTTATAAATGCGGATCGGCAGCGTCGTCATGTCGAGCTCGGCGCCGTCGGCCCATATCCGTCGCACAAAAGCGACGGGACCCCCGCAAAGGCCGATCGCGAAATTTGCGGAGTAAACATAGTTGAAATTGATCTTTTGCGGGCCCCCGCCGCCATTGCCCTTGCCGTTGCGGGGCTGCTGTTCAAAAGCGACATTGATGCGCTCGAGGAAACGCGTCGCCCAGATCATCTGGCCGCCGATGCGCGCGCGCCCATAGACGCGCGGGACGCCGGCCCCCTCGGTCGAGGCGACGCCGTCCATCGATTTGAGGCGCGGCCCCACGCTGTAGCGCGGCGAAGCGTGCGGCTTCAGCGCCTGATCGATCAGCCCGCCGCCCAGGCCGCCGAGCAGGCGGCCGACGGCGCCGCCGATGGGCCCGCCAATTGCGCCGCCTACGACCGAGCCGATCGTTTGAAGAACCAGCGTCGCCATTTTCAAATTCTCTGTTGATGAGGAAGGTCAATCGTCGACGCCCGGAAAGGCGAAAGCGGCCGCGATGCGCTTGCACCAATGCGCGCCGATCGGAACTTCCGCCACGCAGGCGCCGCTATGGGCGTGCGCCATATGCGTGCGCGAGGTTGCGACGCCGAGATGTCTTGCGGGCAGGTGTTCCCGAAAGCGAAAGACGATTACGTCTCCCGCTCGGAAATCCGAGCAGGGGATGGGCGTAAAATGTCGCTGCGCGGCGTCGAGCAGCGTCTCGACGCCGAGAGCTTCGCTCCAGTCCGGCGTGTAGGGCGGCGTCGCTTCGGGCTCGTCGCCGACCACCTCTCGCCAAACCCCGCGCACGAGGCCAAGGCAGTCGCAGCCGACATGAATGAGCGACGCCTGATGCCGGTAGGGCGTGCCGATCCAGCGCCGTGCCGCCGCAACGATGTCGGCCCGCGTCATCGAAAGAAACTCCCGCCGTCCATCGCCTTCGCCAGCGAATTCGGATAGGCGATGACGCGGTCGTTTCCGGGCATATGTGGAAAGCCGCGAAAGTTGACGATGTTGTCGAATTTCGCCTGGCAGGCCGAAGGCGATTTGTCGCAACCGGCGTGCAGTGTCGCCGTATCGCCTGTCAGGATCTTCGCGCCGGGCGGCGTCCACAACCCGATCGTCGCGTGTGAATCCTGTTGGAGATGCGTCTTGATCGTGAGCCTTGCGCCGGCATTGCCGCCGCTCGTGAATGTCAGCGCGCCTCCCGCGAAAAAGCCCGTCTCGAACGACGCCGCGAGTCTGAGCGTCAACACGCCTCCCTCAAAAGCGCCGACTACGCCGGTCGTATGAAAGGCTGCGTCCGCAAGGTTTACGCCGCAACGCGCATCGCCCAGTTCGGCCGCGCAGCCGCGCTGGAAGGAGCGCCCCTGTTGCTGATCGAAGAGATGGGCGCTTGAGCGCAGCTCGGCGCTGAAGACGTTCTCGCTGCGCCTGACCTCGCCGATCGTCGCCACGTCGAGTAGCGTTCTGTCCTCCACATTGGACCAGTCGACGAGCCAAACCTCGACCGAGGCGCCGTCATAGAGGCCGTTAAGCAGGTCGCTCTCGATCAGCCCTCCGTCGGTCAGCGCGCCGGTCGCCTCGGCGCCGCCGACGGCGAGGCCCAGCGTCGACTCGATCTGCGACGCCGACAGTCCCGTATTCGCGCGAAAGGCCACGCCGTTGAAGGCGAGGTCGCGGTCGTGATCGGTGAAGCCCAGGATGACGCCATCACGTCGCGCGAGACGCCAGCAATGGCAGAATGTCGTCGCGCGCGCGTCGAGTTTTGCCTGCATCGAGGCGGAGAGTTGCCGCATGAGCGTTCCTCAGGGGATGATTTCAATCAGGGGTATCTTCGGAATCGCTCCGGCCTCGAAGGCCTGCATGTCGATTTCAAGGAAATCCGTGTCGAAGCGCACGGGCACGTCGAAGCGATAGCCCGCCGTAACGGATGCTCCTGGCGGGGGGATATGATCCGTCGCAAAGGTGACGACGCCCGTTGTCGCGTCGACGCTGAATTGCGTCGCCGTCTTCTCAACCCCGTTCACCGCCATGCGCACCGTGCCGGAGACGGGCTTGGCGATAACGCGCACATAGGCGGTAAATGCGCCGCCATAGGCTTTGACGAGTTGAAAGGCGGCGCGAACGCCGTCTCCCTTTCCGAGCGTTTGATCCGTCGGCGCCGGCGTTGCGCCCGGAGCGCATGACGCGAAATCGGCGCGATCGCGCCAGCGAAATCCGTAAAGCCGGCCGCGCCGCTCCTCGAAGAACTCGATGACTTGCGCGAGTTGCGCCAAATTCTTGACGCCATATCCCGCTTCGTAGCGGCGTCGCGAATGCGCCCAGCGGGCGTTGCGCGACTCGCGGTTGGAGCCGAGCGTCACAATTTCCGTGCGTCGCTCCGGCCCGCCTCGTCCATGAAGCGAAACGTCGAGAGGGAAGCGAATCTCGTGGAAGTCGCTCATGCCGTCCTCACAGATTGCGCTGGCCGCGCGCGACCGCCCGCGCGAGGGCGCCGGTGATCTGCGCTTCCGAGCGCCGGAAGCTGTCGACGTCCTGCGCGGCGATGTTGACCGTGACGGAAACGGGACGCGTCTCTCCGCCTTGCGCGACCACGCCGAGGCGTCCGTCGGAACCGCGCGCGAGCGGCATGATCGCCTCCGCGCCGCGCTCGCCCATGAGCCCCATCGCGCCGCCATTGGCGAAATAGGCTGGGCTCGCGATGACCCCGCCCTCCGCAAAGGGCGTCACGGGCTGATCGCCGCCGAAGGCGTTGGCGAAGACGCCGCTCAATCCGGAGACGAGTCCCTCGGTTAAACTGCGGGTTGCGTCGCGCAAGGCGAGTCGCGCAAGAGACTGCGACAGGGCGGCGAGCGTCTCGTTGAAGTTTTTCCCGCTCGACGCGGCTGCGCCGAAGCCGGTCATCAGCGTGCGCGTCGCCTTCTCGCCGGATGCGTTGATCTGATCGAGAAGCTGCTTCATCGATGCAAGATCATGCATGGCGAGCGGCGCCGACGCGCTCGGCTGGTTGAAAACGTCGGGGAAATTGTCGCCGTTATCCATCTTGCGCTCCATCGGGAAAATCGCGCATCAGCGCGTCGAGCGTTGCGCGTGACGGCGGGCCGGCCGCACGCCCATAGACGCCCTCCGCCGCCGCTTGCAGTTCGCGCGGCGTCATCGACCAGAAATCTTCCGGCGCCAGCCGCAGGACGCCCAGGCCAAAGGCCATGGCGCGCGAAAAGGGAAAGGGCGCGCACGGGGAGGACGGGCGCGCTTCCGCTTCGCTTTTCGCTATCGGGCGTCCTGCGGCGTCGGAGGGTTTGCGGCGTGCGTCTCCGGCGCGTCGCCGAACGTCACGGCGAGAAGGCGCGCCGCGATCCGCACATAGCCTGCAAGGCCCCCCGATACTTTCATGCGTGAAACGTCTTCGTCCGTGACCTCGTGGCCCGCGCCGCGCAGGCCGCAGCCGATGATGCGCAGAATGTCGCGAGCCGAGAGACGGTTCGCCTCGAAGCGGTTGGCGAGCGCGACCAGATCTGCGGCGCCCATGCCGCTTTCGAGCTCGGCGAGCGCGCCGAGCGTGAGACAGAGCGTGTAGGTTTTTCCGTCGAAATCAGCCTCGACTTCGCCGCGCTTTGCGTTGGCCATGACCGTCGTCTCTTCGTGTCAGATCGGCGTGAAGGCGACCGCGCCCGCCGAGTCGAGCGATATGTCGAACGTCACTTCTGCCGCATGCTCGCCGCGATAATCGAGATTGGAAATCTGAAACGGACCTTCGAGCACGCCGAGACCGGGAATGACGATCTGCCAATCCCGCAACAGATTGTCGAAAAAGACCTCGCGCAGAAGAATGTCTGAGGCCTGGTCCTTGAAGATCCCGGTCCCCGAGACGCTCGCGCGACGCAGGCCCGCGCCGCCAAGGAGTTCGCGCCAGCGTCCGGCGGACTCCGCATCGGTCACGTCGACCGTGTCGGCGTTGAGCGCGAGGCGGCGGGTGCGCAACCCGCCGATGGTGACGAAGGCGCTCGCGCCGTCGCTGATTTTAAGGAGAAGATCCTTGCCTTTTTGGGCGGCCATTTTTGCCCTCTATTGGAATTCGGTTGTTGCGCGGAAGAGAATGGAGACGCGGGCGAAGCGGCCGCTCTGGTCGCGTCTCGCCCCCATGGAGACGAAACGCAGATCGATGAGCGCGTGGCCGTCGAGGATAAGCGGCGCCTCGTCGAGGCGATCGACGACTTGTTGCGCGAGCCCCAGTGCGGATCCCAGACCGCGTTGCGTCGTGACGACCGCAAGAGTCAGAAGCTGTTCGGCGCCGCGCGAGGCGCCCGCCGACCAGTCCCGCATCTGCGTTTCCGCGAAAAGCACGTAGGGCGGCTCGGCGTTGCGCGGAACCTCGTCGAAGATCTTGACGCCGCCCATCGCGGCGTCCGTAAGGAGATGTGCGCGTATCGCCTTGCGCAACGCGATGATGGGGGAAGCGCTCATCGGCGGCTCCTCATGAAATTTCCTCGCACAGGCATGTCACGAAGCGCCGCGTCTCGTCCCTGTCTTCGACGCTCCTGACGATGAGGACTCGTCCTCGGAACAGGACGCGCATCTGGCTCGTGACGTCGCCGCGCCAACGGATCGTGACCACGCATCGTTTCGCTTGTTCGAGACGCTGCTCGGCGAATTGCTCCTGTGCGCCCGGCGTCTCAATTCGCGCCCAGACTTGCGCCAACGGCGCGAAGCTTCGGTTGATTCCGCCAATGTCGTCCGGCGCGTCGACCGGCGCCTCTATCGTCACCCGCTGGCGCAATTGGCCAATCGTCGGATGCGCGCTCATAACAGACGCTCCCGACGATAGGGCGCCGCGAGTTGGGCGACGGCCTTGGGCAGCGGGTCGTCCGCGTCGTCGCCACGCTTCTCGCGCCAATGCGCCGCGAGGATCAGGATGGCGCGGCGCAGCGGTTCGGGCGTCTGGCTTGCGAGCGCGCCGTAACCGACGACGAAGTCGATTTCGACGCCGTCGGCGCTTCGTCCTGCTGCGGGCGGCGCCGGATTGAAGATCACGCGCCCGCCATCGTTCGCGCCAGGCGCGCGATAGCTCGTTGCAGGGACGATCTGGACATTGTCGTTCGCGTCGAAGACGCGAATGGCGACAACGGACTGGAACGGCGCGAACGGAATTGCAAGCGTCGAGGTTGCGCCTACGCTTCGAGGCCAGGAGTCGAAGACCAGGCGCCAGCTCTGGGTGACGAAGAAGCGCCGCGTATAGGCTTCGAGCGTCATGCGTGCGGAGACGATCAGCGCCTGAATGAGCTGATCTTCCTCGCCGCCATCTTCTCGCAGCCATAATTTCGCTTCCGCGAGCGAGACGGGCTCAATCGCGGGCGCGCCGATGAGCATGGGTCGCATGCCGGCTCCACTTTGAAGGGTTTGGAAACCGCGGCGTCGCCGCCGCGGATGAGCCAATCAGGAAACGCCGAATTTGAGGAGCTTGAGCGCCTCGAAATTCTGCACGCCGCCGCCGACGCGCTTCGTCGTGTAGAAGAGCACATAGGGCTTGGCGGAATAGGGATCCCGCAGAACGCGAACGCCCACGCGATCCACGACGACATAGCCCCTCTCAAAATCGCCGAAAGCGATGGAGAGGCTGTTCGCCGCCGGATCCGGCATGTCCTCAACTTCGACGACGGGGAAATTCATCAGCGACGCTGAAGCGTCCGCTGTCGCGGGCGGCGCCCAGATATAGTCGCCGGTCGTGGTCTTGAACTGCCGCACCAGAGACTGCGCGCGGCGACCCATCGCGAATTTGCCGTTTTGACGATAGCCCGCGCGCAACGCATAGACGAGATTGAAGAGCGCGTCGGAAGGATTTGTCGCCGCGAAGGCGCCGGAGACGCCGGTCGCGACATAGCCGATATTGCCCCAGGTCCAGCTCGCGTCGGCGACGATCGGATACGCCAGGAAGCCCTTGGGCTTGTTGACGCCGTCGCCATTGACGAAGGCGGCGCCTTCCTGTTCGGCGAAGGCGACCTGCACTTCGTCGGCGATCCACTGCTCGATGTCGACGACGGCGTCGTCGAGCAGCGCCTGCGTCGCCGCCGGCATGGCGTAAAGCTCCATGGCCGGGAAGGTCATGTCGGCGATCTGCTGGTTGGCGGTCTGGGGGCGCGGATCGGTTTCCGTGACCCAGCCGGCGGCCGGGCCGGTCGTCGAGTAGGCGCGGCGCAGCGATTGCGTCGAAATCTCCTGCACGCTGGCGATCGAGCGGATAGGCGAGAATTTTGCAAGGCGCCGCAGAATCTCGCGCTCTGCCGGCACAGGCACGAGATAGCCGCCGTCCGGCCCGGAGCCGCGCGACATCGCCTTGGCTTCGAGCGCCTTCAGGCCGCCCGCTTCGCCCGAGCGTATATAGTGATTGAAAGCTAATTTATGCTCGCGGGCGCCATGATCCTCGGCCGGCGCATTCCCGCCGATGCGCGGGCGGGAGAGATCGAGCGCCAGCCGGTCGAGCCGGCTCTTGGTTTCGTCGAGACTCTGGTCGATGCGCGCGAGCTTTTCCTCGGTGACGACGTCCGCTCCCATGCGCGTTTCAAGCTGGGCGAGACGTTCGTCATTCGCTTCCTTGAAGGCTGCGAAGGCGCGGTTGAGATCGGAGACGATTTCGTCCCCGGCGGATTTCAGTTCGAGAGATGACATCAATGCCTCATTTGGGCGCGCGTCGGCGTTGCGCGCCGAAAACCGGCGCGCAACGTCTCAAGCGCGAGGGATAGCCGTCTGCGATGCGGTCCGCGCCGGACGGCGGCGGCGTAGAGAGATTGGCTTAAAAGGGCGAGCGCGCCCCAAAGCGTTCGAGCTTGCGTTGGAAGCTTGACGCCGCTTCCTGCGCTTTCCTGCGCAAGAGCCGGGTTTCATGCGCGAGCCTTGGCGCACGTTTGACGGCGCCGATGCGCGCCTGCGTCAGCATGGGAAAGGTCACGATCGAAACTTCCCATAGATCGACTTCCTGCAGACGGCGCAGGCCATTGGTCTTGTCGGTCGTGGCGCGCTTGGTGCGGAAGCCTATGGAAAGGCCGTCTACGGCCCCGGATCTGACGAGCGAGAGCGCCTCGCGAGCGCGGGCGACGGAGAGGTCGAGCCGTCCCACAACCTTCAGACCCTTGGCGTCCTCCAGGATGGAGGTCCAGACGCCGATCGGCTCTGCGGCGTCGTGCTGCCAAAGCATCTTCACACCCGTGGCCCCGCGTTTCGCGAGCGAGCGCGCAAAGGCGCCTGGCGACACAATGTCGCCGCCGCTGTCCGCGACGCCGAAAAGAGAGGCGTAGCCTTCGATGATCCCCGCCGGGCTCACATGCGACAGCGGCAGCTCCGCGCGCTTGGTTTCGCGCGCCGCCATCAGCCTTTCTCCGTGGAAATCGCGCTGCGCGCATGCATCTGCGCCAGCACATGAACGAAGGCCTTGAAAATTTCGGCGTGATCGTCGGGTCGTCGGGCCGGGCGCCGGCGTCCGCGCTTCTGAAAGGGCAGGCGGAATTTTCTGTGCGTCATGGGTCGCTCCCACAGCGGCGGTTGAAACGCGCGAGTTCGCGAACGAAGGCGTCGAGACGCCGGGTCGCCTCGCTGACCTCGCGCATGGCGAGATACGCCTGCGCCGTCGCGACGCAGGCCCAAAGAAAGAGCGCGAGATGGGCGAGATCGCCGCGCTCGAGAATGGCGTTGAGTATGTCGGTCATTTGCGTCCTCCGGCGCCGGGCGAGGCCGGTCCGCTGGGCGATCGGCGCTCGCCAGTCTTGCGTGCGAGGCGGACCGTAGCCCACGGCCTCGCGCTGCTCGTTGAGCGTCAGAAACGCCGCCTTGCCGACGCGCTCCCATTCGGCCGCGCGCTCCGTCGCAAGCGCCTCCAGCCGGTCGGCGTTGTAGTCGAGGCGGAATTCGCCGAAACCCGGCCGCAGCCAGGCCTGGAAACTTTTCTGCAGGCGGGCGACGAGCGGGAGCACGGTCTGGCGCCAGAAGGCGCGATTGGCTTCGCTGTAATTGGCGAATGTGTTGTCGCCCGGCAGGCCGAGCAGCAGCGGCGGCACGCCGAAGGCGAGCGCGATCTCGCGCGCGGCGCCGGCCTTCGACTCGGTGAAGTCCATATCCTTTGGCGAAAGAGAGAGCGCCTTCCAGTCGAGCCCGCCTTCGAGCAGCAGCGCCTTAAAGGCTTTCGATCAGCGCCGCCCTCAATTTGTCCAAAAACAGCGAGGCGCCGGACTCTATCGAAATTCCCCCCGCAGCGCCCTTACTATTGTTCCACATATTGGCAAGTTCGGTTTCAGAATAGTCGGCGTTCAAAACGTCATCCAGGAAACCTTTCGCCGCAGATTTTTCTTCCGTGGAAAGCAGGCGGACGCTATCCTTGATCGCTTCATCAAAGCTTTCGTAGACAACATCCCAATCCTGGTGAAAGGTGCGAATCATCTTGTCGAAGGCGGGCGGGACATTCATGTTTCTGCTCATTCGTTGAAGGGAAAAGCCGTTATCAGCTTGAACCCGCGCGGTGATCGACGATCATGCCGCAAAACGACGGCAACCCATCTCGTGGCAAGAATTTCTGGCTCTCCCCTCGGGCTTGGAGCAAAAGCCTCTTTGCCAGTGATCGAATTGAAGAAGCGATCGATGCGAATGGTTTTTCCCTCACCAAGAGCGCCGGAGACGAGCTGTTCAATAATAGCTCTGTTCGCAGCTATGGTCGAGTTGATCAGCTTCTCAGCAGAGGTAAGGGAAAGGAATGAACCTGCACGAGGGGCTGCCGTGATAGGCCCGATGCTGAACCTTCCCTGTCGAACGCGATCTTTTAGAAACTGATCAGTCTTGGCGATATGTTTTTCTTTTACGTGGGCTGCGTCGGCCTCTTCAGCTAGAACGTCGATTGAGTAATTTTCGCTGTTGTCAGCCTGTGTGGTGGGGAAGCGGTCACCACTCTGTGTTTGAGCAACATTCGTTCCCGCCGCGCCCCCGCCTGCCGCCCATTGCCCGCTTTCGCGGCCAGACCCCGCCGGCACGCGCGGCTGATTGGGCGAGTAGCGGCGCTCCAAATCCCTCGCGCCGCCTTTGCCGAAAGCCGCGTCCTTCGGCGCCGGTCCGTAGCCCACCGCCTCGCGCTGCTCGTCGAGCGTGAGAAAATCCGCCTTGCCGACGCGCTCCCATTCGGCGGCGCGCTCGGCCGCGAGCGCCTCCAGCCGGTCGGCGTTGTAGTCGAGGCGGAAGTCGCTAAAACCCGGCCGCAGCCAGGCCTGGAAACTTTTCTGCACGCGCACGACGAGCGGGAGCACGGTCTGGCGCCAGAAGGCGCGATTTGGCTACATTTCTTGGCCCAGCGGCCCTGGGCGCCGGCGTTACCGTATATAAGGCCGCGTGATTACGTCACAGCTGTCATCGCGGATCAGGAGATTCTCTTCTCCGAAAACCTCCCAGAAAATCTCCGGGATCATCCGGATGAATTCCGAGCGGTCCTTGTTCCACTGGATCATGAATGCGGCCTTGGGAAGGAAGCCATATTCGGCGTCATCTTCCACCTCGTATGGGTCTGACGCTCTGACTTCGGATATCCAGAAATACGAAAGGACATCAGCGTATTTTTCGCGAGCCAGAGAAATACGCTCCTTTGTCTTCTCGGGCGGCAGCGCGCTGTCAAGAGCAAAGCAGATCGACATTTTTGAACCCTCAAAAGAGATAGTGCAGTTTGCCGTGTTGGTCGATCACCCAAAAGCGTTTCAAGCCAGGGATAGGAAAGGCGCGGAACTGTGCAAGAATTTGATCAATCGTAACGGGCGTGTCCATCAGGTTGATCAAAATATTATCTGCCTGGCCCTCATATATCTTTTTCTTTGCATAGCTCCAGATATTCCTTGTCCTGCTGCTAGCCGGTGCGAACGTATCAAAAACTTCGCCGTCGATCCGGAAATCCGGTTGTTTGACGCCTTGCGCATTCGAGCGCTGAGCGAGCTGTTCGACATTATGTCTGTTGAGCCAGACTATGTCAGCCGTGTCGTTCTCACGCGCTCGCCCACGATTGGTCGCCGCGTCGTCTCTTGTGCTCCCTTGCGCCCTTGGGCCGGTCAGACTTCTGAGCGACTCATCGCTTGGCGATTGATCGCCATATTTTTCCCGCAAGTGCTCCGCATAGCGCTCGTTCGCTTGCCGCGTCAGATCTTCGTTCCGGGCGATACGGCTTTCGATGTCGTTTGGATCGGACAGCGTCGGCTCCGGTTTCCACGACGGATCGATTTCCCTTACCCGCGTTTCGGCTTCGCGCGCGAGGTCGCGGGTCGTCTCCAGTCGATCGAGCTGCGACGCCGTGACGGAGCCCGGCTCATTCGCAACGCCGCGCCCCCTCTCGCCGCCACGGTTCTGCGCCAGTTGCACCGAGCCGCTGACGCCTTCGTTCGCAACGCGATCGACATTCCTCGCCCCGGCTACGCGATCGCCGATGCGTATGTCGCCGCCGCCATCGTTCTGCGACTCGCTTTGGCTTCCTCCGCCCCCGCCCCCGCCGCCCGCCGCCCATTGCCCGCTTTCGCGACCTGAACCCGCCGGCACGCGCGGCTGATTGGGCGAGTAACGTTGCTCCAGTCCCGCTCCGCCGCCTTTGCCGAAAGCCGCGTCCTTCGGCGCCGGGCCGTAGCCCACGGCCTCGCGCTGCTCGTCGAGCGTGAGGAAGCTCGCCTTGCCGACGCGCTCCCATTCGGCGGCGCGCTCGGCCGCAAGCGCCTCCAGGCGGTCGGCGTTGTAATCGAGGCGGAAGTCGCCGAAACCCGGCCGCAGCCAGGTCTGGAAACTTTTCTGCGCGCGCACGACGAGCGGCAGCACGGTCTGGCGCCAGAAGGCGCGATTGGCTTCGCTGTAATTGGCGAATGTGTTGTCGCCCGGCAGGCCGAGCAGCAGCGGCGGCACGCCGAAGGCGAGCGCGATCTCGCGCGCGGCGCCGGCTTTCGACTCGGCGAAATCCATGTCCTTCGGCGAGAGCGACAGCGCCTTCCAGTCGAGGCCGCCTTCGAGCAGCAGCGGGCGGCCGGCGTTCTCGGCGCCGGAGAAAGTCTCTTCGAGCTCCTGTTTCAGGCGGTCGAATTGCGCATCGGTGAGATGCGCGCCCTCCGGCCCCGCATAAACCAGCGCGCCGGACGGCCGCGCGGAATTGTCGAGCAGCGCCTTGTTCCAGAAGCTCGCGGCGTTGTGCGTGTCGAGCGCCACCTGCGCGGCGGCGAGCGGCGCGAAGCCGTAATAATCGTCGAGCGGATTGAAGAGCTTGATATGCAGGATCGGTTCGATCCCTTCGCCGCTAATCTCGTAGCGCGCCTCCCCGCCCATGGCGCGATAGACGAAAGCGGCCGGCCAGCCATTGCGGCCGGGTTCGACGCTTCAAGGCCGTGGAAAAAACCTCTCAAATCATCTTGGCGCTTTTTGTGCCAGGCGGGTCGATCGCAAATTCGATCTCGAAGCCCTCTGGTAGATTCGTTGAGCCGTGCACGAAGACAACAGCTCCCGTTATGCCGGCGTGCAACTCAACCGTCTCGGGATTTGACGTCATTTCGATGATTTGCGCTTGTATGGGCCGCAAGAGTCGAATTTCGTCGTTGTTTTGTATTGGTTGCATTTGTTTTCCTAATCAGGCGTTCCAATGATGAAAGTTATGTCTTGGAATTTGTCGATTTGGTATATGCATCGGACGTAAACGATCCGCCCGGTTGCCCCTCTTATGGTTGCCGCGAAGCAATCTCGTCTTCAAGCAATTTTAGCGTTCTCCTAAAAATGAAAACATAAGCAGGCTCTTGGTCGCCAGTTTTTGAACGGCCGAAGAACATCTTGGTCGGCTTTGTGCTCAACCAGAGAGCTTCGAGTTCCGTTGCCGCATCTTTCCCAGACAGGATGCCAGCTAAAAAGGTCCGCAATTGCTCGAGGCCGGTGATATCGAAATAGGACATTGATTCCCGGATAGCGGAATCCAGGCGGTTCTCAGCCTCTTCCAGATTTGCGCTATTGGCTCTTTCTCTGGTGAGCGCCACATCGAGCCCTACGCAAAATCCCTTAAATTCATCGGATGCTTGGATAGACATCAGATCTCCGTTAGTCGAAAATCGGGAATGCGGTGATAATCTGACCTGCCCCTGAGAAATTCCCCCAGAAGCGATTAGAGTCCGGGCTATTGCAGGACGGACGAGATGAAGAAGAAACGGTTCACGGAAGAGCAGATTATCGGGATTTTGCGGGAACAGGAGGCCGGCGCGAAAGCGGCTGATCTGGCGCGAAAATACGCGGTTTCGGAAACGACCCTCTACAATTGGAAGGCCAAGTTCGGGGGCATGGACGTCTCCGAGGCGAAGCGGCTGAAGGGGCTCGAGGAAGAGAACGCGCGCTTGAAGAAGCTCTTGGCGGATCAGATGCTTGAGTCGGCGGCGCTTCGGGAGCTTCTGTCAAAAAAATGGTAGGGCCCGCCGCCAAGCGCGAAGCCGTCGCGCACCTTTGGGCCGTCATGAGCCTGTCGGAGCGTCGGGCCTGTAACATCGTCGCCGTCGACCGTAAGACGGTCCGCTATGTTTCGAAGCGGCCGGCCGACACGGCGTTGCGCGCCAGACTGCGGGACCTCGCCAATGAGCGCCGGCGCTTCGGCTATCGGCGGCTGTTCGTTCTGCTGCGGCAGGAGGGTGAGCGGGCCGGCAAGAACCGCATCTACCGCCTCTATCGCGAGGAGGGGCTGACGGTGAGAAAGCGCCGAGCCCGCCGCCGCGCGGTCGGAGCTCGGGCGCCCATTCCGGTCGAGGCGCGGCCGAATGCGCGCTGGTCGCTCGACTTCGTGCATGACCAGTTCGCCTGTGGCCGGCGCTTCCGCATCCTCAATATCGTCGACGACGTGACGCGCGAATGCCTGGCGGCGATCCCGGACACCTCCATCTCCGGCCAGCGCGTGGCGCGGGAGCTTTCGGCGCTCATCAAGCGACGCGGCATACCCGGCATGATCATCTCCGACAACGGGACGGAGTTTACCTCGAACGCGGTTCTGTCGTGGACGAGCGAGAACAGGATCGAGTGGCGTTACATCGCGCCGGGGAAGCCGATGCAGAACGGATTCTGCGAGAGCTTCAACGGGCGCATGCGGGACGAACTCCTGAACGAGACGTTGTTCTTCGGGCTCGACCACGCGCGGGCGAAGATCGGCGCATGGACCCACGACTACAATCATCGTCGCCCGCATTCCGCTCTCGGCTACGCGACGCCAGCGGCCTTCGCGGCCAATCTCACCGCAACAGGCGACCGGCTGCGCAACCCTGACCAGCTCCGCCGATCGCCTGTTGCTACATTCGCGCCCTCGGGCGTATCAACCGCCAGGACTCAACTCGCCGCTGGATGAAAGCTTAGGGGCAGGTCAAATCGAATAACCCCTCTTTAAACGCTTATTATGAATAATGACGACCGCGGCGCCATAAGTCTCCCGGAAAAATATCGTAGCGTTACGTTTCCAAGGGTCTGGCGTATAGGCTTCCCTCCCGGTCGGAGAACCGAAGAACGCGTCGATCCTCACCGGCCGTATTATTCGGCCCGAAAGTACCTCTTCGACGATTTTCAGGTTCCTCGCGATTACCGAGTTTACGAGTTTGTTGGCGGCTTCGACAGAAGGAAACGATCCTGCGCGTGTGTCTCTTTCGCCTATCAACCACCAATGCTCTTTATAGGAGTCACGAATTCTATCGCGTAGCTGATTATCTGTCCTGCCGACGTGGTCACTTATTGCGTGGCCATAATAGGCGCCGCCTTCTTCGTCGCGGAGGTCGACGAGGAGATTGTCAGAAATTTGTTGAACGAGCGCGTCGCCGCCAGATGATTCGTCCAGTAGATTGACGCTACCGGAAAGCCCGCTTCCTTCTCCGCCGCCCGCCGCCCGCCGCCCATTGCCCGCTTTCGCGGCCCGACCCCGCCGGCACGCGCGGCTGGCTCGGCGAGTAGCGCCGCTCCAAATCCCTCGCGCCGCCTTTGCCGAAAATCGCGTCTTTCGGCGCTGGTCCGTAGCCCACCGCCTCGCGCTGCTCGTCGAGCGTCAGAAACGCCGCCTTGCCGACGCGTTCCCATTCGCTGACGCGCTCCGTCGCGAGCGCCTCCAGCCGGTCGGCGTTGTAGTCGAGGCGGAAGTCGCCAAAGCCCGGCCGCAGCCAGGCCTGGAAACTTTTCTGCACGCGCACGACGAGCGGCAGCACGGTCTGGCGCCAGAAGGCGCGATTGGCTTCGCTGTAATTGGCGAATGTGTTGTCGCCCGGCAGGCCGAGCAGCAGCGGCGGCACGCCGAAGGCGAGGGCGATCTCGCGCGCGGCGCCGGCCTTCGACTCGGCGAAGTCCATGTCCTTCGGCGAGAGCGACAGCGCCTTCCAGTCGAGCCCGCCTTCGAGCAGCAGCGGACGGCCGGCGTTCTCGGCGCCGGAGAAAGTCTCTTCGAGCTCCTGTTTCAGGCGGTCGAATTGCGCATCGGTGAGATGCGCGCCCTCCGGCCCCGCATAAACCAGCGCGCCGGACGGCCGCGCGGAATTGTCGAGCAGCGCCTTGTTCCAGAAGCTCGCGGCGTTGTGCGTGTCGAGCGCCACCTGCGCGGCGGCGAGCGGCGCGAAGCCGTAATAGTCGTCGAGCGGATTGAAGAGCTTGATATGCAGGATCGGTTCGATCCCTTCGCCGCTAATCTCGTAGCGCGCTTCCTCGCCCACGGCGCGATAGACGAAGGCGGCCGGCCAGCCATTGCGGCCGGGTTCGACGCTCATGCGGTCGGGGCGCAACGCGTATAGTTCGCGAAGCTCGCCGTCGAGCAGGACCGACTCCACATAGGCGTTGCCATAGAGCAACAGATTGGCGCAGATCGCCTCGATGAAGGAGACGCTCGTGTCCGTGGGATTTGGCCGCTCGATCAGCGCCAGCAGCGGATGGTCGAGCGCCTCTTCGCGCCCCTCATAGACGAGCCAGGGAACGGAAGCGGCCGCTTCCGCCACCATGCGCACGCAGCGATGGCAGACGGCGTTGCGCTCATAGCCCTCGCGCGTCAGCGCCGCGCTGTTGCGCGTCGTCCAAAGCGCGCCGCGAAGCGAATGCATGGCGAGGAGCTTCGCCGCGCGCGAGGCCTTTGCTTCGCGCACGTGCGCATGCGCGCCGAGAAGGCGCGAGAGAAATGCGGGCATGAAAGGGTCTCTTTGAAACGGAGGACGACTCCCTCTCCCGCTCGCGGGAGAGGGTGGCCCCTGCGTCAGCAGGGGTCGGGTGAGGGTTCGCCCTCATCCGTCACGCCTTCGGCGCGACACCTTCTCCCGCGGGCGGGAGAAGGGAAAAACAGCGGATTTGCTACATACGCCGCACGCGCGGCTCCGGCGCCTTGGGGGTCAAGGCGAGCGACGTCGCCGCCCAGACGAGTGCGTCGAGACGGTCCGGCGATCGGCCGGATGACAGGCCATCGGTCCCGAAGTCACACATTTCGTCTTCCAGTTCGGGCAGGGCGCCGACATGTTTCACGCGGCCCTGCTCATAAAGCTGGGCGACCGGCGCCGCGCGCAGATATTTTCCGCGCGTCGCGCGCACCATCGTCACCGGCGCGCTGGCGTCGGCTTCGTTCAGCACGGCGCGCACCATCTCGCCGCCCTGATTGACCTCCGCGACGAGCGCGTCGGCGGAGAGCTTGTGATAGAGCGCGATCGACGCCCGCGCCCATTGCGCCGGCCGCGCGGCTTCGAGCGTCGCGTCTTCGAGCACATAGATCGTTCCGGCGGCGTCCGCGCCGGCGGCGACGACGCCGCATTTATCCGCGCGCTTGCTCGATGTCGCCGGCGGGTCGACGGCCACGACGATGCGCGCCAGCGACGGCGCCTGCGTCACGCGCGCCGTCTCGATCATGTCGCGCGTCCACAGCGCGTCCTTGCGTTCCTCCACCATTTCGCCGTCGAGCTCCTGGCGCCCGAGCCGGGTCCCGGCATATTGCGCGACCACGCTTTCGAGAAAGGATGGCGCGAGATTGGCGGCGTTTTCACGCGTCAACGCGCGGGTCAGCGCCGTCGCGGGATGCGCGATGAGCTCCTTCAGGAGAGGCGTCGGCCGCGGCGTCGTGGTCACGAGCTGTCGCGGCCACTCGCCGAGGCGCAGGCCGAATTGCAGCATGTCCCATGTCTCCCTGGCGTAGCGCCATTTCGCGAGCTCGTCGCACCAGGCGGCGTGAAATTGCGGGCCGCGCAGGCTTTCGGGATCTTCCGCCGAAAAGGCCTGCGCGACGGCGCCCGTCTCCCACAGAAGGCGGCGTCGCGAACTTTCCCAACGCGGTCGGTCGCGCTTGCCGTGAATGGCGAGCAGGCCCGAAACGCCTTCGATCATCACGTCGCGCACATCGGCGGCGGTTTCGCCGATCAGCGCGATGCGGCCGGCGGGGCTCGCGCTGAATTGCTCACGCCCCAGCGCCAGGCCCTTCACCCATTCGGCTCCGGCGCGCGTCTTGCCGGCGCCGCGTCCGCCGAGAATGAGCCATTGCCGCCAGGGCAGGCCGCACGCCGCGCGGTCGGGCGGCCATTGGTCCTTGCGGGCGATGAATTCCCAATCGTTCAGGAGCCGCGCAAGCTCTCGCGCGGAGACATTCTCGATCGCTTCATCCAGGCGGCCCTCCGCCGCGCAGTCGCTCAAGCCGTCGAGCAAGCTCCGCGCGGAGTTCGGCCAATTCGCGGGGCGGCTCGTCGGCTCTGTCGTCATCGGGGCGCGTCGCGTCCTCTTTGGTCTCGTCGGCTTCGCGCCGCATGCGTTTGAGTTCGGCGAGCGTCTTCACCAACGTCGCCAATGCGCGCGCGCTCGCTTCGATCGTTTTCGGCGCCTGCTTCTCCAGCGCCGTCTCGACACGGGCGAATTCGCGCGCCACCGCGTCTTCGAGCTTCGGGATGAGCGCGTCGGGGTCGACGGGCGCCGGCGCCGACTTGGCCGGCCCGGATTTACGCGGGCAGACCGGAACGCGCTTCGGCCAGTCGTTCTTTTCGCGAAAGGCGAGGAACTGTTTGGCGCTCACGCCGAGAAGCGCCGTGATCTGCGCGATCGGCGCGCCGGCGTCGTAAAGGAGTTTCGCCTGCGCGATCTTCTCGCTGGCAGGCGGAGAGGTCTTTTGTCGCATGACTCGCCGCCTCGCCGCTTCTCGGTGAGGGAGAAGAGGCGACGCGCCCAATGTTCTGAGATGAAAATCGCCCCGACGCTCAAGCGCAATTGTGGAGCATGGGCTTTATCTACCCGACCAGCGTGCGGCTGTCAAGGAATAAAATCCCAATATTGTACTTTGCGTACCCACAGAGAGATTGATATGATGCGTCTAGATCAGCTTTTCAAAGTCATTTTCCCTGATCACGGCGGCATCGGCGGGATGATAACGGCTTACTTTGACGACAGCGGAACCCATGATTCCTCTGGTGTTGTCCTTGTCGCGGGCATTTATGGAACGGACGCACAGCTTCTCCGGCTAGACGCTGGATGGAGCGCGCTTCTATCCGACCCAATGTGTGGTTACAGACCGCCATTGAGTAGGTTTCACATGTACGATTGCTACAACTCTTTAGGAGAATTTTCTGGGTGGTCTAGGACTGAATCCGATTTCCTTGTTCATCGGTTGCAGACGGAAATCATCAATTCCGGCGTTCTTGCTTATGGCATCGCGGTCCCCCGCAATGAATGGGACGAGATGATCAAAGGATATTTGAGGCCGACGCTAGGAGGCCCGGAGGGCTTTTGCATAAGAAATTGTTTGCTTGTCCCTATTCAATGGGCGCTGAGCGAGCACGGTGATCGCGATGTTGCGTTTGTCTTTGATAATAGACCACGCGGGATCATGATCGATGCCCAGGCGGCGTTTGACGCTTTTCATGTCGCAATTGGGCGGCCTGAAGATGCTACCATAACTTTTGCGTCTTCTAAGAAGGTCAGACCACTGCAAGCGGCCGATTTAATCGCGTGGGAATTATATACCCACGCCATAAATTTCTATGAGACCGGAAACCCAGTTATGAAGCGCGATCAGTTGCGTAGGTTAGTTTCTGGTATTAGCAAATTCAGAGTGCAAATGCCGTCGCGAGAAAACATGCAACGCATTGTTGAACTATGGGCTCGGCACGATGAAAAAGACCTTGAGGCTTATGCGAGGCATTTCGAGAATTTCAACCCTGACGATCCTGATCATTCGAATTTTTCTTCACAATAATCTTCTCGAAAGCGGCTTCAAATGCACATTGGTCTTCATCCGCGCCAAGTTCCCGAGCGGTCTGAATGAACCGCTCGGATTGTTCCTTGTCCTCTAGCTTCGGTTCTTTCGGCTTGCGCGGAGCGCCGCCAGCTTTGGGCTTCTTACCCATTGTGCCTCACTGTGCACGAGTCGTTTGATAGGTGAGCCGCTTGCCGACGACGCCCTTGAGGGCGCGATCCGCGCGCTCCACGTCATCGCAACCGAGCTTCACGCGATTGTTATAGCGGAAATCGAACTCGGCAAGATAGCGATGCAGGTGCTTTTCCTTGCAGTACTGGTAGGTGCCGCGCATCCCGCGCTTGAAGATTGAGAAATAGCCCTCGACGCTGTTGGTGTTCACCTCGCCGCGCGCATATTCGCCGCGCGAGTGGACAACGGTTTCGCGAGACGCAACGTGGTTGGTCACTTCACCGTAGATGCGGCTCTCATCGGTATGCAGGCGGGTCTCGCGGTCAAGATTTTCAGAGACGATCTTGTTCACAGTGAGCTTGTCCGCGTGCTCAGCGTGGAAGGAGCGAACGGAACCGCCGCGCTCAACAAGCGAGATAATCACGCGCTTGTCAGCGGGGCCGCACTTGCCGCCCTTCACGGGCTTGTTCTTATTGCGGCCGAGGCGCGGCTTGGGTTGTTCGGTCTCCCAAAGATAGGTCTCATCAGCCTCGACAATGCCGCCGTTGCCGCCCAGCGGCGCAAGATCGCCGTCACGCATGGCCTCACGGATGCGATGCGACATGAACCACGCGGTTTTCAGAGTGACGCCCAGAGTGCGGTGAAGCTGGTTGGAGCTAATGCCCTTTTTCGAAGAGCACATAAGGAAGATCGCTTGCAGCCAAATCCGCATCGGGACATGGCTGGACTCGAAAATGGTCCCGACCTTCACAGTGAACGGCTTGCGGCACTGGTAGCACTTGTAAACGCCGATGCGGGTGCTTTTCCCCTGCATTTTCGAAATGCGCTCTACCCCGCCGCAATGAGGGCAGATAGGATTATTTCCCCAAATCCGAGCCTCAACCCAAGCGTAGGCGGCTTCTTCGTTGTGGAAGTGAGGGGCGTTAAGAACCGACATGACCAATCTCCTATGCATAACAACCTACTTAGGGAAGATGGGTATGTCAAGTATAATATTGGGAATAAAATCCTCACAAAAGAAAAAAGTCCGAAAAAGCGGAGCCGTGGCCGAGCCGCTTTCCTTTTTGCGACGATACGCGCTAATTCCCCCTCGCCCCGCGCGCGGGGACAGAAATCCAACGGCGGGGCCATCGGGAAAATGAACGTTCTTCTCATCGGATCGGGCGGGCGCGAGCACGCCATGGCCAATGCGCTGGCGAAAAGCCCGCTTCTTACCCGGCTCTTTGTCGCGCCCGGCAATCCGGGGACAGCGCGCCTCGGTTACAATGTCGATCTCGACGCCGGCGACCATGGCGCCGTCATCCGGTTCTGCCGCGAGATGGGCGTCGCGCTCGTCGTCATCGGGCCGGAGCAGCCGCTGATCGGCGGTCTGGTCGATGCTTTGACCCGGGCCGAAATACTCGCCTTCGGGCCGACGCAGGCGGCGGCGCAGCTCGAGGGCTCCAAGGGCTTCACAAAGGATCTTTGCCGCGAATATGGCATCCCCACCGCTGCTTATGAGCGCTTCTCCGACAGGGAGAAGGCGTTCGCCTATCTGCGCGAGAAGGGCGCGCCTATCGTGGTGAAGGCGGACGGGCTTGCGGCCGGCAAGGGCGTCGTCGTGGCGACGACGCTAGAAGAGGCCGAGCGCGCGGTCGAGGCGATGTTCGCCGGCCTTTTCGGCCAATCGGGGGCCGAGGTTGTGATCGAGGAATTTCTCGAAGGCGAGGAGGCGTCCTTCTTCGCGATTTGCGACGGAACGCGCGCCGTTCCCTTCGGCGCCGCCCAGGATCACAAGCGCGTCGGCGACGGCGATACGGGGCCGAATACGGGCGGCATGGGCGCTTATTCGCCGGCCTCCGTCGTGACGCCACAGATCGAGGCCAAAGTGATGGCCGGGATCATCGAGCCGACCATGCGCGCGATGCAAGAGAAGGGCGCGCCCTTCAAGGGCGTGCTCTATGCGGGGCTGATGCTGACGAAGGACGGCCCCCAGCTCATCGAATACAACAACCGCTTCGGCGATCCGGAGGCGCAGGTCATCCTGCCGCGCCTCGAAGAGGATCTGCTGGCGATCATGCTCGCGGCGGCGCGCGGCGCGCTAAGCGATGCGCGCCCGCGGTTCTCCGACCGCGCCGCGCTGACGGTCGTGCTGGCGGCGAAAGGGTATCCGGGCACGCCGCTGACCGGCTCGGAGATCAAGGGCGTCGAAAGGGCCGAGGCGATGGCCGATGTCGTCGTGACGCACGCCGGCACGCGCGCCGATGGCAAGCGTTTGCTGGCGGCGGGTGGACGCGTGCTGAACGTCACCGCTCTTGGCGGCGGCGTCGCAGAGGCGCAGGCCAAGGCCTATGCGGCGGTCGACGCGATCGACTGGCCGGGCGGCTTCTGCCGGCGCGACATTGGCTGGCGGGAGGTCGCGCGGGAGCGGGGCGCGTAACCTTTCTCCCGCTCGCCTCCGGACCGCGCGCCTTCAGGCGCCCTCAGTTTGTCGACAAACTTCCCAAGGCGGCCTCCGCGCTGAGGGAAGAAGCCCCTCATGCCGAGGAGCTTGCGCGGCAAGCGTCTCGAAGCGCGAGGGGCGCCGTCGCTACTTTGTCAGCAGCCTACGCGCGCCTTCAGGGCTCGCTTTCCTTTCGCGAGCCCTGAAGGCTCGCGCTCCATTTGCTCGCCTACTTCCTCGCGCCTCGCGCCGCGCGCTTGGCGAGCGTCCTCAGCCGCAGCGCGTTGAGCTTGATGAAGCCTTCCGCGTCGCGCTGGTCGTAAGTCCCGCCCTCCTCAAAGGTCACGAGGTCTTGGTCGTAGAGCGACCACGGGCTTTCGCGGCCCACCAGCGTCGCGGAGCCCTTGTAGAGCTTCAGCCGCACCGTTCCCTCGACATGCTCCTGGCTCCTGTCGATGGCGGCCTGCAGCATTTCGCGCTCGGGCGAGAACCAGAAGCCGTTATAGATCAGCTCCGCATAGCGCGGCATCAGCTCGTCCTTGAGATGCGCGGCGCCGCGGTCGAGCGTGATGCTTTCAATGCCGCGATGGGCGACGAGCAGGATTGTCCCCCCGGGCGTCTCATACATGCCGCGCGACTTCATTCCGACGAAACGGTTCTCGACGAGATCGAGACGGCCAACGCCATGCTTGCGGCCGAGATCGTTGAGGCGGGCGAGCAGCGTCGCGGGGGAAAGCGCCTCGCCATTGATCGAAACGGCGTCTCCCTTTGCAAAGCCGATCGTAATGTATTCCGGCTCGTTCGGCGCGTCCTCGGGATGGCCGGTGCGCGAATAGACGTAATCAGGCGTCTCCTGCGCCGGATCTTCCAGCACCTTGCCTTCCGACGAAGTATGCAAAAGATTTGCGTCGGTGGAGAAAGGCGCCTCGCCGCGCTTGTCCCTGGCGATCGGGATCTGGTGGGCTTCCGCAAAATTGATGAGGTCGGTGCGGGACTGGAAATCCCATTCGCGCCAGGGGGCGATCACGGTGATGTCGGGCTCCAGCGCGTAATAGCCGAGTTCGAAGCGCACCTGGTCGTTGCCCTTGCCGGTCGCGCCGTGGCAGACCGCGTCCGCGCCCATCTTGCGGGCGATTTCGATCTGCTTCTTGGCGATCAGCGGGCGCGCGATGGAGGTGCCCAGCAGATAGAGCCCCTCATAGACGGCGTTGGCGCGAAACATCGGGAAGACATAGTCGCGCACGAATTCCTCGCGCAGGTCCTCGATGAAGATGTTCTCCGGCTTCACGCCGAGCAGCAGCGCTTTCTCCCGCGCGGGCGCCAACTCCTCGCCCTGGCCGAGATCGGCCGTGAAGGTGACGACCTCCGCGCCATAAGTCGTCTGTAGCCATTTGAGGATGATGGAAGTGTCGAGGCCGCCGGAATAGGCGAGGACGACCTTCTTGATGTCTTTCTTGGCGCGGGTCATGTCTGGCTCGGGGTGGTTGCTGGATTGGCGCCGTTATAAACGGGCCGCCGCCGCGCGCAAGCGCGCCGCCTTGGCCCGATGGCCAGGTTTGTGCGCCTCCCGCGCGGCGGCCTCGTCTTTCGGCCGGGGGCCCGCTAGAATAGATTCATGAGCAGCCATCCGCCGCACGATACGGCCAAAATCGCGGGGCTTACCCCGGCGCGCCGCCGCGCGCTCGATGTTCTGACGCAGGCCAATCGACCCGTCGGGGCCTATGAGATGATCGACCTCATGGCCGGCGCCGACGGCAAGCGCCCGGCCCCGGTCTCGGTCTATCGCGCGCTGGCCTTCCTGCTCGACAACGGCCTCGCGCACCGGCTTGAATCGAAAAACGCCTTCGTCGTCTGCGGCCATTCGCACGGGGCCGAGGAGCCGGTCGTCTTCCTGATTTGCGAGCAGTGCGGCGAAGTGAAGGAGGCGACGTCGGCGGGGCTTGCGCGGGAGCTTGCCAGCCTTGCGGCCGACGCCGGCTTCAAGGCGCGCACGCGCGTCGTGGAGATCGCCGGCCGCTGCGCGCGCTGCGCCGGCGCCTGACGATGGGCAACGCGGCTCCCGATCCTCGCGTCGCCGCCTTGCGCGGTCTTTTCATTCTCGCCTTCGCTTTTTTCGCCGCGCTCGCTTTCGCTGCGCCCACCTATCCCGAGCTCACCGGCCGCGTCGTCGATCAGGCGGACATCTTGCAGCCTTCGACCAAGGCGGGATTGCAGTCGAAGCTGCGCGACCTGGAAGACAAGTCCAGCATCCAGTTCGTCGTCGCGACGATCAAGTCGCTGGAGGGCTACGACATCGAGACCTACGCCAACGGCCTTTTCCGCTACTGGAAGCTTGGAGAGGCGAAAAAGAACAACGGCGTTCTCTTTTTGATCGCGCCCAATGAGCGCAAGATGCGCATTGAGGTCGGCTATGGGCTTGAGGGCGTACTCACCGACGCGCTCTCCAAGGTCATCATCGCCAGCGCCGTGACGCCGAAATTCAAAGCGAGCGATTTCAACGCCGGAATCGAAAACGGAGTCGCGGGCGTCATCGAAATTCTGAGCGGCGACAAATCGGAATGGACGAAAAAGCTGCCGCCGCAGCCCTCCGCATTCGAGGATATGCTGCCGCTCCTCATTTTCGCGCTGTTCATCTTCATCTTCATCATGATGGCGCGTAGCGCCGGCCGTCCGACAAATTATCGCCGCTACCGCCGCGGCGGGCCGCCGATCATCATCCTGCCGCCGAGCGGCGGCGGCTGGAGCGACAGCGGCTGGTCGGGCGGCGGCTCGTCCTGGGGCGGCGGCGACGGCGGGGGCGGGGGCTTTGACAGCTTTTCCGGCGGCGGCGGGTCGTCGGGGGGCGGCGGTGCGTCGGGGGATTGGTGATGCGGCTCAGCGAGCAGGATCTCGAACGCATCGCCGCGGCGGTCGGCGAAGCCGAAAAGCAAACCTCCGGCGAGATCGTCTGCGCGCTCTCCCGCCGCGCCTCGGACTACGCCTATGTGCCGCCGCTCTGGGCGGCCTTCTTCGCGCTCGTCTCGCCCTGGCCGCTCGCGGAATTCACCGACCTCTCCGCCAAGACGATCTACGCCGCGCAGATCGGGGTCTTCATGCTGGTGGCGCTCATCGTCTGGTGGGCGCCGATCCGCCTCGCTCTGACCCCGCGCCTCGTCAAAAGACGCCGCGCGGAACGCGCCGCCATCGAGCAGTTCTTCACGCGGGGCGTCGCAGGGACCAAGGGCCGCACGGGCGTGCTGATCTTCGTCTCCTTCGCCGAGCATTACGCCCGCATCATCGCCGATGAGGGGTTGACCGGAAAAATCTCGGACGAGGAATGGAAGGCGGCGCTGGAGCCTTTGCTGACCTGCCTTGGGCGGGGGCGCTGCGCGGAAGGCTTCGTCGCGGCGATCGAGGAATGCGCCCGGCTGCTCGCCCGGGTGGCGCCGCCGGGGGCGGAGGGGGATGAGCTGCCGGACAAGGTCTATGTCAGCTAGAGGGAAAGTGTCTTTTCAAAAAAGCATTTGTCGCTAAAGCCATTGTTACTTCAACCGATCGGCTTATCTATCGAGATGGGTTTCCGCCGGCCAACCTTGCTGTCTCGCATTGCGCGCCGGCTCGCGACTTGGTCCGGTTCTGATGTCCGTGTAAACCCGCAGAGTTAGGCCTTTTCGTACAGTAAAAGGCGGCGCGACAAAAGGCGGCCCTACACCCCTCAAATCGGCGGAAGGCTCCGCTGTAATACCCAATGACCGACATCGCTGAGCAAATCAGAAGTAAGATATTGGAGTGGCAGCAACAGCGCGCCGCCGTCGTTTCGGAGCAGTCGAAACAAATTATCGTCGCCGCTGTGAGCGCAATCTCCTATGATCCGCATCCGGGCTGGCGTTTGCCCGTCGAGATGACGCCGTGGCCCTCCGTGGGCGAGGGTCTTCGCGAAGTGCAACAGGACGCCATCAACAAGCTGCCCGATCTGCTGGATGAAGTGGCGAGACTGTCGCCGAGAGGCCCGAGCATCAACGCTTTCGTCTTGCTGCACGCCGCGTCCGATATCCTGGACAAAATTTGCCCGTTCGATAAGGGCCGATAGCTACTCATCGCGCCAAAAGGCCACGCTCTAGCCTGACCGGGTAACGCCTCGTCGGCTCCTCCGGGGGTGGATGGGGCTCAGCCTTCCAAATTCGCGCGCCATGGGCTAAAACCCGCCGCATCGCAACATAAGTCGCCGCCGCGTCGTCCGGGCCTCCCCGCCCGAGACCGGGTCGCGGCTGTTTCATCGAAAGCCGCCATGCAGCTGCGCAATATCGCCATCATCGCTCACGTCGACCACGGCAAGACCACGCTCGTCGACTGCCTCCTGCGTCAGTCGGGCGCTTTCCGCGAGAACCAGCGCGTCGCCGAGCGCGTGATGGATTCGAACGATCTCGAAAAAGAACGCGGCATCACCATCATGGCCAAGGCGACGTCGATCGCCTGGAAGGGATTTCGCGTCAATATCGTCGATACGCCCGGCCACGCCGATTTCGGCGGCGAGGTGGAGCGCATCCTCTCCATGGTCGACAGCGCCATCGTCCTCGTCGACGCCGCGGAAGGCCCCATGCCGCAGACGAAATTCGTCGTCGGCAAAGCGCTGAAGATCGGGCTCAAGCCGATCGTCTGCATCAACAAGGTCGACAAGCCGGACGCGCGCATTTCCGAAGTCGTCAACGAAGTCTTCGACCTCTTCGCCGCGCTCGACGCCACCGACGAGCAACTCGACTTCCCGATCATCTATGGTTCCGCCAAGCAGGGCTGGATGGCCGAGGAGCCGGAAGGCCCCAAGGACGACATGTCGCCTCTGCTCGACCTCGTCGTGAAGCACACGCCCGCGCCCAAGGTTGAGGAAGGCGGCTTCCGCATGCTCGGCACGCTGCTCGAGGCGAACCCCTATCTCGGCCGCATCATCACCGGCCGCGTTTTTTCCGGCAGCGTGAAGCCCAACCAGCCGGTCAAGGTGCTGGACCGCTCCGGCAAGGTCGTCGAGCAGGGCCGCGTCTCGAAAATTCTCGCTTTTCGCGGCATTGAACGCCAGCCGATCGACGAGGCGGAGGCGGGCGATATCGTCGCCATTGCGGGCCTGGAGAAATTCAACGTCGCCGACACGCTGTGCGCGCTGGACGTAGACGAGCCGCTACAGGCGCAGCCGATCGATCCGCCGACGCTTTCCATGACCTTCCTCGTCAATGACAGCCCGCTCGCCGGCACGGAGGGCGACAAGGTTACGAGCCGCATGATCCGGGCGCGGCTCTACAAGGAAGCCGAGGGCAATGTCGCGCTGCGCGTCGAGGATTCGCCTCAGGGCGACGCCTACATCGTCTCGGGTCGCGGCGAATTGCAGCTCGGCATCCTGATCGAGAACATGCGACGCGAGGGCTTCGAGCTCGGCGTCTCGCGTCCGCAGGTGGTGTTCAAGAAAGACGAGAACGGCGACATTCTCGAGCCGATCGAGGAAGTCGTCATCGACGTCGACGAGGAGCATTCGGGCGTCGTCGTGCAGAAGATGGCCGAGCGCAAGGCCGAGATGGTCGAGATGCGCCCTTCCGGCGGCGGGCGCCTGCGCCTCGTCTTCTACGCCCCGACCCGCGGCCTCATCGGCTATCAGGGCGAGCTTCTGACCGACACCCGCGGCACGGCGATCATGAATCGACTGTTCCACGAATATGCGCCGCATCGCGGCGCGATTCAGGGTCGTCGCAACGGCGTGCTGATCTCCAACGATCAGGGCGAGGCGGTGGCCTACGCCATGTGGAAGCTCGAAGATCGTGGGCCGATGATGATCGAGCCCGGCTGGAAGGTCTATCGCGGCATGATCGTCGGCGAGCATACGCGCGACAACGATCTTGAAATCAACGTGCTCAAGGGCAAGCAGCTCACCAATATCCGCACGCAGTCCAAGGACGAGGCGGTGCGCCTGACGCCGCCGATCCAGATGACGCTCGAAAAGGCGCTGGCCTATATCGAGGACGACGAGCGCGTGGAAGTCACGCCGAAGTCCATTCGCCTGCGCAAGGTCTATCTCGATCCGAACGACCGCAAGAAGTTCGGCAAGAAGGCCGGCGCGCTGGTGGAGTGATCCCCTCCCTCTCCCCGCTCGCGGGGGCTTGCGGGGAGAGGGGATGTGGCTCGCGATCAATACTCATCCAGCACGTAACAGTCGAAGTCCCGGCTAAATCCGCTCCGCCATTTTTTCAGATCATAGCGATAGCCGGGCGGCGGGTTCGGGCCGCAATCGCCGGCATAGGAGGGCGCCGGCCTTCCGACGCGATAGGGCGGGGGCGGGGGCGGAATGTTTTTGGCGAAAGCCTCCGCCGGAATAATCGTCAGGACCGCAAGCGCAACAGCGACGCGTCGGGCCGGGCGCGTATCGCGCGGCGACATGTCAACCTCCGGCTTTATCTTCTTGCATCATTGGGGAAACTGGCGCGCAGAACCGAGGTTCCGGCCCACGGCCTGAATAACCAGGCGGCGCCATCACATTTCTTGTCGTTGGCGCCTGAGCGGATCACGCGCGCTTCCCACGCGTTTCATGGAAAATCGAGGAGGCTCGTCATGCCCAAGCAGTCGCCTGAACAGAAGAAAACCGTTGGCCGCGTGATGCACGAATACAAGCATGGCGAATTGGAGAGCGGCGCCGGCGGGAAGGTCAAGAATCCGAAGCAGGCCGTCGCGATCGCGCTGCATGAGGCGGGCGCCTCGAAAGAGGAAAGCCCGCAAAAGAACGCGGAGAATCTGCGCAAGACCAAGGCGAAGGAGCGCAGCGGGAAAACGGCGAAGGCGCAGAAGGAGCGATAGGAATGGACCGCGAGCCTTCAGGCTCGCATGAAAGAGAGCGAGCCTGAAGGCCCGCGGTCCGGCCATCAGCGAGCGCCTTCCAGCGCGGCCATCAGCGCCGCCAGATCCGGCGGGAGTTCGCTCTCGAACAGCATCTCCTCGCCTGTGATTGGATGCTTGAAGCCGAGCGTGGCGGCGTGCAGCGCCTGTCGGCCCAAGGCGCCCACCGCCGCGCGCGCGGCGTCGGGAAGTTTCGCGGTCTTCGTTTTGAACCCGGCGCCATAGGTCGCGTCGCCGATCAGCGGGTGGCCGATATGGGCCAGATGCACGCGAATCTGATGCGTGCGGCCGGTTTCCAACTGGCATCGGATCAGCGAGGCGACGCCGTAATCGGCGAGCTTCTCCCAGTGGGTGATCGCCTCGCGCCCGCGCGATTCCGGCACGACCGCCATGCGCTCGCGCTGGACGCCGTGGCGTCCAAGAAAGGTTTCAATCGCGCCATGCGCTCGGTCCGGGACGCCCCAGACGAAGGCGAGATATTCGCGTGTGAGCGACAGCGTCCGACCATGGTCGGCGAAGAGCGCCGAGAGGCCGTGATGCGCGGCGTCGGTTTTCGCCGCGACCAATAGACCCGTCGTATCCTTGTCGATGCGGTGCACAATGCCGGGCTTCTTGACGCCGCCGACGCCGGAAAGGCTCTCGCCGCAATGGGCGATCAGCGCGTTGACCAGCGTGCCGCTCTCATGGCCGCTCGCAGGATGCACGACGAGCCCGGCTGGCTTGTCGATGACGATGAGATGCGCGTCCTCGTAGACGATATTGAGCGCGATATCCTCCGCCTTCGGCTCGGCCGGGGCGGGGCGCGGGACCTCGAGCGCGACCGTGTCGCCCTCCGCGAGCTTTTTGGAGGGATCGCGCGTCGCCGCGCCGCGCAGGGCGACGCGGCCGTCCTCGATCAGCGCCTTGATCCGGCTGCGGGAGAGGTGGGCTTCGACGAGTTCCCTGCGCTCGGCCAGGAACCGGTCGAGGCGCTGGCCGCCCGCCTCTTCCTCCACCACGAAGCGGAAGGTCTCTCCGACTGCGTCCATTTGCTGCATTTCGTTCGAGGTCATTTAAAGTTTTCTTCCGCTTATGGGGGGCTCGTGCTAACTGGGGCGCGACAAAACGCCGAAAGAAGCGTGGCAAGAGATGGGACAGAGCCATCCCCCTTTCGCATTTTCCCCCGCCCGTCGCGTGGAGGCCGCTCACATCGAGGACGCCGTCGCTCCCTTTTGCGCCGTGATCGGCGCGGGGCCCGCCGGGCTATTCGCCGCCGAAGCGCTCGCCCGCGCCGGCGCGCGCGTCGTCGTCTATGAGCACAAGCCGAGCCCCGCGCGCAAATTTTTGATGGCCGGCCGCGGCGGGTTGAATATCACCCATAGCGAGAATCTCGAACGATTCATCTCGCGCTACGGCGCAGCGGCGAAACGCGTCGCCCCCTTCATCCGCGCCTTTCCGCCGCAGGCGCTGCGCGATTTCTGCGCGGAGCTCGGCGAAGCGACCTTTGTCGGCACCAGCGGGCGGGTTTTTCCGGCGAGCTTCAAGGCCTCGCCTTTGCTGCGCGGCTGGCTGTCTCGTCTGGCGAGCCTCGGCGTGACCATCGCCGTCCGCCATTCCTTCCTGGGCTTCGCGGAGGACGGAGCCTTGCGGCTGAAAGGCCCCGAGGGAGAGTTCAACCGCCCGGCGAGCGCGGTCGTGCTCGCGCTCGGCGGAGCCTCATGGCCCAAGCTCGGCTCGGAGGGCGGCTGGACCGGTCCCCTGGGCGCCGCCGGCGTCGCCGTCATCCCTCTGTCGGCCGCCAATAGCGGCGCGCTGGTCGCATGGTCCTCCATTTTCCGCGCCGATTACGAGGGCCAGCCGATCAAGACCGTGCTCCTGCGCCACGGCGACGCCTCGGCGCGCGGCGATATGGTCGTGACTCGCGCGGGCCTCGAAGGCGGGCCCATCTATGCGCTCTCGTCGCGGCTGCGCGAGGCGGCGGCGGAGGGCGCGACGACGCTTTTCGTCGACATGCGCCCGGATACGAGCCTCGCCTGCCTGACCCGCAAGCTCTCTCGTCGCGCGCCCAAGCAGTCGCATGCGACTTTCCTCCGCCGCGCGGGTTTCTCGAAGGTCGAAATCGGCCTGCTGCGCGAGGCGCGCCCCGAGGGGCTGCCCCGCGACGCCGAGGCGCTGGCGACTTTGATCAAGAACGCGCCCTTGAGGGTCGTCGGCGTGGCGGGCCTGGAGCGGGCGATCTCCACGGCGGGCGGCGTCTCCTTCGATGAGGTCGACGCCGATCTGATGCTGAGGAAGCTGCCGGGCGTCTTCGTCGCGGGCGAGATGCTCGACTTCGACGCGCCGACCGGCGGTTATCTGCTACAGGCGGCTTTCGCGACGGGGCTCGCCGCGGGCAGGGGCGCCGCCCGCTATCTGGGGCTCCCCGGCGCCGATCAAGCCGGCTTGTCGCCGAGCCATTTGCCGAATTCGCGCGCGCCCGAGGCGTCGAACAAATACAGCGTATAGACTTCCGGCTCGCCCATCTCCATGCCGGGCGAGCCCATGGGCATGCCAAGCGCGGCGAGGCCGGCGACCTTTGGGCGCTCTCTCAGCAATTGCGCGATCGCCTGCGGGGGCGCGTGACCCTCGATGAGATAGCCGTCGAGCTCGGCGGTGTGGCAGGACGCCATGTTCTCCGGCACGCCAAGCCGCGCCTTCACCGCTTTCATGTCGGGCTCGTTGATCTCCTCGACGACATAGCCCTCGTCGCGCATGCGCGCCGCCCAGCCCCCGCAGCAGCCGCAGGTCGGGCTTTTGTGCACGATCATCTTCCTGCCGTCCTCGCCGCGCGCCGCGGCGGAAGCGAGCGCGCTTGTCGCCGCGGCGAAAAGGAGCGCCGCCTTGCGGCGCGAATAGAGCTGGGCCATGCGTCGATCAATCCTGGGTTTGGAGCCTGCGATCGAATGTAACGGGCACATTACAGAACTTTAAATTGCGGCGCCGCCATGTTGGCGGAGACAATCGCGCCGTCCATTCCTTCCGCATCCTTTCGACAAGGACAGCCCATGATGCGCAAGTCTCTCCTCGTGCTTTTCTCCGCCTTGGCCGTTTCGCACGCCTCCTTCGCCCGCGCGGCGAACGCCGAGCCCTTCTCTCAGTCGCCGCCGCGCTTCTCCCAACAGGACCTCGCCGCCTTCGCCGAATCCCGCATCGCCGCGCTGAAGGCCGGGCTACAGCTTACGCCTGCGCAGGAAAAGAATTGGCCCGCGCTGGAAGCCGCCCTTCGGGACGTCGCCAAAGCGCATGCCGAGCGCTTCCAGGCGCTGCGCCAGGACGGGCTCGAAAAGCCCGGCGCGCCCGATCCCCTCGCGAGTCTGCAGCGCCACGCCCAGGCGATCGCCGCCCGCGCCGCCGATCTGGAGAAGATCGTGGCCGCCGCGCGCCCGCTTTACGAAACGCTCGACGACGCACAGAAGCGCCGCTTCGGCGCGCTGATTCGCGTCGCCGTGCATGGGCGCTTCGGACATGGCGCGGGCCCGTTCCAGCGTCCGCATGACGGACATCCGGACCCTCGCCCGCTGTAACGCCGCCGATGCCCGGCGGCCCTGGCCCGCCGGGCGGTCGGGTGAATGCCGGGCGTGAGCGAGTCCTTCCCCTCACGGGGAGCGTGGCGCAGCGAAGCTGGGCCGGACTGCGCGCCCAGCCCGGTCGCTTTGACCTTTGTCGCGCGATCGGGCTTTAATCGCTTCATGCTTCCGTCCCGCTTCTGGTCCGAGCTTTCCTTGCGCGATTTTCGCGCGCGCGACATGGCGGGCGTGATCGCCGTGCTGCCCATCGCCGCGGTCGAGCAGCACGGGCCGCATCTCCCGCTCGGCGTCGACGCCATGATCATGGAAAGCTGCATCGAGCGCGTCGCGCTACG
The DNA here is from genome assembly GCF_052186135.1 of Methylocystis sp. JAN1. Lineage (GTDB taxonomy): Bacteria > Pseudomonadota > Alphaproteobacteria > Rhizobiales > Beijerinckiaceae > Methylocystis. The sequence goes on along the minus strand of NZ_CP181499.1, from coordinate 3,566,812 downwards.
CCTGCCGCAGGACCTCGAGGCGGTCTTCCTGCCGATGCAGAGCGTCGGCGTCTCGATCGAGCATCGCGACTTTCCGGGCTCGCTGTGGCTCAGGCAGGAGACGGCTGCGCATGTGCTGCGCGACGTCGCCGAGGGCGTCGTGCGCGCAGGCGTGAGGAAGCTCGTGCTGATGAATTCGCATGGCGGCAATTCCGCGCTGATCTCGACCGTGGCGCTCGATCTGCGCGCGCGCCATGGCGTTCTCGCCGTCACCTGCTCCTGGGCGCGCTTCGGCTATCCCGACGGGCTTTTCTCGGACGCCGAGCAGCGCCACGGCATTCATGGCGGCGAGATCGAAACGTCGCTGATGCTCGCCTTCCGACCCGAGCTTGTGGATATGGGTCGCGCCAAGAACTTCCCGCCCGCGACGCTTGATTTCGAGCGCGACTTCGCGTGGCTGCGGGCCGACCGTCCGGCGGGCTTCGGCTGGATGACGCAGGATCTCTCGCCCGCGGGCGCGATGGGCGACGCCTCCAAGGCGACGGCGGAAAAGGGCGAGGCCACGGCCGACTATTGGACGACCGCCTTCATCGAGCTGTTGCGCGACGTCGAGGCCTTCGATCTCGAGCGTCTGAGGAGCTGATCAGTTCAGGGGGCGTCGGGTCGCCGCAGCGCCCTATGTAAGCCGAATGCGCAAGAAACCTTACGAGGACGAAGCCACCCGCCTCGCTAAAGCGAATCGGCGATTCAGGTCACGACAAATCCGGGAAGGCGCCGTCGAGGGGCTTCTCGAGAAAGGAACGAGGATCATTCGCCCCGACATCCGGGCGCTGATCGACGCGGCGCTGGAGGAAAAGGCCCGGCGGGAATCGCAGGCCGAAGGCGGCGGGCCTTCGCCGGGGCTCTAGATCACGCTGCGTTTTGGCGGAATCGCCTGAACGCAGACAACGTGATCGAAGGTTGAGAGCGCGCTCCATGCGAAGAACCGCTTCCCACTTTTTCGGAACGCGCTCGAAGGGATGAAAAATCACTTGCCTCGGCGAGTCCAAACGCCGTCCGCAGCGACGGTTAGAGCCTTTTTTCCACGACGCGGACCGGTCGCTTTAGCGAAATCAGCGGGCCGAAATCGCGTGCGCGCCGTCGCCTAGCTTTAACCATTCAGGCGGCGCGCAAGCGGGCGAATGGGGAAATCCGGCGGCGGCGCCGTCGGAGCGGCCCGGCCGACGATGGGAGCTCTTCGCCATCAACCCTGATCCACCAAGCCTTTGAAGCCTGCGGAAGCTTCTGCGTGGAAAGACCGATCCGGACATGCTACCCCATGTGGCGTCCGGTTTGAGGCTGGAACGCTGCAACCCTTAAGTTGCATCGCGAATTGCTCCTGTGTTTTTTCAGCGGCGCAGCCGAGACGGGCGTTTGCGCCAGGGGGACTTCATGAAAGCAAGATGGACGTCGATTCTCCTGGCCACGACCATGGCCGCGCTCGCCGGCTGCAACGATAAGCAGGCTGCTTCCGCGCCAGAGAGCGCAAAGGTCGAGACGGCGAACGACGAGACCAAAGCTCAGGAAGCGCTGAAGGCGGGCGTCGAGGCGGTGGTTTACGGCCTGCCGCTCGTAATCATGGACATCACGAGGGCCAAGACGACCAATGTCGCGAAGCCTGACGGCTTCGCCGCGCCCGTCAATCAGTTCGTCAATGTGCGCGCCTTCCCGGACGCTTCCTTCAAGGGCGTCGTGCGCGCCAATGTGGACACGCTCTATTCATCCGCTTTTCTCGATCTTTCGGCGGAGCCGATCGTGCTCTCCGTGCCGGACACGCATGGCCGTTATTATCTGATGCCGATGCTCGACGCCTGGACGAATGTCTTCGCTTCGCCCGGCAAGCGTACGACCGGCGTGAAGGCGGGTAATTTCGCGATCACCGGCCCCGGCTGGCAGGGAGCGCTGCCCAAGGGCGTGACCGAGCTCAAATCGCCGACCAATATGGTCTGGATCATCGGGCGCACGCAAACGAACGGTCCGAAGGACTATCCGGCCGTGCACAAGATTCAGGACGGCTACAAGCTCATGCCGCTCTCCGCGTTCGGCAAGCCCTATGCGCCGCCGGAAGGCAAGGTCGATTCCAGTGTCGACATGAACACGCCGCCGGTCGAGCAGGTACGGAAGATGAGCGCCGAAGCCTTCTTCAACCGGATGGCCGCGCTTCTGAAGTCCAATCCGCCGCCTGCTTCGGACGCGCCGATCCTTGAAAAGCTGAAAACGATCGGAGTTGCGCCGGGCGAGAGGTTCGAACTGGCGAAGCTCGATCCGGCGGTGGCGAAAGGGCTGGAGAGGTCCGTCGCCGTTGCGCTGGAGAAGCTGCAGGCGGCGTCCGAGGAAACGGGCGCTCCGGTGAACGGCTGGCGGGTTCCGCCCATGATCCTGGGAGACTACGGCTCGAATTACGGCGCCCGCGCCGTCGTCGCGCTGATTGGCCTCGGCGCCAACCTCCCGCAGGACGCAGTTTATCCCTCGGCTTTCGTGGACGGAGACGGCAAGACGCTCAATGGCGCCAACAAATATGTCATCCGCTTCGACAAGGATTCGCTGCCGCCGGTCAAGGCCTTCTGGTCGGTGACGATGTACAATCCGGAGTCCTTCTTTGTGGCGAATTCCATCAATCGCTACGCGATCAGCAGCTGGATGCCGCTCAAGAAGAACAAGGACGGTTCGCTCGACCTCTACCTGCAGCACGACTCGCCGGGCAAGGACAGGGAAGCGAACTGGCTGCCGGCCAATGACAAGGACTTCAACGTGACGCTGCGCATGTATTGGCCGAAAGACAAGGCGCCGTCGATCATCGACGGCAGCTGGAAGCCGCCGGCGGTGAAGCGGGTTCAGTAGGCGATGACGGAAAGCAAGCGCTCTCGCGTCGCGAAGGTGGACCGCGCGCCTTCAGCCGCGTTGCAAGCCCCCAGGAATGGCGCAACGGAACCGCAGACCGATCCGGCGCTCGCCGCGATGATGCGCTGTTATCTGTCGAAGCCCAGGATCGCATGGCCCTATCTAGCGCTGCTCCTGGGTTCGATGGCGTTTCTCGTCCTCGCGCTGTTCCTACCGGAGTGACCGTCCTGAAGGTTTAAAAGCGCGCTCTGCGAAAAACCCGCGAACCACGCCTAGGTTCCGGTCGGCGCGGACCAGGGCATCGTCCAGGTTTCCGTCAGCGTGCGGCCATTGGCGCGCAGGAAGAGTCGCAAATCCGCCGTCTCTCCGGGCTGGAGCGCGACGTCGAAGAGCACGCGCAGACCGTTGATGTGCTGGTTGGACGTCACGATGGTGCGGACCACCTTGCCCTTCGACGTGGAGCCGACGGCTTCCACCTGACCCGGATCGGCGACGTAATAACCGAGATCGCCGCCGGCGAAATCGATCAGGAAGCGACGCGAACCGGCGCTGTCCGGCTCCGAGGAGCCGAGCGCGCGCGCCGGCGCCTCGAATGTGTGCACGACGCGGCCGTTCGGCGCGAGGCGCGGCATGTCGAGGCCGGAGGTGATGCGATAGGCGAAGGAAAAGGGCTGGCCCGCCTCCGGGGGCGTCGCCGGCGTCCAGCTCGCGACGATGTTGTCGTTGGTCTCATCGGGGGTCGGGAGCTCGATGAGTTCGACATGGCCTTCGCCCCACTGGCCCGCCGGTTCGACGAAATAACTCGGCCGGTTCTGATAGGCGAGGTCGAGATCCTGATAGGATTCGAAGGTGCGATCGCGCTGCAACAGGCCAAAGCCGCGCGGATTTCTGTCGAAGAACGCGGTCATTCGCTCGCGCACCGGATTGCCGAGCGGCCGCCACAGCCATTCGTCCGCGCCGTTGTGAATGATCAGCCCGTCGGAATCGTGCAGCTCGCTGCGGTAGCCGTCGCGTACGCGGCGGTCGTTCTCGCCCGTGAGATACATGGAGGTGAGCGGCGCGATGCCGAACTTTACGCCGTCGCGGCGCGGGAAGATCGTCGCCTGCACATCCATCGTGCTTTCCTGGCCGACCGTAAGATCGAAGCGATAGGCGCCGGTCGCCGCCTCGCCGTCCAGCAGCGCGTAGATCGCGATGCGGTTGCTGCCGGCCGTGGGGGTCTCCACCCAGAACTCGCGGAAGAAGGGAAAGGTCTCCTTGTTCGTGCCGGCCTCGACGCAGAGGCCGCGGGCGGACAGCCCATATTGCTGACCGCGGCCCAGGAACCGGAAGTAGCTTGCGCCGACGAAGGAGACCGCCTCGTCGTGGATATGCGGCTCGTTGACCGGGAAATTCAGGCGGAAACCGGCGAAGCCGGTATTGATGGACGGCGGCTTGTCGACCTTGAGCTTCCCGTAGCTGAACAGCGAGGTCGAGTAGGGGATCGGCGCGGCGATGCCGTCGCGGATCGTGTTCACGATCACCGCGCGGCGATACAGAAACCCAAGGTGGAAGGCCTGGATCTGGAACGTGCCGCCGATATCGCGGAAAATCGCGTGATCGGGCTTGAAGACGACGTCGCGCCATGTATCGAAGTCGAGCGCGTCGAACGGATCGGGAAGGCGCGGAATCGCGTCTTCGAATGGGGCCGCCAGAAGGGCGCGGGCGCGCGCGAGAACGTCGTCGAAGCCGAATTTCGGGGCCGGGCTTTGGGCGCGGGCGGGGAAAGCAAGCTGGGCGCCTGTCGCGGCGAGGGCGCCGATCATCTGGCGCCGATTAAGTTCGCTCATGCTGAAGATACCGGAAGAAGCGCCGTTTTCCGCCCTCTTAAGAGCTAGGCGCGAAGCCGGTTGATTAACGGGATCGTCACCATCGCGCAACCCTGACCCTTGCTGCGCTGCGATCGGGAGCGTGACTTCTTTGCCCGGAACGGCAAAAAATAGCGAAGACGCTCAAAAAATACTTGTCATCAGTCGAAATCGGCGTATCTACAGATTTGCCCAAATCGCACGTGCCTGTGGTCGTGTGTCGGTCGGCGGGGATCCGGACAAGAGGCCGGTTAACCGCCGGAGTAAAAACCGGCAGCCGGAGGCGAACCGGCGAACTCCGCCCTCAACGGAGAATCGCGACTTAAAGCAACGACGGACCGGGCTTTTTTGGTCTCTGTCGGCTCCTCCAAAGGCCGACGCACCGAAGAGGCTTGTCTTTCTTGCCGGGCGTGCGGACGGGGTCTCCCCTTCCAATCGATGGCTGTTCGGAACCGAAGAGACATGCGCTTGCGCGTGTTTTTCGTCGTCTGGCCAGCTAACGGCGCATCACCGGATCGCCAGCGCGCAAGCGCGAACGATCCTGGATTGCTGGCGCATTCAACCGTCGTCGCGTCTTCCACCGCGCGCGAGGGAGCGGCGTCGTGCATCCGCCGAAGCAAACAGGTTCCTGGCGCGGCTCGACCCGCGCCCTTCGAAGGGGATGCCGCAATGACCGACCGTATCCACGAATTCCTCGCCGAGCGCCGCCGCTCGGGGCGCGACACGGGTCCCTGCCTCGTCGTCGATCTCGACGTCGTGCGCGAGAACTATCTCGGCTTCGCCAAGGCGCTGCCCGACACGCGCGTCTTCTACGCCGTGAAGGCCAATCCGGCGCCGGAAGTGCTCTCGCTGCTCGCGTCTCTGGGCTCCTGCTTCGACACGGCCTCCGTGCCGGAGATCGAGCAGACGCTCGCCGCGGGCGCGACGCCCGACCGCATCTCCTTTGGCAACACGATCAAGAAGGAGCGCGACATCGCCCGAGCCTTTCAGCTCGGCATCCGCCTTTTCGCGGTCGACTGCGTCGAGGAGGTCGAGAAGATCGCGCGCGCCGCGCCGGGCTCGAAGGTGTTCTGCCGCATTCTCTGCGACGGCTCGGGCGCCGAATGGCCGCTCTCGCGCAAATTCGGCTGCGCGCCGGAGATGGCGACGGCCGTTCTGGAGCATGCGCACCGTCTCGGCCTCCAGGCTTACGGCGTGTCCTTCCATGTCGGCTCCCAGCAGACCGACCCGCGCAAGTGGGACGGCGCGCTGAAGTCGGCGTCGGACATCTTCCGCGAGCTCGCGGAGCGCGGCATCCAGCTTCAGATGGTCAATCTCGGCGGCGGCTTCCCGACGAAATATCTGAAGAATGTGCCGGCGGTGAAGCGTTATGGCGAGGCGATCTTTCGCGCGCTGTCGAAGCATTTCGGCAACCGCATCCCCGAGACGATCATCGAGCCGGGCCGCGGCATGGTCGGCAATGCGGGCGTCATCGAGGCGGAGGTCGTGCTGATCTCGAAGAAGTCGAAAGCGGAAGGCGAACTGCGCTGGGTCTATCTCGACATCGGCAAGTTCAACGGCCTCGCCGAGACGATCGACGAGATGATCCGCTATCCGATCCGTACGGAAGCGGACGGCGCGGCGGTTTCGCCCTGCGTCGTCGCCGGTCCGAGCTGCGATTCGGTGGACGTGCTCTACGAGAAGAAGCCTTACGACCTGCCGGTCTCGCTCGAGATCGGCGCGAAAGTGCTGATCGAGGGAACGGGGGCCTATACGACCACCTATTCGGCGGTCGGATTCAACGGCTTCCCGCCGCTCGAGACGTTCATCATCTGAACGGCGCGTTCCCCTTCTCCCGCTTACGGGAGAAGAGGCCATGCGAAGCATGACGGGTGAGGGCCGGCCCTCACCCCGGACCCCCGCTCGCGCAGGGGCGCCCTCTCCCGCAAGCGGGAGAGGGAAAGAAATGCACATCAGCGTAACCAGTCCCGTACGGCGGGCGCGAATGCGCGCATTCTCCTCGCAAAAATCTGCGACTTTTGCGGAATGCGCGGCGCGCCAGGCGCGAGGGTCGCTTGTCCTCTCGAAGGAGGCACAGATGACCTTTGATCTTCACCCCCACCTCCTTGCGCCCGTCGCCGCCGCGCCGCTGTCGCGCGCTCCCTTTGCGATTGCCGACGAGACGCAAGCCGACGTTCCGGCGCGCGAGGCGCTGCTCGACGCCGCCTTCGGCCCGGCGCGCTTTCTCAAGACCTGCGAGCGCCTGCGCGAAGGCCGACAGCCGGCGCCGGGCCTCGCCCTCGCCGCCAGGGACGACGGGGGCGAGTTCATCGCGACGATTCGCCTGTGGCCGATCTTCGCCGGCGGACGTCGCCCCGCGCTGCTCCTCGGTCCGGTCGCGGTCGCGGAACATGCGCGCTCGCTTGGTCTCGGGGCGGAGATGATTCGGGCCTCTCTCATCCGCGCTCGCGCGCTCGGCCATCGCGCCGTGCTGCTCGTCGGCGACGAGCCTTATTACCGCCGCTTCGGTTTCGAGCAGCGCTTCACGGCGAAGCTCGCCCTGCCGGGGCCGGTGGAGCGCGCGCGCTTTCTGGGTCTGGAACTCGCCCCGGGCGCGCTCGAAGGAGCCGAGGGCCGCGTGAGCGCCGCGCCGCTCGAAGCGCCCATGGCGCTGCCGCGCGCGGCGTGACGCTCGCCGGCAGCCTTCCCGCTCGCTTCGGATCGTTCGGACGAAATCGCGTAAACGCAGCCGACGCGATTGCTTCCAAAGCTTTGGAGCGCGCCTCATGCGAAGATCGATTGCCGCTTTTTGCGAGCCGCGCTCTAAAAGAATGAAAGCGCGTAGCTCGACAGGGGGAAGGCCAGCGCGACGGCGAGAGCGACGCCCGCTATGACGTCGGTCGGATAGTGATGCGCCGTCGCGATGCGGGACCACGCCATCGACAGCACGATGATGACTGCCGAAACGGTCATGGCCGGCCAGGCCAGCACGATGGGCGCGAGCACGCCGGTGATGGTCATGGCGTGGCCGCTCGGGAAGCTGTGCTCATCGAGCGTCTTCAGGAGCGAGGGCAGGCGGGCGTCCGCATGGCAGGGGCGCTTGCGGCGGAAGCGGCGCTTGATGATCGGATAGAGCGTATGCAGCAGCGCCGCGTTGAGGCCCGCGAGCAGGACGACATGCCAGCCGCGCCAGCCCAGGCCCCAGAAAACGAGCGGCGCCAGAATGAGATAGACCCAGCCATTGCCCAGCTTGCTGACGCCGATGGCCAGGTAGCGAATAGCGGTCGGCTGCGCCCAGCGCGACAAGAAATGAACCGCCGCGAGATCGGCCGCAAGGAAGCGTTGCAGCCAAAGGGCCTTGAGGCCGTTATGCGGCTCGGATGACGCGTCGCGCGTCAGCTTTTCCGCGAGGTCCGTCGTAAACGCCATGACGCAAGGCTAGGCGCGTTTGGCTGCGTTTTCGCGACGCTGCGACTGCGGTTTGGTGACGGTTGGATTGAGCTTGCATGACGGGCGGATGATGCTCCGGTGACGGCCGTCCGCTCAATTTTTGAGGCAATTCCTGAGCATCTCCCTGGCGGCGCTCTTGACCGTGCGGCGCTTGTCGTCCGTGGAGGAGGTGACGATGTCGTCGACGCGCCACTTGCCCCGCTCCTCGACGAGGACATAGGCGACCTTCGCAATATCCTTGCGCCATGTTCCCTTCAGATAAATTTCATACTCCGCCCGCCCGGCCGTTTGCGAGGGGAGCGCGACAATCCTGTAAGCGGCGATATTCGGGTCCTGGCTGTCGCTGATCTGATCGAAATCGATGCAGACCTCGCCGCTGTTGCCGATCGCCTTTTGCACGCGCTGGTTCAGCGCGGCGGCGTCGCGGGAAAGAGGCAGCGTCTCCCATGTCGGCAGATTGGAGACGTCGCCCTTGCCGAGCCATTCCTTGTCAGCCTTGTGCCAGGCGTCCGCCGCTTCGCCGTCGGGATATTCGCCGTAGATCGCCTTGAAAAGGGCGATGGGCGTGTCTTGTGGGGCGACGTGTCTTTGTGCGGCCCCGGCGCTCGTTATAGAGAAGCATGAGAGCGCGGACGTTGCGATAACGACAGCGAGGATGAATTTGCGCATGTTTCCTCGAAAGCTCTTCCCGTCGGGCAATGGTCCGGGGAGCGAAGCGACGGAGCAAGCCGGAAATCCCTCGTTTCGCTTCGGATTGCTTCGCTCCGCCCGCAGTGACGGCTTCCTGCGCTCAGATCGCCCGCGTCGCGTCCCTCAGCCACTTGCGGGTCTTCGTGTCGACGAGCGGCGAAAGCGTCTTGCGCAGATGCGCGTGATAGCGGTTCAGCCAGAAGGTCTCTTCCGCGCTCATCAGCCTCGGTTCGACGCAGTTCAAATCGAAGGGCGCCAGCGTGATTGTCTCGAAGCCGTACATCTCGCGTTCGGCGCCGGGGATCTCGCGCTTTTCGACGATGACGAGATTTTCGAGACGAACGCCATATTCGCCCGCGCGATAATAACCCGGCTCGTTCGAGAGAATCATGCCCGGAACGAGCGGCGTCGTCCCGAGCTTCGAAATGCGCTGCGGGCCTTCATGCACAGAGAGATAGGAGCCGACGCCGTGGCCGACGCCATGGTCGAAGTCGAGACCGGCCTCCCACAAATAGCGCCGCGCGAAGGCGTCGAGCTGCGCGCCGGAGACGCCCTTGGGAAACACCGCGCGCGCAACGGCGATATGGCCTTTCAGCACGCGCGTGAAATGATCCTTCAACTGCTTCGATGCGCGACCGACGACGACCGTCCGCGTCACGTCCGTCGTGCCGTCGAGATATTGCGCGCCGCTGTCGACGAGATAAACACCCTTGCCGATCTTGAGATTGCTCTTTTCGGTCACGCGATAATGCGGGATCGCCGCATGTTCGCCGAAGGCGGAGATGGTCGGGAAGGAAATGTCGCGCAGATCGCCATTCTCGCGGCGGAAGGTTTCCAGCGCCTCGGCCGCCGAAATTTCCGTCAGCGCGCCTTTCGGCGCGGCTTCCGAGAACCAGGCGAGGAAACGCGTCAGCGCTTGCCCGTCGCGGATATGCGCTTCGCGCGCGCCTTGGAGTTCGGCCCGGTTCTTGATGGCCTTGGGGAGCGCCGCGGGGTCTTCCGTCACGCGCGGCTTGCCGCCCGCCGCGCGCAGGGTCTCGACGAGCTTCGCGGGGGCCGTCGCGGCGTCGAACATCACCGTCTCGCCGCGTTTGCCGGCGCCTGTCAGATCGTCGATCAGCGCTGAAGGCGCGCGTAAGGTCAGGAACTTCTCCAGGCTCCCGCGCGTCTTCGTATCCAGCTTGGCGTCGTCGATATAGAGCGCGGGCGCGCCTTCCCTGGGCAGCCACGCGAAGGCGAGCGCAATCGGCGTATGCGCCACGTCCGCGCCGCGAATATTGAAAGCCCAGCAGATGGCGTGCGGGTCGGACATCAGCGCGGCGTCGGCGCCTTTCAGCGCGTCGCGCAGCTTCCTGATCTTCACGGCGGCCGTCTCGCCCGCATATTTCGCAGGATGAATGACGACCTGTCCGGCGGGCGCCGGCGGGCGATCGACCCAAAGCGCGTCGATGGGGTTCGTTTCAAGCGCGACAAGCTCGATCTTGCGGCCCTCGCAGGCCTTGGCGAAGCGCTCGATCTGCCCGCTCGTATGCACCCAGGGGTCGTAACCGATGCGGGCGCCCTCACGGGCATGTTCGGCGAGCCAGGCGGGCGGGGCGGTCTCGGCGACGTCGACGGGCTTGAAGATCCCGCCGTCTATCTCCTGGCGCACCTGAATCACATAGCGGCCGTCCACGAAAATCGCGGCTTCCTCCGCGAGCGCGATGGCGAAGCCGGCGGAGCCCGTAAAGCCTGTGAGCCAGGCGAGGCGCTCCGCGCTTTTCGGCACATATTCGTTCTGATGGGCGTCCGCGCGCGGCACGAGGAAGCCGTCGAGATTCCGCCGCGCGAGTTCGTCGCGCAGCGCGGCGACACGCGCGGCGCTGTCGTTGGACGACGAGGCGTCGGCGAAGGATTGGAATTTTGCTTCGAACATGAAGCAAAGCTAGTCCGGGCGCAGGCGAGGGGCAATGCCCTCCTGCGGGCGCCGGTTAGGCCAGCCGGCGCGCCATCAGGGCTTCGTCGAGATAGGCGCCGTCTTCGAGCTTCACCGAGCCTCTTTCGACGCCATAGGTTTCGAACCCCCAGCGTTCGTAGAATCGCTTCGCGCGGGCGTTCTGGTCGATGACGGTCAGCGTGACGAGCTCGGCCCGGCCGCTTGCATGCGCCAGCAGCGCCGCCATCAGCCTGTCGGCGGCGCCGGAGCCGCGATCGGCCGCACGCAGATACATGCCCCACAGCAGCGCCTTGTGCCGCAGCTTCGCGCCCGTGAAGAAGGTCAGTCCGGCCGCGCCTGAGAGTTCTCGCCCCGCGAAGACGCCAAGCACGAAATCCCGCTCCAGCCGGGCGGCGGCTTCCGCCGCGCCGATCGCGGCCTCGTCCTCGGGCGCATAGCGGAACGCCTGCGGCTCCAGACGAAAGGCTTCGATCCTGAGGCGCTGGAACGCTTCCGCGTCCGACGCATCGAGGCGACGAAGCGTCAACGGGCGCCGCCCCGGCGCAGCGCCAGCGTCGCCCAGCCGTCTATGTCTCCGCGCTCCGCGAGCGCGAAGCCCTGCGCGGCATAGGCGGAGAGCACGCCGGCGACGTCCTTCGCCAGCAGGCCGGAGAGCACCAACTCGGCGCCCGGCGCGGCGGCGGCGGCGATGCTCGGGGCGAGGAGACGGAGCGGCTTCGCCAGGATATTCGCCAGGATGAGATCGTATTTCCCGGCCATGGCCGCGTGGCGCAGGCCCGTGGCGACCACGGGGCGGACATAAGGCCCGGCGCCGTTTTGGACGGCGTTGGCGCGGGCGGTTTCCACCGCGACGGGGTCGATGTCGCCGCAGGCGACCGGCTGGCGCAGCAGCTTCGCCGCCGCGATGGCGAGCACGCCCGTGCCCGTGCCCACGTCAAGGACGCGACGTGGGCGCCGGCGCTTCAGGACGCGGTCCAGCGCCTTGAGACAACCCAGCGTCGTGCCGTGATGGCCGGTGCCGAAGGCGAGCGCGGCCTCGATCTCGACGCCGATATCGTTCGACCTCAGGCGATTGCGATCGTGCGAGCCGTGGACGACGACGCGACCCGCGCGCACCGGCTCGAGCCCCGCGAGCGATTTCTGCACCCAGTCTTCCTTGGCGATCTCGGCGAATTCGGCGCGGGCGGCGGTTTCGGCGTCGCTGACCGCCTCGATGAGGCCGCGGACCGCCTCCTCGTCGGGGGCTTCCGCAAAATAGACCTCGACCGCCCAGACCAAGCCGTCGTCGACTTCAAAGGCGCCGGCGGCGGTCTCCGTGGGGTCGAACGTCTCGACGATGATGTCGGCGACGGCGCGGGCGCGCCGCTCGTCGGTGGCGAGGCGCAGCACATGGCTTGCGCCGTTGGGGGGAAGGCCTTCGAGCATGCGGCGCGATTAGCACGGGGCGCGCGGCCGGTCGACTGCCGTCCGCCTTTCCCGCGCCGCTTGCCGCCTGTATGGTCGCGCCCGTCGCAGGGAAACGGGAATGACCGAGAAAGTCGCGATTTGTCTCATCGGGCCGAAGAAGGGGGGGAAATCCTCGCTGCTCGCCTCGCTCGCCGATTGCGTGGCGCAGAGCGCTTTCGGCTATTCGCCGCGCCTGCGTCCCGCGCTTCAGCCCGTCACGCAGGCTGAGTTCAACGCCGAGCCCGATCAGCGCCGCGCCGATCTGCTCACGATCGAGCAGGGCGACTACGAGCGCCTGAAGCAGGATTTTGCGGGCGGCGGGGTCGCGACGGACACGCTGAACACCTACGAATATTATTTCCGCCTCTCCGTGAATGGCGAGGCGCCGCCGGAGGTGGTCACGCGGGGGCCTTGGCTCCTTGAGATCATCGATTCGGCGGGCGAGATCGCCGTGCCGCCGGACGGCGCGGAGGTGGCGATCCTCAACGACGTCAAGGCCAAGCTTGCAGGCCAGATGCTTGAATCGGAAGCGCTCGTCGTGGTGCTGCCGCTCGTGCGGCTCGACGATTCGGCGTGGACCGGCACGCTTTCGCGCCTGATCGATCGGCTGGCTTTGGCGCGGGAGAAGAAACTCAAGCGCGTCGTCGTCGTCTTCTCGCAATATGAGCGGCTCTTCACGCGGCTCGGCCCCAGCGCCTTCACCTATGCCTGCGATCCGGCGGTGGCGCTGCACGTATTGCGCAAGTCGCTGTGCGCCGCGCAGTGGCTCGACCGCCTTCGCGCGTTGGAGCCCGGCGTCTCGGTGCGCTACACGGTTTGCTCGGCTTACGGTTTCGTGAAGCGCTTCCAGAACCCGAATATGGACCCGCATCAGCCGGGGGAGCGGCGCTTCCGGCGCGGCGGGCTCGAAGGCTCGCGCGCCTATTGCGAATATTGGCGGCCCTTCCTCACCGCCGAGCCCATCCTCTACGCGGCGCTCGGGCTCGACAGCGCCTTCACCTTTTCCCACGCGCAACTCGACGCCAGAGTTGAAGAAATTCCGCCAGCGTCAATTCTTGCTTAATGGAACCCTCTTATTTCTAGTTAAACGCGTATTGTTTGTGAGGGTCCCGCTTATGGCGATGAGCGCGCCGGCCGGCGAAGAGTCGTGCATCATCTCTTTCCACCGCCTGCATTACGGCAAGCTCGGCGAGGGCGAGGAGCGTCGCATCCCGGCCTCCGCCTGTTACGCCGTCACCCGACGCTCGCAGGGCCTCGGGCAGGAATGGGACCCTTATCTTTCTCCGTTGCGGCTCATGGGCCTGCGCCGCTTCGAGCCGGACGCCCTCGACATCGACGCGCGAACGACGGGTTGCCTTGTCGTGCGCAGCGTGGGCGATTCGATCGTCCTCATGCGCGCGCGCTTCCGGCCCGAGGATGGCGAGCGCGGTTTCGGACGGCTTCATCAGCAGGCGGCGATCTGGGTGGGCGCGATGGACGTTTTCCAGCGGCATCCAGCGGCCAGCCTCTCCATCGCCGCGCAGGAATTGCGGGCTTTGCCCGACCTCGCCTTGGAGCCGGAAGCCGCGCGCCTCAACGACCCGCCGCTGAGCTGGCGCGTCTCGCGGCTCGATCCCCACGGCGTGCGGCGCGCGGTCGAGCGGTCGGATTGGGCGATCCCCATGCTCGAACTGCTGCTGGACGGGGCCGCGACCGGGGAGGACGCCGTGCGCGATTTCGGCGCGCATGACTTCGCGAGCGAAGCGGAGTTTCTCGCCGCCGTCGGGCTGACGTTGCAGACGCTTCCGCGGGCCTACCCTCGCTGGCGCGACATCAGCGTCGTCTCCGGCCTGGCGCATCCACTGCCGGGGCTCTGCCTGCGCTACGTTCCGTCATGGGGACGGGCCCAAGCTGCGGCTTGAGCGTTATACTTGTTTATTACGAGTTTTTCTCCGTCGATACTGTTTAGCGGGCGCACATTTCTGCGCGCGCCTGATCGAATAATTGATTCACCATTCGGTCCTATTGTCCCGCCTGGATTGGGTCCGAGCCGTCAAGATGAAGCCGATCGCCACGCGTGAATGCAACGACGCCGTCGTCGCCGCGCAGTTCAAAACAATTGCCCGAAACATTCCGGGCCTCTATCTCACAGTAGCGCTTTTCGCCGGCTTCCTGATCTATTTCCTCTGGGATCTTGCCTCCCCCGGCTTCTTCGCGATTTGGGGCGGCGTTATACTCTGCGGCGCGGGCGCGAGAGCGCGCCACTGGCTCAATCTGCGCAAACGGCGGAACCGGCTTTCGGTCGAGGAGAAGCGCCGGGAGCTCGACCGCACCTTGCAGGTCGGCGCCCTCATGTGCGTCTGGCTCTGCGCGATTGCGGTCGTCGTCGCGCGCGCGCCGAGCGCGACGCAGCAAGCCATGGCGATGATGCTCGTCTGGAGCGCCGCCGTGGGCACCTCGTTCCATCTCGCGGTCCTGCCGCGCGCGGCGCGGTTGGTGCTGCTGACCTCGACGCTCGCCGCCGCGTCGGTTTTCCTGGTTTCGGGCGAGCCGGTTCTCGAGTTGTCGTTGCTCGCGCTTCTGGCGCTCGCCGTTGCGATACTGCATTTGCTCGCGCGGACCTACGAGGCTTTCGCCGCGCTGGTCCAATCCAGCGTCGAAAACGCGTCGCTGCGGCGGGAGGCGGTGGACATGGCCTCGACGGACGCGCTGACGGGGCTCCCGAACCGTCGCCTTTTCGATCGTCGGCTGAGCGAATGGTCCGAGTCCGACAGGCCCTTCGCCGTGGCGATGATCGATCTCGACGGCTTCAAGCCCGTGAACGACCTGCATGGCCATCTGGTCGGCGATCTCTTCCTGGCGGAGGCCGCGAACCGGCTCGCGGCCAGCGTCGGCGGGGCTGGGCTGCTCGCGCGCATGGGCGGCGACGAATTTGCGCTCCTCGTCGAATCCTTCGAAGCGGAGGCGGATGTCGTCGACGCCGCCCACAGACTCGTCGCGGCGGTCGCGGACACCTTCAATTACGGGAGCATTACCGCGCAAATGTCCTGTTCCTGCGGCGTCGCGCTCCGCCGCCAGAATGAGGACGCGCGCCGGCTGCTGGAGCGCGCCGACATGGCGCTCTACGAGGCCAAGGCGAAGGCGCGCGGGGGCGTCGTCGTTTTTTCCGAGGCGCTGGAGCGCAGCGCCCTGCAGCGGATGATCGTCGCGCAGGATCTGCGCGCCGCGATCGAGCGCGAAGCCTTCGCCGTCTGTTATCAGCCGATCATCGATCTTGCGACGGGCGAACTCGCGGGCTTCGAGGCGCTGGCCCGCTGGCGTCATCCGGAACTGGGAGCGGTGCCGCCGAGCGTCTTCATTCCGGCGGCGGAAAAGAGCGGGCTGATCGCGCCATTGTCCATGTCGCTCCTGCGCCAGGCCGCGCACGCCGCGCGGAATTGGCCGAGCGGCATGACGCTGTCCTTCAATCTGTCCGCCGCCCAGATGGATCAGCCGGGAACGGCGCTCGCCATTCTGTCCGCCATCGCGGAATGCGGCCTGCCGCCGTCCCGTCTGGAGATCGAGCTCACGGAAACGGCGGTTCTGGCCGATCTGCAGACGGCGACGCGCACGGTCGGGAGTCTCGCCGCGGCGGGCATTCGCATTTCGCTCGACGATTTTGGCGCCGGCTATTCGTCGTTCGGGCAGCTCTGCGATCTGGCGATCGACAAGGTCAAGATCGACAAGAGCTTCGTCGACCGGATCGTCGCCGAGCCGCGCGCCGCGAGCATCGTCGGCGCGATCATCCGCATGTGCGACGGCCTCGGCATGCAATGCGTGGCCGAGGGCATCGAAACCCCGCAGCAGCTCGAAGCGCTCAAGGCGCTCGGATGCCACAAGGGACAGGGCTTTCTCCTGTCGCGGCCGCTTCCCGAGAGCGAATTGCCGGGCTTCATCTGGCGGATCGAGCGGCGGTCCGCCTGATCGTCTGCGGGTTGGCGCGCCTTCGCCTATCCCGATCCTTCGGCCGGCGTCGCTTCCTGCGAGAGGTAGCGCTCCAACGCCGTGGGACGCCGACGCCGCGCGCTCGCAAGCACCGTGTCGCCGTAATAGGCGCGGGGACCGCCGCCCGCCGCCGCGCCTTCCAGCGCATAGCGCGCGGCGCGTAAGGCGCGGGGCTTCATCGCCGAGAAGAGGCGCGACTCCACCTGCGAGATGGTGACGTTGTCGATCACATAGGCGCCCTTGCGGTCGACATGGGCGATCTCGTCGCGCACGAGGCGGTTGAGAATGGCGACGAGATTGTCGCGCACATTCTGCGCCAGAAGCAGCAAAGCGGGGTCTTGCGGGTCGACCTCGCTCATGTCGCCATGCACAGGCTTGGCGACGCGCAGCATCGCTTTCATGGCGCGGATTTCAACCGGCTCGTCCTCGTCGTCGGTGAGATCCATGGGCGTCATGAACTGACGGCGCTCGCGCGCCTCGAAGCCGCGTTTGAAGATCTCCGACAGGAATTTCATGATGAAGAGGAACGCGTCCTGCGCCATCGCTACGCAGAGCGCCATGGTCGAGTCGGGCGTGAAGCTCCAGAAGGCTTCCCGCGCCAGCTCGAATTTGTTGCGCTCGGTGGAGTGCGCGCGCAGATAGGCGTCGCTCTTCTTCAACAATTCACGCACGTCGTCCTCGGTGAGGCCGACGGCCTTGCCCGCGACGACGCAGGCGTCGACGAGGCTCTTCGCCTCGTTGAAGCCATTGGCTGCGGCGGCCTTGTCCGAAGCCGGCGCGTTGCGGATCTTGGCGACGATCGCGCCGAGTTCGTCGCGCAGCTCTGTCTCGAGGCCGCATTTCCTGTCGAAGGCCGCGCGGGCCGTGAGCACCTCGTCGCGCGCGGAGAGCAGGTCGCGCGCCTCGCCCTGCGGCTCGCAGACGAAATCGCGGGCGATGGGGGCGGGCAGGGCGCTGGACTGGCGCGCAGCGGTCAGAATGGGCTCGCAAAGCGGCTTGGCCTCGCGGACTCTCGCCCAGCTGGGCTCAACGCGGAGCTGGTCGCGCAATGCGGTGAGGTCGCGTAGCGCCGCGTCGAGATCGACGGCCGCTTCCGCCTTCGCCGTCGGCTTCCCGGCCGCCGTCGCCGCCAGCTCGGCCTTTTGTTTCAGCGCCGCGGACTGCGCCGTGAGAGCGTCGCGCTTCCTGAGCGCGGCGGCGCGCTCGCTCGTCGGGCCGGCGAGCGTCTGGCGGATCATGGCCGCGCGGCGGCTCGCCTCCTCCGCCTTGGCGCGATGACCGCGGCAATTGGGCCCGCAGACGGCGCCCTTGTTGTCGAGTCCGTGTTCGGCGTCGACAGCGAGCTGCTCCTCTTGCCGCGCCGTCGCGGCAAGGGCGGCGATCTCGCCCTGCTTTGCTTTGATGATCGCGTCGAAATCCGCGACGTTTTTGTCGAGCGCGCCGATCTCGGCCTGCGCTTCGTCATATTGGCGCCCCGCCGCGCGGGCGCTTTCGAGTTCGCTCGCCGCCTGTTGCGCGGCCTTGGCGAGGACCGCTTGCTGGGCCTCCTGGGTCTTGCGAATCGCCTCGCGCAGGGCCGGGCCCGCCGCGCGGGCCGTGTCGATCAGGCCGTCGAGCGAATCGAGATAGGCCTTGAAGGCCGGGTTGGCGACGATCCGCGCAGAGGCCGCGTCATAGGCCGCGCCGATCCGCTTCGTCTCCGGCAGGACGACGTCGGCGGCCAGCTCCATGGGCTGCAGCTCGGCGACGATCCGGCGCGAGCTGAGTTTGAAGATGTTGTTGTAATAATAGGTGAAAGAGAAAAAGACCGAGATTGAGAAAACGAAGAGGAAGACGACGGCCGTGACGAGCGTCTTCATGACCATGCGCTCGCGCGCCATGCGGCGGCGGGAGATGAGCGCCGCGAGATCGGCGCCGAGAGACCAGGAGGTCGAGGCGAGCATGACAAGCACGGCGGTCGTCGCGACGAACGTGCCGGCAATGCCGACGAGGTCGCCCTGTTCCTTCTGCATGATGTCGATCATGCCGGAGGAGGTCGTGTAGAAGACCCAGGCGAGGACCGGCAGGGTCACGGCCATGCCGATGCGGCCAAGGTCGATCTCCCCGGCCCAGAAGCGCTTCAGCGGCGCGAAAAGCGCCCGCACGGAGGCAAGGCGATGGGGCGTCGGATGTTCCGAGGGGCGCGCGGGCTGCGTCGCGACAGTCATCTAGAATCGCTCCTCTGGTCTGGCGCCGCCGTTAGCTCGACGCTTGATGCCAGCGAAATGAGACCTATTTTCGCCCACTCGCAAGCCGCTTGCGGGAGGCCGGGGCCCGCAGGCCAAAGGCTCTCTCGAGGCCCCGGCTGGCTGGGTTTTCCTCTCGCGCCGTTTCGTGTTAGACGGCATTTTCGGCGCGACGCTCGCGGCAGGAGGCGCGCCGGCGCCTCTGTCTCGCGGCCCCTTGAAGGTCGCGCACCATAGCAGGAACACGCCGTGTCCATACCTTTTCGTTATGTGGCGAAGATCGGAACTTATCTCGTCAAGCAGCATCTCACGGGTCGCAAACGCTATCCGCTCGTTTTGATGCTGGAGCCGCTCTTCCGCTGTAATCTCGCCTGCGCCGGCTGCGGAAAGATCGACTATCCCGACCATATTCTCAATAAGCGCCTTTCCGTCGAGGAGTGCCTCGCCTCGGTCGACGAATGCGGCGCGCCGGTCGTCGTCATCGCCGGCGGCGAGCCCTTGCTGCACAAGGACCTCCCGCAGATCGTCGAGGGCATTGCGAAACGCGGCAAATTTGCGATCGTCTGCACCAACGCGCTGCTGCTCGCCAAGAAGATCGACCAGTACAAGCCCAACCCCTATTTCACCTGGTCGATTCATCTCGACGGCGACCAGGAGGCGCATGACCGCGCCGTGAGCCAGGAGGGCGTCTACGAGCGCGCGGTGGAGGCGATCAAGCTCGCCAAGTCCAAGGGCTTCCGCGTCACCACGAACAGCACCTTCTTCTCCGACGCCGATCCGGCCCGGATTGCGAAATTCCTGGACGACACGACGGCGCTCGGCGTCGACGGCATGACGGTCTCGCCCGGCTACGCCTATGAGCGCGCGCCGGATCAGACCCACTTCCTTAATCGCCAGAAGACCAAGGACCTGTTCCGCGCCATTCTGAGCCGCGGCCGTGGCGGGAAAGCCTGGGCGTTCCAGCAGTCGGGCCTGTTCATGAATTTCCTCGCGGGCAACGAAACCTATCGCTGCACGCCCTGGGGCAATCCGCTGCGCACCGTCTTCGGCTGGCAGCGCCCCTGCTATCTTTTGGGCGAAGGCTATGTGCCGACGTTCAAGCAGTTGATGGAAGAGACGAATTGGGACGCTTACGGGGTCGGCAATTACGAGAAATGCGCCGACTGCATGGTTCATTGCGGCTTCGAGCCGACTGCGGTCGCCGACTCGGTGAGGCGCCCGTGGAAGGCGGCCTGGGTCGCGCTGTTCGGCGTGCGCACGGACGGCCCGATGGCGCCGGACATCTCGCTTGAGAACCAGCGGCCGGCCGAATATGTCTATGACGAAAACATCGCGAAGCTGTCAGAGATCCGCGAGCACGAGGCGAAGCAGCGGGCCGAGCAGCGGTCCACAGCGGCCTAGGGACTGAAAGGCCGCGCGGGAGTCGAGACCTGCGAGGATCAATCCGCCGATTTGATGTGGCGCGCGAATCAGTTCGCGCGCCACAATTTTTCCGTCCACGTCGCCCTGGGGCGTCAGCGCCTTGGCGGCGAGCGGCGGTAGCGCGCGGGCGGCCGGATCGCTGATGGCGCGCAGCGCGGCGAAGGGGATTTGCCGCTTACGGGCGAAGTCGGCGGCCAGATGCGACTCCATGTCGACGGCGTGCGCGCGCGCCGCCTCGCGAAGAAACGTCTTGGCCGCAGGGTCCATCGCCGGCTCATCCACGCCCACAATGGCGCCGGGGGTCGCCTTGCAGCCCTTGGCGGCGACTCCCTCGGCGATGGCGCCGGACAGGCGGCCATGGGTCTCGTGGCGGGCGTCGCCCGCAACAACCGTGTCGGCCACGATAATGTCGCCGGGCCGCAGCGCATAATCCAGCGCGCCGGCGAGGCCGAAGCTGATGACGGCCGAGAAGCGGCGCTCCTGGAGGCCGTCGAGTTGATGGCGCAATTGGGCGACGCTGGCGCCGCTGCAGATGGGGACCACGCCTTCGCCCATGACGCAGGCGGCTTCGCGCCTCATACCCGTGACCACGAGAACCGGACCGGAGGCGAAGACCCTCGCCGCCTCTCTGCGGCGGCTTTGAACGAGCGTCATAGCGCCTCCCTGTTCGTGTCTCCCCTTACCTCCGAGTTTCGGAGGGCGAAGTCAACGGTGAACAGGGAGGCGGGTGGTTGTGTGGGCTCGGGGGATCACCCCCTCTCCCGCTTGGCGGGAAGAGGAGGGTGTCTTACAACCCCACTGTCACGACCTTGCTGTTGGCCCGAATCAGGTTGCGGTAGCGAGCGAGCGCCCAGAGCGGGAAAAAGCGGCGGTAGCCGTGGTAGCGGAGGTAGAAGACGCGCGGGAAACCCGTGGCGGTGAAACGCGGCTCGTCCCAGAGGCCGTGCTCGGACTGAGTGGATTGCAGCCAGGCGACGCCGCGCGCCACGGCGGGATGGTCCACCTCGCCCGCCGCCATCAGGCCGAGCAGCGCCCAGGCAGTTTGCGAGGAGGTCGAGGGCGCGGGCTCATAGCCCTTGTAGTCCATCTTGTAGCTGGAGAGGTCCTCGCCCCAGCCGCCGTCGGGGTTCTGGATCGAAACCAGCCACTTGACCGCGCGCCGATACGTCTCGTGGTCATGCGACAGGCCGGCGGCGTTGAGCGCGCAGAGCGCCGACCAGGCGCCGTAGACGTAATTGGCGCCCCAGCGGCCGAACCAGGAGCCGTCCTTCTCCTGCTCCTTGATGATGTAATCGACGCCGCGCCTGAGGCAGTCGCTCGACTCAATCGTATCGCCGAGCTGCGCCAGCATGGAGACGCAGCGCGCCGAAACGTCCACCGTCGGCGGGTCGAGCAGGGCGCCGTGATCCGCAAAGGGAATGTGGTTGAGGTAGTGATAGGCGTTGTCGGCGTCGAAGGCGCCCCAGCCGCCATTCTTTGACTGCATGCCGACGATCCACTCCTTCGCCCGCGCGATGCGATCGGCATAGGGCTTCTTCTCCTCGCCGCTGGTGAGACGGTCCATGGCGGTCGCGACGACGGCCGTGTCGTCCACGTCGGGATAATAAGCGTTTGCGTATTGGAACGCCCAGCCGCCGGGGCGCACATCCGGGCGCTGCGCCGCCCAGTCGCCCTTGACGTCGAGAACCTGAAGCGGCGCGAGCCAGTCGCAGGCGGCGCGGGCGCGCTCGCGGGCGTCTTCGTCGCCGGTTTCCAGCAAGGCGTGCGCGACGAGCGAGGTGTCCCAGACCGGCGAAACGCAGGGCTGGCAATAGGCCTCGGTCTCGTTGACGACAAGCAGGCGCTCGATCGATTCGCGGGCGTCCTTCACGCGCCGGTCGGTCTCGGGGACGCCGAGCACGTCATACATCAGCAGGCTGTTGACCATGGCCGGGAAGATGGCGCCGAGCCCGTCGACGCCATTGAGGCGCTCGGTCGTCCAGCGTTCGGCGAGCTGAACGCTGTATTCGCGCGAACGCTTTGGCATGTAAGGCTCAATCAGGCGCAGCAGCTTGTCGATCTCGCCGAAGATATGCGCCCAGGGCCAGGTCTGGTGCTCGCCCTTCGGCCATACCCTCACCTCTTCGGGCGGCGTCGTAAACAGCTCCTGGATGCGCACGCCCTTGGGGTTTTTCGCCTGCGGCTTGTACGTCATCAGCACCAGCAGCGGCACGAGGACGGTGCGGCCCCAATAGGAGATCTTGTCGAGATGGAAGGGGAACCATCTCGGCAGCAGCATGATCTCGACCGGCATCACCGGCACGCCGCGCCAGGGGATTTCGCCATAGAGCGCGAGCAGCGAGCGGGTGAAGACGTTGGAGGTCGCCGCGCCGCCATGGGCGAGGATCGCATCGCGGGCGCGGACCATATGCGGCGCGTTCACGTCGTCGCCGATCATCTTGAGCGCAAAGTAAGCCTTCACGCTGGCTGAGATGTTGAAGGCGCCGTCCTGGAAGAGCGGCCAGCCTCCATGGTCCCCCTGGCAGCGGCGGAGATAAACCGCGATCTTGCGCTCCAGCTCCGCGTCGACCGGCTCCGCGCGGTAATGGCGCATCAGCACATATTCGGCGGGGATGGTGGTGTCCGCTTCGAGTTCGAAACACCAATGGCCGTCCGCCTTGCCCTCGGATAACAGCGCCTGCTTGGCGCTCTGAATGCTGGCCTCCAGCGCCCCGGCGCCGAGGGGGGCGTAATTCTCAATGCGCGCGGCTGCGGTCATCCGAGATTCCTTCTCAGTAACTTGTCGATCTAAGGGATGCGGAGGGTTGCGGCTTCATCGGGGCGATGCGGCTTCACGACGATCTCCACGTCCTGTCCCAGCGCGACGAGGAAGCGCAGGAGCCGCTCCACCGAAAATTGCCTGAAGTCGCCATGCAGCATCTTCGAGACGTCGGGT
This sequence comes from Methylocystis sp. JAN1, assembly GCF_052186135.1. GTDB lineage: Bacteria > Pseudomonadota > Alphaproteobacteria > Rhizobiales > Beijerinckiaceae > Methylocystis. The sequence goes on along the minus strand of NZ_CP181499.1, from coordinate 3,544,060 downwards.
TGCTTGACGCCGAAGAGCCGCGCGGCCTCCACCTGCTTGAGGCCGCGCTCCTTCAACAGCGCGTCGATCTTGCGGACGAGCTGAGCCTTGAGGAGACAGTCCTCGGCGCCTTGCGCCTGCGGAAATGGCGGCTCGTGGATCATCGCCTCGTTTTCTTCGGCTTTCGGCCCGGCGCCTCGATTATAGTGATTTAACCATATGGTCAAGCCGCTCCTCGTCTGCCTCCGCTGCGATCGAGTGAAGGACTTCCTCACCCTTAGGAGCCGCCGGAGGCGCATTTTTCTCTCCCTTCGTCCTTCGAGACGGCCTCTTCGAGTCCTCCTCAGGATGAAGGGAGAGGAAAATGGGCCTTCACCCGACCCCTCTTATGCCCGCCTCTGGCGCGTCGATTGCTACCTTCGCCGCCAACTCGCCTCTTTCAACCGGAGGCGCTCGACTTTGTTCGAAAGGGGCAGCCGTATGGACGAGCTTTTTGTGATTTGTCGGACAGTCGAGATCGATGACGCGCAGGCGCATGGCTTCGTTCTGATGAAGGCGGAGGAAAGCGGCGAGACCGTTCCCTGGCCGATCATCGTCACGCGCAAGGGCAATAATTTCTATGGCTTCGAAAATAGCTGCCCGCATGAGGGGCTGCGGCTCGACAAGGACCCCGGCGCCTTCATGGACGAGGAAGGGAACTTCCTCGAATGCGGGCGCCATCGGGCGCAATTCGACATCGACACGGGCGAGTGCTTCATCGGTCCCTGCCAGGGCGCGCATCTGACCCCCGTCAAGCTCGTCATCGACGAGGGCGACGTCTGCGTCACCGGCGTCATGCTTGCGGACGAGTAGGAGGCGCCGATGACCGATATGGCCGAACTCCAGCGGCGCAAGAAGCGTATCAACGAGGCGATCGTCTTTGTCGATCCGGACGCCTTCATCGCCAATTATGTTGGCTGGCTCGAAATCACGACCTTCATCACGGCGCTGCGGGCAGGCGACGTCCAAGTCCCGGCCGACGGCGTGACGCCGCAATTGACGCCGCAGCAGATGAAGGGCGGCGTCGCTGCCAAATATGGCAACGACGCCGTCTTCGCCTTTTGCATGACCGCAGCGCTGAAAGGCGACAAGGCGGCGGTCGAGAAGGTCGAGAAAGCGCTGACGGAAAGCCTGGGGGCGGACTTTCCGGGCTCTGTCGCCTTCTGGCCATTCCGTTCGGCGAATGATTCGCCGATCAGTCTCGATGACCATGTCGGCGCGGCGGCCTATAAAATGCTTGCGGGCGACATTCCGCCGCCGCCCATGCGCGCAAGGGAGAACTGGAACGCGGGCCTGCGCTTCTTCGAGAAGGCAAGGCAGTCGAATTTCGCGCAGGAGATCATCTATCCACTCGCCGTCTGGACGCGCGCGAAATGGGGCGAGACGCTGGAGAAGGGCGTGGCGTTTCTTGCCCATATCGAGGACAGCGTGCCCGAATTACAGCAATGTCTCGCCGAGACGCGCAATGATCAGGCCTTTATCGCGCACATGTTGCTGAAAATGGCCCCGGCGCTGGAGCAGGATTTGAACGAAGACATGGCCGGATTTTTGAGATCGTTGGCGCGGCGGCTTTAGCACGATTCGTGCTTGCGTTATATTTCGTCGGCATGCTCGGCGCGGGTCGCGCCGCGCGATCCTGGCCTGCGCGCTTGGTCATGAATGGCCAAGCCTATGGATATGAAAGCGTTCCGCCAAATCGAAACGAAGTTTTAACCATCCGCCCGCGATGGTCCTGCAAGCGACTTTGGAGGAGTAAGCATGGCTGCCAGAACGGATATCGACGTTGCCCTGGCCGAGCTTGAGGCCGGCAAATTTTCCTTCCGCATGGTCGAGACGATCAAGGACCATGTTGCGACGCTCGAGGCCGACCTTGGGCGCGCGAACACCGCATATGAAAGCGCCGCCAACACGCTTCGCCAGCAGGAATATACGATTTCGCGCCTCGAAGCCGAACTGCGCAAGGCGAATGCGCGGATACACACGCTCGTGAAGGCGAATGCGCTGACGGAAGCGGCTATGCGGGAGGGAAAGCGCTGCGCTCTTGCGTTGCGCGAATTTCTTCTGATCGCGTGCGAGCACGCCGTCGTGCTGATAAAAAAGGCGCTCGCCTGGCTCTCGACCGTCGATCTCAAGGACAGTCTCGAACGGGCGAAATCCCATCCGCTGACGCAAAAGGCGCAGGCCGGAATCGCGAATCTCGACCTGCAAGCCGAGTGGAAAAAGCTCCAGGCGCATCCCCTGACGGAAAAAGCTCGGCGCGAGCTTCAGACCGCCCTTGTCAAGATGCAGGAATATCTGCCGGTCGCGCAGAAGCAACTGGCCGCGCTCGTCGATAAGGCGTTGGCTTTCATCGCGAAGTTGCACAATAAGGCTGCGTAGGGTTTACGCTCCAAACCTTCAGAATCGAGCACGCCCCGTTCAGGCGGTTACGCGTGAACGGGCGCGATTGGGGGCTTCGCCAGTTCCGCCGCCCGATACCCTGACCGTATCGATCCTTCGATGGTCGCGGGAAGGCCCGTATTCGTCCAGTCGCCCGCAAGGAACAGATTGCTCCACTGCGTCTTCGCGCCCGGCCGGCGCGCTTCCTGCGCAGGCGTCGCGGCGAAGGTCGCGCGTTTTTCCTTCACGATTTGCCAGGGCGGCAGGGCGCATGACAGGCCCGTCGCGGTCGCGACCTCCCTCCAGATCTTCTCCGCCGTTTCCTCTCGCGGCGCATCCATGAGACGATCGGCGCCCGAAATCGTCACCGACAAACGGTCGTCGAAGGCGAACAGCCACTCCGAAAGCGAGCCGATCATGCCGAGCAGCAAGGGCTGGCCCCGCGGCGGCGCGATCCTGAAATGCGCATTGAGGATGGCGCGGTGATCGTCAGGCGCTGTGAGGCCGGGGAGCAACTCCTGCGCGGCCCAGGCCGGAACAGCGAGGACGACGCGATCCCCTGCGCCGATCGCGATTTCCTCGTCGCCGAAGCGCAGCGCGGAAACCCGCGCGCCGTCGAACGCGATCTCCTTCAGCCGCGCGCCGAAGCGCGGCGCGATCCCCTGCGACTGCAGCTTGCGGAGCGCCGGTTCGATGAAGGCGTGGCCGAGTCCCCCTTTGGCGACGAGCGGCCGGCAGGCGTCGCCGCCCGCGGCGAGCGTCTCGCGCAGCACGGCGCCGGCAAGCGTCGCTGAAGCGATGGCGGGTTCGATATTGAGCGCCGAGAGCATCACCGGGCGCCAGAGGTTTTCCCACAGCAGCCCTTCGCAGCGTATCGTTTCGCCGATCGTCGCGCCCTGCTTGGCGAAGAGGAGCTTGCCCGCGCCCAGATAATCCAGCGGACCCGTGCCAGGCACGCGGCGGTCCGCGAAGAAGACCCACCAAGGGACTTTCGAGGCGTTCGGCCGCAGTTTCCAGCGCCGGCCGCTTCCATAATGGAGGAAGTCGAATTCGCATTCCTCCGGCCCGACCAGCGCGTCGCTCGCCCCGATGCGCACGCCATAGTTGCGCGCGGCCGTATTGCCTGAGAGCAGGAGGTGGTTGCCGTTGTCGATGGTGAGATCGAGCGTGGCGTCGAAATAGGACCGGCAGCGCCCGCCCGCCATGCGCGCAGCTTCATAGATGGCGACGCGCTCGCCCTCGTCCGCGAGCTTCACGGCGCAGGAGAGGCCGGCGAGCCCCGCGCCGACAACATGGATCGCGCCGGTCACAGAAAGGCGTGCCGCAACAGGGCGCCGACGAGCTTCCGGCGCGACATGCGCACCGGCGCGCGTGGCGGGGCGAAACCGCGCGCGGTCAATCCGTCGAGAATGGAGCGATAGCCGGCGGCCATGAGATAGGGCGCCTTCACCGCGTTCTTCGACAATCCCGCCATGACGAGGTCGGCCTGTTCGAAATGCTCGCGCGCGCGGCTCATCACGGGCGCGCAGACCTGATCGAGGGCTGGATTCGCCAGCACGGCGTGCGGCGCATGATTGGAGACGCCCGCTTCCTCCAGCGCCTCGCGCGGAAGATAGAGCCGCCCCCGCGCGGCGTCCTCATCGAGGTCGCGCAAAATATTGGTGAGCTGCAAGGCGCGGCCGAGATGATAGGCGAGAAGCTTCGGCGCCGTCGGCAACTCCTTTGCGCCGTCATCGACAAGGCCGAAGGCGCGCACGGAGAGGCGTCCCACGGCGCTCGCCACGCGGTCGCAATAGAGTTCGAGCTTTTCCCAGTCGGGCGCGCAAATATCTTCTTCGACGTCCATCGCCATCCCGTCGATGATCGCCTCGAAATCGGCGCGGTCGAGCCCGAAGCGGCGCACCGGGCCGGCGAGAAAGGCGCTGCGCGGGCGGATGCGGCCCGCGTAGAGTTCGTCGAGATCGTAACGCCATTGGTCGAGCGCCTCGCGACGCTGCGCCCTGTCGCCCTCATCGTCGGCGATGTCGTCCACCGCGCGGCAGAAGGCGTAGATGGCGTACATGGCGTCGCGGCGCGCGGGCTCGAGAATGCGCATCGCGAGATAGAAGGAACTTTTGACGGCGACGGTCTGCGTCCTGAGCGGCGCGGCGTCGGTGGCGGATTCCATGGTCATTGCTTTGCGTCCGCGATGTTGCGGCGGAGGCGGGCGACACGGCGCAAAAGCGCGCCGATTGCGCCCTGCGCGCCCGCCAGCGCGAAGCCGAGCTTCCCGGCGTGAACCTTTTCGCAGAGCGGGTCCGCAATGGCGAGCCGTGCGACAAGCTTCTCCGCGAGCGCCTGAATGGCGCCGACTTCCATTGCAAGGCGCGTGTCGTCAATGAGATCGGCGAAGAGCCGGGATTGGTCGAGCAGGCCGGCGGTCTTTTGATTGAGGTCGCGGATCGCCGCGAGCAGCGGGGCGGGCGCGCGCGGCTCGCCAAGCATCTCCACGGCGCCGCCATGGGCGGAAAGCGATTCGGCGGTGATATAGACTCGGTCGAGATCGCGATAATCTTTCCCGCAGTCCTGCAGATGGTTGATCACCTGCAAGGCGGCGCAGAGCGCGTCGTTCGCCTCCCAGACGCGCGCCGGGTCCTCGCCATGCGCGTCGCAGACGAAGCGGCCGACCGGCATCGCGGAAAAGCGACAGTAATCAATCAGGTCGTCCCAGTCGCGATAGCGCAGATAAGTCACGTCGCGCATGAAGGCGGTGATGAGGTCGCGCGCATGCTGGGGGTCGAGCTTGCGGGCCTTGCATTCCTCGCGCAGCCGCGCCGCCACGGGCTCATCGACGCCGCGTTCCATAAGCGCATTGTCGAGCCGCTCAAGGAGGTCGAGCTTCTCCTGCGGCTTCAGCGTCGCATGGTCGGCGATATCGTCCGCGGCGCGCACGAAATTATAAAAGGCCATGATCGGCGCGCGGTATTGCGGCGCGATGAGAACCGAGGCGACGGGAAAATTCTCGTCGCGATGCGTCTTGCCCGAACCCGTATCGGCGATGTCGATCATTTGTCTGCCATGCCTTTAATTTCAGGCGGGCGCCTGGTAGCGGCCCTTCCATTCGCCGCCGCGGCCGCGCATGTGCCGCCAAGCCGAAACGGCCGTAAACCACGTATAGCATGCCGCGACCGCCGGCAAAGCCAAGGCCCGCATCGGGGAAAGTCCGTAGAAGCGCAGGCTGGGCACGTAGGCCTGCGCCATGATCAGCCATGCGACCAGTGCGATTTCGCCCGCCGGCGATTCTGCGAAAAAAGCGAGGACGGGCGGCGCGAGATAGACGACGACCATGCCGAGCGTCGCTCCTGCGAGCTTGAAGGGCGAATAGTCGAGCTGGGCGTAGGCCGAGCGCGTCACCATGCGCTCAATGTCCGAAAAGCGCGGATAGGGCCGCAGGCTGTGGACATCGTCCGTGAGGCCCAGCCAGATCGGGCCTTGGGCCTTCATCAGCGTCCCCAGCGCGCAATCGTCTATCAGCGCGCCGCGGATAGCGGGGAGCCCGCCCGCCTTGGCCAGCGCCTCGGGCCGCGCCAGCATGACGCCGCCGGCGGCGCCCGCGACCTTGCTCTTGGGGTCGTTCACAGCGCGGAAGGGGTAGAGCATCTGGAAGAAGAAGACGAAGGCCGGGATAAACCATTTTTCCACCGGGCTTTCGCAGCGCAATTTCACCATGAGCGACGAGAGAACCGTATCGCGCGCCGCCGCGCCGGCGACGAGGCGGGCGAGGACATGCGGCGCAAAGGCGATGTCGGCGTCGCAGAAGAGAATGAAATCCGGCTGCTTTTCGAGCCCCCGCACATAGGCGAAGCCGCGATGCATGGCCGCGATCTTGCCCGTCCAGCCGTCCGCGGGGCCGTCGGAGCGCAGGACCGCCAGCCGGTCGGCCGCGCCGAGCTCGGCCGCCTTGGCGCGGGCGACGTCGCCTGTGCCGTCCGCGCTCTCGTCGTCGACCAGCACGACCTCGAAGCGGCCTGCGAAATCCTGCTTTAGCAAGGAGGCGACGCTCGTCGCGATGACTTCCGCCTCGTCGCGGGCCGGGACGATCGCGATCACATGCGCCCCCTCGGGAACGGAAGCGCCAGCGGGCGCGAATTTCCTGTCATGTTCGGTCAGCCGCCAGAATCCCCCGTTGAAGATAAGGAGATACAGCCAGGCGGCCAGGGCGGCGAGGGCGAGGAGGGTCGAGGCCATGGCGCCCGTTTAGAGCAAGTTCCCCGGACTGGCCAGAGAGCCGGTTCACGGCGCGTCGCGCCGCCGCCAGCCTTCCTCTGTGCGGACATAGCTCCGTTTCACCGCCGCCCATGCGATTCGATGCGCCGCCTCCTCCCGCCGGGGATCGTCCTCATGGTCGAAAAAGGCGTGGTTGAAGGCGGCTCGATAGATGTCCTGCGCGTGCGGCGGGAGCAGCCTTTGCAGATTCTCGGGAAGATCGGCGTTTGTCTCGTAAGGCATGTCGTTCTCTCACGAAGGAGTTGCGCTCCGGCCGCGCGGCGGGACACGCGACGCCATAGATTTAGCGCAGTTGGAGCGATGCTCGTCCCGATGACGGGGAGATAAAACCAATGGTTTTTCTTGCTGGCCTTCTCAGCCTTGGCGCAGTAGCCGCCTATTGGGCGTCCAGGCAGGAAGCCGAGAAGCACGGCGACACAGTCGTCGCCCGCCGCTGGGAGACCTCGGTCTTCTATCGCGACGACGAGTTCATCGGCTGGGTGACGAGCGGCGCGCCGTCCCTCGACGGCTATGCGCGCGTGCTCGCGCCCTATGATTTCGCTTTGCTCGCCTGCCTTGGGGGCGCCTTCGCCGCAGCGTCGGTCGCCGCCGCGGAATATTTACGTTTTCCGCAGGACGGCCGATGGGTGCTCGCGCTCGCGCCGCTCGCTTTCGCCGCCGCGGATTTCGCCGAGAACCGGGTCCTCCTCCGACTGATCGCGGCGAGGCGGGCGACGCCGACCGAGATTCTCGGTCTCAAAAAGGCGACGCTGGCGAAATTCGTCGCCCTCGGCGCCGCGGCGAGTCAGACGCTCGTCCTCCTGCTCTGGCTGTTCGTCGCTTAGACCCCGGCGATTTCCGCGACAATCGCCTCCGCCGCCGCGCGCGGGGCGGCCGCGCGGGTGATCGGCCGGCCGACGACGATGTGATTGGCGGTGGCTGCAATGGCTTGCGCTGGAGTCATGATTCGCTTTTGGTCGCCCGCATCGGCGCCGGCGGGACGCACGCCGGGCGTGACGAGCAGCATGCCGGGCCCGACGATGGGTCGGATAGTTGGGAGCTCAAGCGGCGACAGGATGAGACCGTCTATTCCGGCCGCTTTCGCCTGTCCGGCGCGGCGTGCGACGAGCTCCGCCACGGAGCAGGCGTAGCCCGCTTCCCTGAGGTCCGCGTCGTCATAAGAGGTCATCACCGTGACGGCGAGGAGCTTGAGGTCGCCCGCCCCGGCGCGCGCGGCCGCCATGGTCTGCGGATAGGCGTGTACGGTGAGAAAATCCATGCCCGTCCGGGCGATCTGCCGCGTCGCCCGTTCGACGGTGGCGCCGATGTCGTGGAGTTTCAGATCGATGAAGACCCGCTTGCCCTGGTCCTTGAGCTCGCGCGCCAGGGCAAGCCCGCCGCCATAGGCCAGCTCCAGGCCGATCTTATAGAAGGAGACGACGTCGCCGAGCGTCGAAACAAGGGCGCGCGCGGCGTCGACGGTTTCGACGTCGAGCGCGACGATCAGACGGTCGCGGGCGTCCGTCACGGTTTGCCGCCGTGACCGGCTTTCCGGTAGCGCCAGACGCGCGCCGGCGGGATGTTCATGAGGATCGGCGCGGAGCCCTTGCCCGTATACGCCCCCGAGACGCCATGGGCGTGGAGCGGCATGGGGGATTTGGCGAGGCCGTAGGTGAACTGGATGAAGAGCCCGTCGTCGCCCATCAGCTCGAAGGCCTGATGCAGGAGTTCGACGCGGTCGCGCTCGGGGCGCACGAGCAGCGGCAGGCTTGAAACCACGGCGGCGATAGGCCCCTCAATTCTGCCTTGGAGCGTCTTCTTCAGCCCGTAGGCGTCGCCCTGCACGATCTTCACGCTGGGATAGCGCTCGGCGAGCATGTGGCAGAAACGGGCCTCATATTCGACCAGCACGAGGCGCTCGGCGGGGACGCCGCGGGCGAGCAGCGCCTTGGTGACCGGGCCGGTGCCGGGCCCGAGCTCGACGATCGACCCCTCGCGGGAAAGGTCGACGAAGCCGGCCATGGTCTTGGCGAGCGCCGGGCCCGAGGGCTGCACCGCGCCGATGAGCCGCGGGTTCTCGATCCATTGCTTGATGAAGCGGGCGCTGTCGGCGAGCGAGCGTTTGGCGTTCTGCAAGGGCGGCTTCCCTTAGATTGGCTTCTATCGGCCTGTTGCATGCAAAAGGCCCCGCTGCCGGGGCCCGTTGGCGGAGAATAGGGGAGGCGTGTGACAAAGACAACGCGGGACGAGGCGATGTGCAGGGCTATCGCATTTGACCGAGGACGGATCTGGCGAAGGCGTCGGACCATCCCGAGCGTTTTCGCTTCCGGCGGATGGAGATTTCGGGCCGTGAGCGTTTGAGGACATTGAGGGCGAGCTTGCGGATGGTCGCGAGATTTTCCGCCCCGTTGTCCTTGCGGTTACGGGCCCTGTCCTCGTCGAAGGTCACGTCCAGCACCCAGTGCACGCCGTTCTCGATGCTCCAGTGGGCGCGGACCGCCCTGGCGAAAGCTTCGGCGGACAGCTTCGCGGAAGACAGGTAATAGCGGCAAGATCGCGTGGTCCTGCCCTCGCGCTCGACCCTTGCATCGATCCGCCCGATGGTCGAAAGCCCCGGCATCGCCGGGCGATCCTTGTCGCCCTTTGGAAACAGCCAGCCGACATCGTGAACGACCGCGTGGCGGCGCGTTTCCACCCGGCCATGATCGGCGTCCGTCGTCTCGAAGGTCTCGGCGACGACGGACGCAGGGTCGGCGAAAAACGTCTCGACATCCTCGAGCGTCGCCGGGCGATTGGCCTTGAGCGCGAACAGCCAGTCGCCGCCGCGATCGAGCACTTTCTGCGCCGTCGGGGCGTTGCAGTGGATGGCGTCGGCGGTCACCAGCGCGCCGGTCAGGTCGAGCAGGTCGATCAGCGCCCGCGCCGCGGTGATCTCGTTGCCGCCGTCCGTCACCGCCTTCTGGCCGATGACCAGCTTGGCGTCGGCGGCGAAGGCCGTCACCACATGCAGCGCCGAGGCGCCTTTGGCCTTGTCGAAGGAGCGGCGCAGCGTCTTGCCGTCGATGGCGACGACGCCGGCGCCATCCTCTCCCAGCGCCTCCAGAAAGCGCCCGAAACAGGCTGCCAGCGCCTCCGGATCGATCTGCCGGAACAGTCGCGAGAACGTGTCGTGGCTCGGCAAGCCGTTCTCAAGGCTCAGGAACTCCCGGAACAGCTCCTCCCGGTCCTCCGCGAAGTCGGCAAATTCGACGCAGCCCTCGCAGCCGCAGATCGACGCCGTCAGCGCAATCATCAGAATATCCAGCAACTCGTGACGGGTGGCGTTGCCGCTCCGCGGATCGGGAACATCCCGCAAGATCGTGATCAACAGGCTCATCGGCTCCTCGCGAATCAGAACCAATGACAGAATCCATTCCAACGCCCCGCGCTACCTCATTTCGTCAAATGCGATTCCCCTGCGGCGATGTGTTTTACGGCGCCTCGCGCCGCGGGCTCGCAGGGCGCCGATGTGTTTCGAGATAGGCTGTCATCAGCAGAATAAGTTGTCCTTCCAGACGCGCTTCGAACCCGCCCGGAGCCTGTCCTTCGAGCAGGGTTCGCACGGACCCCGCGAGAGCGCTGAACGCGACCGCGCCCGTCATGGCGGGATCGTCGAAATCGGCGTCGGGCGCGCTCGCCAGCATAGCCGTGATCGCCGCTACGATGCGTATGCGCATGCGAGCGACCAACTCGGCGCCGCCCCGCTCTCCGGCGATCGCGTAGAGCGCCTTCGATTCTTCAGGGTCGTGCAGCTTCGCGGCCAGAAAGGCTGTGACGAGGGCGGCGGCCATCTGGGAAACCGGCTTGCCCCGATGCGCGTGGCAGGCGTGGTCCACGACGCCGGCAATGCCGTCCAGATGCTTTTCCAGGACCGCGGCGAGCAGCGCGTCGCGGTTTGGAAAATATTGATAGAGACTGCCGACCGATACGCCCGCGCGCTCAGCGATGCGGGTTGTCGTGCAGCGGCTTAAGCCTTCCTGGATCAAAACCTGAATGGCGGCCACGCGCAGCGCCTCGACGGCGGCTGCGGAGCGGGCCTGAACCGGGGATTTTCTGGGCTTTAAGCCCGGGGAGACGGCGCTCATGCAATGCGAATTCCAAAAATGAAGGGTCCTTCATATCTTCGTCGGCGAGACATGAACAAGGATGAAGACGATGACCGGCGCGTTCCTCCTCGGCAACCGCACTGTAAGACGGCTCGGCTACGGCGCCATGCAGCTTGCGGGGCCCGGCGCGTTCGGACCGCCCAGGGACCGCGAAGCGGCGGTGGCCGTGTTGCGGGAGGCCGTCGCTGCCGGGGTGAACCATATCGACACCAGCGATTTCTATGGCCCGCACGTCACCAACATGCTGATCCGCGAGGCGTTGCATCCCTATCCGGACGATCTCGCCATCGTCACCAAGGTCGGCGCCCGGCGCGGCGAAGACGGTTCATGGATTCCTGCGTTCTCGCGCGACGAGCTCGTTGGGGCGGTGCATGACAATCTGCGCAACCTCGGCCTGGATGCGCTCGATATCGTCAATCTTCGCGCCATGTTCGGCGTTCACGGTCCCGCCGAAGGCTCCATCGAGGCGCTCACTGTCCTGGCCGATCTTCAGCGGCAGGGCCTTATCCGCCATATCGGCCTCAGCAATGTCACGCCCACGCAGATCGCGGAAGGACGCCGCATCTGCGAAATCGTCTGTGTGCAAAACCACTACAACCTGGCGTACCGGGTCGACGACGCTTTGATCGACCGTCTTGCCCGCGACGGGGTCGCCTATGTGCCGTATTTCCCGCTTGGCGGGTTCACCCCTCTCCAATCCTCCGCGCTATCCCGTATCGCGCAAGGTCTCGGCGCCGCGCCGCTGCAGGTCGCCCTCGCATGGCTGCTCCGCCGAGCGCCCAATATCCTGTTGATCCCCGGCACCTCGTCTGTCGCGCATCTGCGGGAAAATCTCTCCGCCGCCGAACTCGACCTGACGGATGAGGCGGTTTCCGAGTTGGACGGCGTCGCGGCAGGCGCCGCGCGTGGAATGAGATGAGTCTCGGTGATGTGGAGGGCCCCCAAAATCGGAGCGAGCCCGTCTCCCTCGTTTCGTTTCGCGGGGAGAGGGCTGGGGTGAGAGGCAAGGCCACATCAACTCATTTGGGAAAGCGCTTGCCAAAACGCGCTCTCCCAAGCAATGCGCGGATGCTTCGCCCCTCACCCTAACCCTCTCCCCGTGGAACCTAGCAGATTCACACATCTGTGTTGGTTAGCGGCGGCGTTGGTTGGGTGAGGGCGATGGCGTATTTTCCGTGCTGGAATTTGAGCCATCCGGCGAGCATGACGACGGGACCGGGTTTTCCGTAATAGCCGGTCCAGCCGCCGAGGCGGGCGAGCACCCAGGACGCATAGGCCAGGGACCCTCGCGGATGCGGGTTCTTCTGGCGCTGCGTCTTGCCTTCGAGGGTGGCGCAATAGGCTTCCAGCAGCGGTTGGTCCTTGGGCTCGAAGGCGTCGAGGAGCGGGCGCAGACGTTGCGGGTCGCCGCCGTCTCGGGCGTGGACGAGTTGTTGGATCGTCACGGCCGCGATCAACGTCGCGGCCGCCAGGGTCTGGCGCGGCGCGTCGTCTTCCATGCGCACGGCCTCGATGTCGAAGCCGTCGGTCTTCATCGTGCGGAACAACTGCTCGATCGCCCAGCGGCGTCGATACAGATCGACGACCCCGAGCGCTTGCGCGAGGCCGTCGACGGGGCGCGTCGTGATCAGACGCCAATGGACGTTTTCGCCTGGGGGCGGGTCGATCTCGCGCACGTCGACGAGATGGACCGCGATCGTCGACGGATCGTTCCTGGCCGCGCCGTTCCTGGGCCGCGCGAGATCAAAGCGCCCATGCCGGACGGCCAGCGTCGCTTCGCGCGCCGGCCGTCCGGGCCTGGCCGGAAGCGACAGCGTCGCCCGCCCGGCCTCCTCCAGCGCATCCAGGCGCGCAAACAGCCGCTCGCCATCCTCCAGCGCGCGGTCCTGCGCGGCGCGCACGAGGAGGTGAACCCCCGGCGGGCGCCGCGCGAAGGCGGAATAAATATCGCTCTCGCGATCGGCCACGACCGTGACCTCGCGCGCCGAAGCGCAAACTTTCGCCGCCGCCGCCGCGCCCTCCAGCCAGCGCCGGCTTTCCTTGTCCTCGATCGGCCGCTGACGCCGATCCGCCTTGCGTCCCGTCGCGCGTTCGAGGAACTGCGCGTGCGCCAGACCCACGATCGAACCGTCCTCGGCGTCGACGACGAGGGTCGGATGCAGATAGAGTCCGCCGCCGCCCCCGGACTTGACGACCGTCGTGTCCTGAATCGCCAGAACCGCGCGCCCCGCGCAACGCGCCGACGCGCGCGCGGCCGCCGTGGCGAACATCTCCGCGCCGGTCACCGCCCGATTGCGAAGAAAGCGCGTGATCCTGATCTCACCAGCCCGGTCGCCGCCGAGCCGACGAATGCGTATGCCCCCGCCGCCCTCCGCCACCAGCCGGGAAAGCAGAAAGGCCCCCCTTTTTCCAGTCGCGCGTCGCCAAAGCGACCCAGCGTCCGTCCGTCCATCGTCCGTCCCTCCGATTCCTTCAAATGGAATCAGACCCCCAGGCCCTACGCAACCAAGATGTGTGAATGCGGTAGCCCCGTGGAACGGGGAGAGGGAATGCGCATGGCGCCTTATCCCCCGAACAAATCTTTCATTCGCGCGAAGAAGCCGTGCTCCTCGGGATGGGTCTCGTGGGAGGACTCTTTTTCGAACTCCGCGAGCAGCTCCTTCTGCCGCTTGGTGAGCTTCTGCGGCGTCTCGACGGAGAGTTGCACATGCAGATCGCCATGGTCGCGGCCGCGCAGCACCGGCATGCCCTTGCCCTTGGCCTTGAGCTGCTTGCCCGATTGCGAACCCTCGGGGACTTTCAGCTTGATCTCCGACCCGTCGAGCGCATGGACCTGGATCTCGCCGCCGAGCGCGGCGCGGACCATGGAGATCGGCACGCGACAATAGAGGTCCGCCCCGTCGCGCTGGAAGAAGGGATGCGGCTTGACGGAAAGGAAGATGTAGAGATCGCCCGGCGGCCCGCCGCGCACGCCCGCTTCGCCCTCGCCGGCGAGACGGATGCGCGTGCCGTCCTCGACGCCCGGCGGGACATTGACGGAGAGCGAGCGCTCCACCGTTTTGCGGCCCGAACCCGAGCAGGAGGGGCAGGGATTGTCGATCATCTCGCCGCGGCCCTGGCATGACGGGCAGGTTCGCTCGATGGCGAAGAAGCCCTGCTGCGCGCGCACGCGGCCATGGCCGGCGCAGGTGGTGCAGGTCTTCGGCTTGGAGCCCTTCCTGGCGCCCGTGCCCGAACAGGCTTCGCAGGTCGCCGACGTCGGAATTTTCAGCGAGGCCGTCTTGCCGTGATAAGCCTCCTCCAGCGTGATCTCCATATTGTAGCGCAGGTCCGAGCCGCGCTCGCGCCCGCCCGAGCGGCCGCGCCGGCCCATCACGTCGCCGAAGAGATCCTCGAAAATATCGGCCATGGAGGCGCCGAAGCCCTCCGTCGAGGAGAAGCCGCCCATGCCGCCCTGCTCGAAAGCGGCGTGGCCGAAACGGTCATAAGCCGCGCGCTTTTGGGGGTCGCAAAGGCATTGATAGGCCTCGTTCAGCTCCTTGAAGCGCGCCTCTGCTTCCTTATCGCCGGGATGGCGGTCCGGATGGCATTGCATCGCCATCTTGCGGAAGGCGATTTTCATCTCGACTTCGGTCGCGGTCTTCGAGACGCCGAGGACTTCGTAGTAATCGCGTTTGGACATGGTCAATCTTGAGTTGGTCCCTGCGGCGCGCCGCCTAGCGTCTCTCCGGCCGCCTGATAAATAAGTTCGAGGCGTCCGAGTAAAGCCGATACGTCAATTCTGACTGTTCGCCAGATGACGTGAAAGTCGGAGTCGTAATAGCCATGCGCATATTGTCGCTGCCTTCCTGGTCGTCCCCATGCAGCGCGGAGCCGAAGGCGCGCGGATTGGCGGTCCGGTAACGGCGCGCCGCCGTCCGGATCGCATCGCGATTCATCTCCAGCGCCTCCGAGGGTTTCATGGCTTTCCGGTCGTCTCCGCGCCGCCTGAACGCAACGAAACCCGGCGCTCGTCACGCCGGGCTTCCGTTCGCTAGCGCATTCGGCCGCTCAAGGCCAGCCCAGCTTACTTCTTGTCGTCGCCGACGTCCTTGAACTCGGCGTCGATCACGTCGTCCTTCGGGGCCTCGGACGCGCCGGCGCTCGAGGCGTCGGCCTGCTGGGCCTTGTACATCGCCTCGCCGAGCTTCATCGAGGCCTGGGCCAGCTCGTTGGTCCGGGCCTTGATGGTCTCGACATTGTCGCCCTCGAGGGCGGTCTTCAGCGACGCGATGGCCGCTTCGATCGCGCTCTTGTCGGCGCCCGAGACCTTGTCGCCGTAATCCGCCACGGCCTTTTCGGCCGTGTGGATCGCCGCTTCGCCATGGTTCTTGGCGTCGACCAGCTCGCGCCGGGCCTTGTCTTCGGCCGCGTGCAGCTCGGCGTCCTTGACCATCTTCTCGATGTCGGCGTCGGAGAGGCCCCCCGAAGCCTGGATGCGGATCTGCTGCTCCTTGTTGGTGGCCTTGTCCTTCGCCGTGACGTTCACGATGCCGTTCGCGTCGATGTCGAAGGTCACCTCGATCTGCGGCATGCCGCGCGGGGCGGGCGGAATGCCCATCAGGTCGAACTGGCCGAGCAGCTTGTTGTCCTGCGCCATTTCGCGCTCGCCCTGGAAGACGCGGATGGTCACGGCCTGCTGATTGTCTTCCGCGGTCGAGAAGACCTGGCTCTTCTTGGTCGGGATCGTCGTGTTGCGGTCGATGAGGCGCGTGAACACGCCGCCGAGCGTCTCGATGCCGAGCGACAGCGGGGTCACGTCGAGCAGCAGGACGTCCTTCACGTCGCCCTGCAGAACGCCCGCCTGGACCGCCGCGCCGATGGCGACGACCTCGTCCGGGTTGACGCCCTTATGGGGCTCCTTGCCGAAGAACTGTTTCACGACTTCCTGCACCTTCGGCATGCGGGTCATGCCGCCGACAAGCACCACTTCGTCGATCTCGGCCGCGGTCAGCCCCGCGTCCTTGAGCGCCTTGCGGCAGGGCTCGACAGTGCGCTGGATTAGATCGTCGACCAGGGCCTCGAACTTGGCGCGCGTCAGCTTCAGGGTCAGATGCTTCGGACCCGTGGCGTCGGCGGTGATGTAGGGCAGGTTGATCTCGGTCTGCGTCGCGGAAGACAGCTCGATCTTGGCCTTTTCGGCCGCCTCCTTCAGGCGCTGGAGGGCGAGCTTGTCCTTCGTGAGGTCGATGCCCTGCTCCTTCTTGAACTCGGCCGCGAGATATTCGACGATCCGGTTGTCGAAGTCCTCGCCGCCCAGGAAGGTGTCGCCGTTCGTCGACTTCACCTCGAAAACGCCGTCGCCGATCTCGAGGATCGACACGTCGAAGGTGCCGCCGCCGAGGTCGTAGACCGCGATCGTGCCGGACTGCTTCTTGTCAAGGCCGTAGGCGAGCGCCGCGGCCGTCGGTTCGTTGATGATGCGCAGAACCTCAAGGCCCGCGATCTTGCCGGCGTCCTTGGTCGCCTGGCGCTGGGCGTCGTTGAAATAGGCCGGAACCGTGATGACGGCCTGAGTGACGGCGCCGCCGAGATAGGCTTCGGCCGTCTCCTTCATCTTCTGCAGGATGAAGGCCGAAATCTGCGAGGGCGAATATTGCTTGCCCGCGGCTTCGACCCAGGCGTCGCCGTTATTCGCCTTGACGATCTTGTAGGGAACGAGGCCGATGTCCTTCTTGGTCATCGGGTCTTCGAAGGTTCGGCCGATGAGGCGCTTGATGGCGAAGAAGGTCTTGTCGGGGTTCGTCACCGCCTGACGCTTCGCCGGCTGGCCCACGAGGCGCTCGCCGTCGTCCGTGAAGGCGACGATCGAGGGCGTAGTGCGCGCGCCTTCCGCGTTTTCAATGACTTTGGGGCTCGACCCTTCCATGACGGCCACGCAGGAATTGGTCGTGCCCAGGTCGATGCCGATAATTTTGGCCATATGAGTTTCCTTTCGCTTTCGAATCCGGACCCCGAAGCGGTCCTATCGACGCCTAAGGACAGCGGCTCGCCATGAGCCCGCCGCGCGATCCAAAGGCGCTTTCGTTCCCCAAGATTGTGTTTGCCCCAGCGCGCCGCAAGGGCAGGCCGCATATAGAAGAAGGAATCATTTGCGACAAGCGCCGTAACGCTTCGGTCTCTATGTCCTGTTAAGGCTCTGGCGCCGATCGCGCCGGTCTTGACCGTGGATGACGAGTGATAAATATTGAAAATCGTCACACGTCACGCCCCCGGGGCGCGGAGGCGCCGAGCGGCCCGATGACCAAGCGTTTCAACCGCGTGCTTCTGACTTGCGCCGTCTTTATGGCCACGCTCCCGCTGGGCGCCTGCGGCGAGAAGCAGCAGGATCAGACGGACGATGCGCCGCTCGACCGGCCGGTTCTCGTCTCCCATCCGAGAATCGCCGCCCAATCCCAGCCGCGCGAATTCGCGGCGACGATCCGGCCCCGGGTCGAATCGGATCTGGGCTTCCGAGTCGCCGGCAAGGTCGTGAAGCGCTTCGTCCAGACCGGGCAGAAGGTGAAGGACGGCGAGCCGCTTGCGGCGCTCGACGAAAACGACCTCAAGCTCCAGAAGGAGCAGGCCGAGGCCGAATTGTCGGCGGCGAAAATGGCGATGGCGCAGACCCAGGGCGACGAGAAGCGGGCGCTCGCCTTGCGCAAGAACGGCTGGACGACCGACGCGACGCTCGATCGCATCAAGGCCGCCGCCCAGGAGGCGCGCGGGCGCCAGCAGCGGGCCGAGCGCGCGCTGGAAATGGCCCGCAACTCTCTGGACTATGCGACGCTCCGGGCCGATGGCGACGGCGTGGTCACCCAGACGCTCGTAGAGCCCGGGCAAGTCGTTGCGGCCGGCCAGACGGCGATTCGCCTCGCCCATTCCGGCGAGCTCGAGGCGGCCGTGGCGCTGCCCGAGGACTTTGCGCCGCGCGCGGACAAGGGGGCGGCGACTTTGACGCTCTGGGCCAACAAGGCGAAAACCTATCAGGCGAAGCTCCGCGAGCTCAGTCCGTCGGCCGATCCCGCGACGCGCACCTTCGCCGCCCGCTATTCGATTCTCGATCCCGACCCGGCGGTCTCGCTCGGCATGAGCGCCACGCTCAGCATCGCCGCGCCCGGCGCCGAGCGAATCATGAGCGTGCCGCTCTCGGCGCTCTACAACCAGGGCGACGGGCCGGCCGTCTGGAAAGTGGGCGCGGACGGCCGCCTGAAGCTCACGCCCGTCAAGCTCGTTCGATACGACTCGGACACGGCGCTCGTCTCGGGCGGCCTGACGGCGCGCGACCAGATCGTCGTCCTTGGCGTCCACAAGCTCGAAGCGGGCCGCAAGGTGCGGGTGATTACCAAAGGGTGAGCCGACCATGAGCTTCAATCTCTCCCGATGGGCGGTGTCGCGGCCGGCGCTGATGCTCTTCCTGATGCTGGCGATCGGCGTCGCGGGTTTTTTCTCTTATCTGCGGCTGGGGCGCGCCGAAGATCCTTCCTTTACCATCAAGGTCGCGAATATCACCGCGACCTGGCCGGGCGCGACGGCGAGCGAGATGCGCGACCAGGTCGCCGACCTTTATGAAAAGAAGCTCCAGACCCTGCCTTATCTCGACAAGATCGAGACCTATACGAAGCCGGGCTTCCTGGCGATGCAGGTCACCTTCAAGGACAATACGCCGCCGCGGGAAATCCCGCTTCTTTTTTATCAGCTTCGCAAGAAGCTCAATGACATTGCGGGCGCCGTCCCCGCCGGCGTGCGCGGGCCCGCGATCAATGACGAATATGGCGACGTCGACGCGGTGATGTACGCGATCACCGGCGACGGCGCGGACTACAATCTCCTCGACAAGGTCCAGGAGGCGCTGCGTCAGCGGCTCATTGAAGCGCCGGAGGTGATGAAGGTCGACGTCTATGGCGAGCAGATGCGCCGCATCTATGTCGAGTTCAGCGAAGCCAAGATCGCCAATCTCGGGATCGAGCCGCAGGCGATCTTCGATTCCCTCGCCAAGGAGAACGCCATCAACGACGCCGGCGTTTTCGAAACCTCCTCGAACCGCATCCGCATTCAAGTGACGGAGGAGCTGAAGGGCGCCGACGCCATCGCGTCGATCCCGGTGCCCGCGAACGGCAAGGTGATCCGTCTCGGCGACATCGCCAATGTCTATGCCGGTTTCGAAGACCCCCCGACATTCCTCATCCGCTATAAGGGCCAGCCGGCCATCGTCGTCGGCGCCGTCATGGCGAAAGGCGGGAACGTCTTCAATTTCGGCAAGTCGGTCGGCGCGGCCGTCGAGGAGATCCGCGCCAAGACGCCGATCGGCATCGACATCGACCAGATCGCCGATCAGCCCAAGGTCGTCGAGGAGGCGGTGGGCGAATTCACCCGCTCTTTCGTCGAAGCGCTGGTGATCGTGCTCGGCGTGAGCTTCGTGTCGCTGGGCTTTCGCACAGGGATCGTCGTCGCGCTTTCCGTACCGCTCGTCCTCGCCTCCGTCTTCATCTTCATGAATCTGATGGGCATCGATTTGCAGCGCATTTCGCTCGGCGCGCTGATCATCGCCCTCGGCCTTCTCGTCGACGACGCGATCATCGCGGTCGAGATGATGATGGTGAAGATGGAGCAGGGCTATGACCGCATCAAAGCGGCGACCTTCGCCTGGGATTCGACCGCTTTCCCCATGCTGACCGGCACGCTGATCACGGCGGCGGGCTTTTTGCCGGTCGGCTTCGCGAATTCGGCGGTCGGCGAATATACAGGGTCGATGTTCTGGGTGCTGCTGATTGCGCTCATCGCCTCCTGGTTCGTGGCGGTGATGTTCACGCCTTTCCTCGGCGTGAAGCTCTTGCCGGACTTCGGCAAGCTGCGTCGGCATCGCGACCCGGAGGAAATCTATCGGACGCCGTTCTACAAGCGGCTGCGAGAGGTGATCGCCTGGTCGGTCGACAACCGCCTGCTCGTCATTGGCTCGACGGTCGGCGTTTTTCTGATCGCCGTTCTCGGCATGGTCGTCGTGCAGAAGCAGTTTTTCCCCTATGCGGAGCGGCTGGAGCTCTTCCTGCAGATGCGGCTGCCCGAGGGCTCGTCCATCGGCGCTTCGCTTTCGGCGGCGAAGCAGGCGGAGGCGCTGATCAAGGACGATCCCGACGCGGCCTATTACACGGCCTATGTGGGGCAGGGCCCGCCACGCTTCTGGCTCGGACTCAATCCGCAACTGCCGAACGAGGCCTATTCGGAGATCGTCATCGTCGCCAGGGACATCGAGGCGCGCGAGCGTCTGAAGAAGAAGCTCGAGGACGCCATCGCCAACGGCGCCCTCCCCCAGGCGCGAGCCCGCGTCGACCGCTTCACCTACGGCCCGCCGGTCGGCTACGCCGTGCAGTTCCGGGTGATCGGCGAAGATCCGCAAAAGGTGCGCGCCATCGCCTATCAGGTCCGCGACGCGATGGCCACGGACGAAGGCGTCGACGACCCGCATCTCTCCTGGAATGAGATGACGCCGAGCGTGCGCCTCGTCATCGATCAGGACCGCGCGCGGCTCCTTGGCGTCACGCCGCAGGACGTCGCCAACCGCCTGCGGATGGTCATTTCGGGCGTGACGGTCACGACGCTGCGCGACGGCATCGACCAGATCGACGTCGTCGCCCGCGCGGCGCCTGGCGAGCGTGGCGATTTGGGACGGCTGGGGGACATTGTCGTCTATTCGCGGGACGGCAAGCCCGTGACCGTGTCGCAGGTGGCGAAAATTTCCTACGAGCACGAGGAGCCGATCTTCTGGCGGCGCAACCGGGACATGACCATTACGGTGCGCGCGGGCGTGAAGGACGGCGTTCAGGCGCCCGACGTCTCGACGCGGCTTTGGCCCAGGCTCGCCGAAATCCGCGAGCAGCTCCCGCCCGGCTATCGCATCGAGATGGGCGGCGCCATTGAGGAGTCCGCCAAGGGCAACAATTCGATTTTCGCGGTCTTCCCCCTCGTCGGCCTCGTCATGCTGACGATCGTGATGTTCCAGCTTCAGGATTTCACGCGAGTCGCTCTCGTCATGATGAGCGCGCCGCTTGGCCTCATCGGCGCCTCTCTTGCGCTCAATGTCGCGCACGCGCCCTTCGGCTTCGTGGCGCTGCTGGGCCTCATCGCGCTTTCCGGCATGGACATGCGTAACTCCATCATTCTCGTTGACCAGGTGCGGCAGGATCTCGAAAGCGGCGGCAGCTATCGCGAGGCGATCATCGGCGCGACCGTGCGCCGGGTGCGGCCGGTGGCGCTGACCGCGCTCGCGGCCATTCTCGCGATGATCCCGCTCTCGCGCTCGGCCTTCTGGGGGCCGATGGCGCTCACCATCATGGGCGGGCTGTTCGTCGCGACCTTCCTGAC
The DNA here is from genome assembly GCF_052186135.1 of Methylocystis sp. JAN1. GTDB lineage: Bacteria > Pseudomonadota > Alphaproteobacteria > Rhizobiales > Beijerinckiaceae > Methylocystis. The sequence continues at coordinate 3,522,893 of NZ_CP181499.1, read as the reverse complement.
CGTTCTTTTCCTGCCCGCGCTCTACGCGACATGGTTCCGTCGTCATCTCAACGAGGGCATGGCCGAGAGCGCGTCGCATGACGGCGCGCTGACGCCGGGCCTTGCAGGGGAGGCGGCGGAATGAGCGCGGTCGCCGACGCCCCCAACGCCCGCGAAGCGGAACAGCGCGCGCGCATCGTCGCGACCGCGGAGCGCCTTTTCCGGGAGATCGGGTTTCAGAAGACGACAGTGGCCGACATTGCGCGCGAGCTGCGCATGTCGCCGGCCAACGTCTATCGCTTCTTCAGCTCCAAGTCGGAGATCCACGTCGCCGTCGCCCGGCAGTTAATGAGCGAGGTCGAAACGGCCGCCCAGATGATCGCGTCCGGCCCCGGGACGGCGAGCGAGCGGCTGCGCGCGCTGGTGCTGGGGAACGAGACGATGAACGCCGATCGCTACCTCGCCGACCGCAAGATGCACGACATGGTGGAGGTGGCGCTCGACGAGCACTGGCCGACGATCGACGAACATATCGACCGGATCGACGCCATCGTCGAGAGCGTGGTCGCCGCCGGCATGGAGAGCGGAGAGTTCGCCAAGGGGGACGCCCGGCTCGCCGCCAAGCTCGTGCACATGGCGGTCATCCGCTTCTGCCATCCGCGGCTGATGGTGGAATGCGCGGACCGCACGGAGCCGACGAGCGGGCAGATGATCGAATTCTGCCTCGCCGCGCTGCGGGCAGGCGTCTCCCGTTAGCCGAAGACCGGCAAGACCGTGTAAGGCCAGGATTGGACTATACGCCGCCCGCCGCGCTTGTGTAGTATGACCGTCCGGAAGGTCGAGCGGCGCCAGGGCGCGTCCAAAAGGCAGCAGAGCGGTTATGAAGGTCACACTGGTTCAGATGAATTCGATTGGCGACAAGGCCGCCAATCTCGCCAACGCCAAAGCCCTCATCGAACGGGCCGTCTCCCAGGAAAAACCGGATTGGATCTGCCTGCCCGAGGTTTTCGACTTCATCGGCGGTTCGCGGGCCGAAAAGATGGCTGCGGCCGAGGAGCTGCCCGGCGGCCCGGCTTATGAGATGTGCGGCGCGCTGGCCCGCGAGCACAAGGTCTTCATCCATGCGGGCTCGATCCTGGAGAAGATTCCGGGCGAGGCGCGCCTCCACAACACCAGCGTCGCCTTCAATCGCGACGGCAAGGAAGTGGCGCGCTACCGCAAGATACACATGTTCGACATCACCGCGCCGGACGGCGCGAAATATCACGAAAGCGCCGCCTTCAAGCCCGGCGACGAGGTCGTGACCTATGATTGCGAAGGCGTGACGGTCGGTTGCGCGATCTGCTACGACCTGCGCTTCTCTTATCTGTTTCAGGCGCTTGCCGACAAGGGTGCGGACATCGTTGCGCTGCCCGCCGCCTTCACCCTCGTCACCGGCAAGGATCACTGGGAGGTGCTCTGTCGCGCGCGCGCCATCGAGATGCAGGCCTATCTCTGCGCGCCGGCGCAGACCGGCGCCCACAAGGCGGGGCATGAGACGCGCTTCACCTATGGCAATTCGCTGATCGCCGACCCCTGGGGCCATGTCGTGGCCAAGGCGTCGGACGGACCGGGCCTCGTTTCGTCCTATGTCGATGTCGACCGCATCCGGAAGGTTCGCGCCATGATCCCGGTATCGCAGCATAAGGTAAAGCTGGCGGTCTAGGCGAAGCCCAGGGTCGCCGCTCCGCGCGCTGCGCGGCCATGTTTTCGCCAAGCGGCGCCATGGCCTTGCATCTCTATGATTTATGCGTACTATGCCCTGAGTGAGCTGTATTGCTTGCGAACATTAATCTGTTTCGTCGCGTTACTCGAGGGTCTGGGGAACAGCGTGTCAACGCGGATCAGCGCAAACGCGGCAGACGTCCATGTCTGTGACCATCCCGCATGGTAAGAAAGAACGAGTCAGGAAACACATTGACGCGCGCCGCGTTGCGGGAGGCGGTTTACGGCTGTTGCCCGACGCTGTCGCGCGCGGAGGCGCGCAAGATCCTCGACTCGACGTTCGAAGAGATCAGCGAGGCTTTGCTGCGAGGCGAGTCCGTCAAACTGCGTTCATTCGGCACGTTCAATGTCCGCTCCAAGCGCGAACGCATCGGCCGCAACCCCAAAACCGGCGTGGAAGCCACAATTACGCCGCGTCGTGTCCTCACCTTCAAGGCGTCTCCCGTGCTCGTTGCGCATGTGAACGGCGACGCCATCATCCCGATAGAGGATGATTGAGAAATAAGCGCCGGCCGTGCATAGGTGAGGGGAGCGCTTTAGCGCCCGCAGCGGAGTGCGGGCGACGCCATCCTTCAAAGGGCCAAAGATGCGAAAGTTGAGCGCGGCCGTGGCCGCCTTCGCCGTTCTTGCCGCGCTGATCGGCGCGCACAGCAAGGACGCCGACCTGTTCGTCCTCGCCGTCGCTTCAGGGCTGTGCGCCTACACCACCTGGCGCGGCGCCGACATGTCGAGCTTCATGAAAATCTTCGCGACGATCTTTTCCACCGAGACGATCGTCTTCGGCTTCGTCCGGCTGGTGCAGGCGGAAGGCGCCTGGCCGCAGGCGTTAGCCATTTATGCGCCGCCCGAGAGCATGTCGGTCACGGTCGCGGTCTTTTCCATCATCGTCTATGCGGTGTCGCGCATTCCGGTGGTGCTGGAGATGACGCGCATCGCCGACCTGTATTTCCACGCGACCGACCGCGGCGAAGCGCGGGTCTGGCCGTTTCCCCGGTTCTCCGCGCGCGAAAGCGCCATCGCCATCGCGATGATCGTCGTGCTGGTGCTCATCAATCAGGCGCAGGTCGGCATTTCCGTGCGCCTCTCCTTCTTCAACCGCGACTGGTTCAATGCGATCCAGGAGAAGAACGCCGACGAGTTCTGGCGCCAGCTCCTCTATGTCTTCACGCCGTGGGCCTTCATCTACGTCACCACCGCCGTGGTCGAATATGTGCTCAAGTCGATGCTCACGATCCGCTGGCGCCGGTGGCTAACCGAGCATTATGTGCACCGTTGGCTCGGCGCGCATACGCATTACGGCATGACGCTCGCGGGCGGCGACGCCGACAACCCCGACCAGCGCATCGCGGAGGACGTGAACCGCTTCATCGACGGCGGCGAGGAAGGCTACGGCATCTACTCCTATTCGATCCTGCTGATCTCGACGCTCAGCTCGCTTGTTTCCTTTTCCTTCGTTCTGTGGGAGCTCTCGGGCAATTACGCGTTGCCGGGCACCAATATCCACATTCCGGGCTTCCTGTTCTGGGTCGCGCTGATCTACGCCTCGCTCGGCACCGTCGTGACGCACCTCATCGGCCGCTCGCTCACGCGCCTCTTCTTCGAGCAGCAAAAACGCGAAGCCGATTTTCGCTTCTCCCTCGCACGCCTGCGCGAATATAGCGAGCAGATCGCGCTGCTGTCGGGCGAAGAGGAAGAGGAGGGATCGGCGCTGCGGCGCTTTCAGCGCGTCTTCGCCAACTATCTGGCGATTGTCCGCAAGCGAAAGGAGCTGATGGGCTTCACGGCGGCCTATGGCCAGCTCTCTCCGATCATCCCCTATCTGATCACGGCGCCCTTCTATTTCGCCGGGAAGATCCAGCTTGGCGTGATGACCCAGACGGCGAGCGCCTTCGGCCGGGTCGAAGGCGCGCTCACCTTCTTCATCAACTACTATACGTTCCTCGCGAGCTTCAAAGCGGTGCTCGACCGTCTGAGCTCGTTCGACCGCACGATTGACGCGGCGCGGAAGCAGCAGGAAGAGACGCGGGCGATCTCGCGCGGCGGCTCCCGCGACATCGCGCTGCGCAATCTCTCGCTCGGGCTCCCCGACGGCCGGCGCATCGTCAATGTGGGCGCGCTCGCCTTCGAGCCCGGGCGGTCGACGCTGCTGACCGGCCCGTCGGGGTCAGGCAAGTCGACCCTCTTCCGCGCCATCGCCGGCATCTGGCCGCATGTCTCGGGCGATATTGTCCTGCCGCAGGGCGCGAGCGTCATGCTCGCCCCGCAGCGCCCCTATATCCCGATGGGGACGCTCGTTCACGCCGTGGTCTATCCCGGAAATGCGGACGACTATTCCCGCGCCGATATCGAGGAGGCGCTACGCGCCGCGCGGTTGTCGGGCTTCGTCGAGCGGCTCGATGAAGACAATAACTGGGGCCAGCGGCTTTCCGGCGGCGAACAGCAGCGCGTCGCCATCGCCCGCGCGCTTCTGGCGAAGCCGGACTGGCTTTTCCTCGACGAGTCGACCTCGGCGCTCGACGAGAAGCTGGAAGGGGAAATTTACGCGATGCTGCGCGAGCGTCTGCCAAGGACAACCATCGTCTCCATCGGCCACCGCTCGACGCTGCACGATTATCACGACCGGCGGATCGTGATGGAGGCGGGCTCCGACGGGCTTTTCGTTCCGCGCGACAAGGTGCTGGCGTGAGCGAGGCCAAATCGGGATCGGGCCGCGAGGGTGGGCGCTCGCTGAAAACGCGGGTGAAGACCGCGCGCAAGCGTTCATTGTCCTCGACGCTCTGGCTCGAGCGCCAGCTCAACGATCCTTATGTCGCGCGCGCGAAGCGCGAGGGCTACCGCTCTCGCGCCGCCTATAAGCTCCTTGAGATGGACGACCGCCACCATCTCTTCAAGCCGGGCGGCCGCATCGTCGATCTCGGCGCCGCGCCGGGCGGGTGGTCTCAGATCGCCGCCGTCCGCGTGAAGGCGAAGGACGGCAAGGGAAAGGTCGTCGGCGTCGATCTGCTCGACATGGAGCCGATCGCCGGAGTCGCTTTCGCCGTGAAGGACTTCAACGACGAAGACGCGCCGGATTTCATCAAGAAGATGCTCGGCGGCGAGGCCGACGGCGTCATGTCGGACATGGCGGCGAACGCCACGGGACACAAGCAGACGGACCATCTGCGCATTGTGGCGCTCGCCGAGCTTGCGGCCGACTTCGCGATCGACGTGCTGGCGCCGGGCGGCTTCTTCGTCGCGAAGGTGCTGCAGGGCGGCACGGAGGGACAGTTGCTCGCGCGGCTGAAACGTGATTTCGCGACCGTGCGCCACGTGAAGCCCGCTGCGAGCCGCGCGGATTCGGCGGAGCTTTATGTGCTGGCGACGGGCTTTCGTGGAAGGCGGGAGCCCGCAGAAGTCTAAGTCGCTCGCGTCTGTGTTTTCACATAGGAGTCGATCTCGGCGATGCGGTCGCGCTTCTCTTCCTCGGATAGGAACGAGGCCGCGAAGCTGTTTCTCGCAAGCTGCGCCAGCTCCTCGGCGGCAAGCGCGAACGCTTCTTCAACCGCGCGGTAATTTGCATTTAAATAACCGCCGAAATAGGCCGGATCGTCCGAGTTGACGGTGACGGCGACGCCCGCTTCCATCAGCCGCTTCAGCGGATGCGCGCGGAGGTCGGGATAGACGCGCAGGCGGATATTCGAGATCGGGCAGACCGTCAGCGCGATGCGCTCTTTGGCCAGCCGCGCGACGAGCGCCGGGTCGTCGACCGCATGGACGCCGTGATCGACGCGCTCGATCCGCAAGCGATCCAGCGCTTCGGCTACATAGGAGGCGGGGCCTTCCTCTCCGGCATGCGCCATGGCGCGAAGGCCAAGCGACCGGGCGCGTTTGAAGACTTCCGTAAATTTCCCCGGCGGATTGCCGGCTTCGGCCGAATCGAGCCCAACGCCGGTCAGGCGATTGAGCCAGGGCATAGACGCGTCCAGGACCGACATGGCGTTCTCGGCGGAAAGATCGCGCAGGAAGCACATGATGAGTCGCGAGGTCGGACCTCCGTCGCGAGCGGCGTCCGTCAGCGCCGCGCTCAATCCCTCTACGACGACGCCGAATGGAACGCCGCGGCGCATATGCGCCTGCGGGTCGAAGAAGATCTCGGCGTGGCGAATATTCTCGTCGCGGGCGCGCGCGAGATAGGCGCGTGCGAGATCGTAGAAGTCACGCTCGGCGACAAGAGCCTGCGTTGACTGGTAATAGAGATCGAGAAAGTCCTGGAGGTCGCGGAATTCATAGGCGCGCCGAAGGGCTTCCACGGAAGCGTAGGGCAGCGTTACGCGATTGCGCTCGGCCAGCGCGAAAACCATCTCGGGCTCCAGCGTGCCCTCAATGTGCAGATGAAGCTCGGCTTTCGGCAGTCCGGCGACAAAATCGTCCATGGCGCTTTCAGGTCTTTCTAACTCTCAACTGGCGCGCTCATGGTTGCGGGAAAGACCTTTCCGGCCTGTCAATTGCAAACGCAAGATTTAAGCGCGCCGTCCCGTCAGCTCGTCGCCGGCGTCGGGCGCGAGGCGCAGGAAGCAGGTCGTGGAAAGCGTCGAGATGGCCGCCACGACATAGAAGGCCGGCGCGAAATCTTCCGCTCGCAACATTCCGCCGCCGTGGAGCGCACGTATGGTTTCGAGCGCGGCGGCCCCGATCGCGACGCCGGTGGACAGCGACAATTGCTGTCCGACGGCGGCGAAGCTCGTCGCATTGCTCATCGATCCTTCCGGGATGTCCGCGTAGCAGATGGCGTTGAGCGCGGTGAATTCGAGCGAGCGAAAGAAACCGCCGACAAGCAGCGAGGCCATGATGAGCCAGTGCGGCGTCATCTGCGTGAAGAAGGCGTTGGCGGCAAGGAAGAGGGAGGAAATCAAGGCATTGGCGATGAGCACCCGGCGGAAGCCAAAGCGCTTCAGGATCGGCTGCGCCGTCGTCTTCATCACCATGGCGCCCGCCGCCGCGACGAAGGTGAGAAGGCCGGATTCGTAGGCGCTGAGCCTGAAACCGACCTGCAGCAGAAGCGGCAGAAGAAAGGGTACGGCGCCAAGTCCGATGCGGAAGAGAAAGCCGCCATAGATCGCGGCGCGAAAGGTGGGGATGCGCAGCAAGGCAAGATCGATGATCGGATAATCCGCGCGCCGCGCGTGGGCGAGATAAGCGAGGAGCGCCGCGGCGCCGAGCGAGATCACCAGGGCCACGACAGGCGCCGGCGCGAAGCCGCGCCCCAAAATCGTGAAGCCGAAGACGAGAAAGGACAGGCCGAAGCCGGAAAGCGCCGCGCCTTTGACATCGAGCGGCGGGACGCTCTCCTCCCGCAGATTGGGGATGAAGCGCGTCGCCAGCGCGGCGCCGAGCAGGCCGATCGGCACATTGATCCAAAAAATGTAGCGCCAATTGAGGTAGGTCGCGAGAAAGCCGCCGAGCGGCGGGCCGATCAGCGGACCGATCAGCGCGGGAATGGTGAGCCAGGCCATGGCGCGCACGAGCTCGTGACGTGGAGCCGTGCGCAGCAGCACCAGCCGCCCTACGGGCACCATCATCGCGCCGCCAAGCCCCTGAATGACGCGCGCGGCGACGATGGCCGTGAGCGAATGGGAGAAGCCGCAGAGGATGGATCCGAAGGTGAAGACGCCGATCGCCGCGCGAAAGACGCGGCGCGCGCCGAATTTGTCGGCGGCCCAGCCGGAAAGGGGAATGAACACGGCGAGCGAGAGAAGATAGGCCGTCAGCGCCAGCTTCAACGCCACCGGATCTTCATGGAGATCGGTCGCCATGGCCGGCAGGGCGGTGGCCAGCACCGTGCCGTCCAGATTTTCCATGAAGAGCGCCGTCGCGACGATGAGCGGCGTAATGACGAAGGAGGGCAAGCGCGCGGGCCCCCGTCATTGCGAGGAGCGGCGCGACGAAGCGGTCCGGCGTCCTGGCCACGCTCCGGATCGCGTCGCGTCGCTCGCGATGACGGGCGTCGAAATAGCTGCGCGCGTCATATCAATTTCAAGCCCCTGAAACTCGACTGTCCGTTGCGTCCGACGATCAGGTGGTCGTGCACGGAGATGCCGAAGGGCTGCGCAATGGCGATGATGTCTTTCGTCATACGGATATCGGCGGTGGAAGGCGTCGGGTCGCCGGAAGGGTGGTTGTGCGCGAGGATGAGCGCGCTCGCGCCGAGCTCCAGCGCGCGCCGCACCACCTCGCGCGGATAGACGGGCGTATGGTCCACCGTGCCGACGCCCTGGACCTCGTCGGCGATCAGCGCATTGCGCTTGTCGAGAAAAAGGATGCGAAACTCCTCGCGCTCCGCATAGGCCATGGCGGTGCGGCAATAGTCAGTTACCGCCGAAAAGGAGGAGAGAACCTTGCGCTTTTCCAGCGCGCCGCGCGCGAGACGGCGCGCCGCCGCCTCGGTGATCTTGAATTCGACGATGGCGCTTTCCGGGAGGCCCGGAACTTCCTTGAGCCGCTCGGGGCGGGCGGCGAGCGCTTCGGCGAAGGAGCCAAAGCGCTCGACGAGCGCCTTGGCGAGCGGCTTTACGTCGCGCCGCGGAATCACGCGAAAGAGCAGCAGCTCCATCAGTTCGTAATCCGCCAGCGCATTCTCGCCGGCTTCCATGAAGCGGTCGCGCAGGCGCTGGCGATGGCCGTGATAATGCGGGAGCTGGGCTTCCTGCAAGCCCGACCCGGCGGCGTCGCCTTTAGGCGGCGTCATGCGGCCGCGCTGGCGGAGCCCGACGGATTGTCGAGGCCTTTGGGCGAGGCCGTGAAAATCTCGGCGCCGGTTTCCGTAACGCCGATAGAGTGCTCGAATTGGGCCGAGAGCGAGCGGTCGCGCGTCACCGCGGTCCACCCGTCCGACAGGATTTTCACCGCCGGCTTGCCGAGATTGATCATCGGCTCGATGGTGAAGAACATACCGGGGCGCAGCTCCACGCCCTGTCCCTTCACGCCGTAGTGCAGGATGTTGGGTTCGTCGTGGAAGACGCGGCCGAGGCCATGGCCGCAAAAGTCGCGCACGACCGAGCAACGCTCCGCCTCGGCATATTGCTGGATCGCCGCGCCGATGTCGCCTGTGGCGGCGCCGGGCTTCACCGCCGCGATGCCGCGCAGGAGCGACTCGTAGGTGACGTCGATCAGGCGTTGGGCCTTTCTCGGGATCTCGCCCACCGCGAACATGCGGCTCGCGTCCCCATGCCAGCCGTCCAGAATGAAGGTCACGTCGATATTGACGATGTCGCCTTCGCGAAGCGGCTTGTTGTCGGGCACGCCATGGCAGACGACATGATTGATCGAGGTACAGATCGACTTGCGGTAGCCACGATAGTCGAGCGGGGCCGGATAGGCCCCATTGGCGATGGCGAAGTCGAAGACGAGGTCGTCCAGCTGCTGCGTGGTCACGCCGGGCTTTACATGCGGCACAAGCATGTCTAGCGCCTCGGCGGTGAGGCGGCCGGCCTTGCGCATGCCTTCGAATTCCTCGGGCCCATGCAGTTTGATTTGACCGCTTTTGCGGCCGGCGGGGGCGAGGTGGGACTCGATGAAGGTCATACGCGCTCGTCTGCATCCAAGGTTTTCGGGATTATCGACAAGGTAGTGATTTACGCGGCCAAAGCAAGGATGACGAAGCCGGAGGCGATTTGCCGCCTCGCGGTTTCGGCGCGGGATTTGTATAGTGCAGCCGCGGCGGCCAGACGGGTCCGCCAAGGGGCTTTCACAACGAAATCGAGCGAACGCCAGCCTTGCACCAAAAACGCATCGATTCGATAGACTTCTGGCGAGGGGTGGCGCTGGTCGCCATCCTCGTCAATCACATGCCCGGCAATGTTCTCGGGGCGATTACCCCGAGGAATTTCGGCTTTTCCGATTCGGCGGAGCTGTTCGTCTTCCTCTCGGGCGTTTCGGTCTATCTGGCCTATGGCGAGAAATTCAGATCGAACTCCGCCGCCGCTGTCGCCATCGGGCGGCGCATCGCCAGGCTGTATGGCGCTCATATCGTCTCGACGGCGGTGGCGCTCGCGCTCTTCGGGCTCGCCAACGAATATACGCCAAACGATCTGCTTGGCGCGGAACACGGGCGGGCGACGCCTTTTCTCGACCCGGTCAGAGGGATTCTCGGCATTCTGACGCTGAGCCACCAGGTCGCTTATTTCAACATACTGCCGCTCTATATCGTGCTCATGATCGCGACGCCGCTGCTGCTTGCCCTTGCGCTGCGGGACCGCGTCGCCATGCTGGCGGCTTCCGCGGCCGTCTATGCGGGCGCCCGGTTCGCGGGCGTCAATCTGCCTTCCTGGCCGGAGCCCGGCGGCTGGTATTTCAACCCTTTCGCCTGGCAATTCATGTTTGCGCTCGGCATTTTTTGCGGCGGGGCGCTGCGCGGGGAAGGCGTGCCTTTCAATATTGGCGCTTTGAGGTTTTCGCAGACCTTTACGATCGCCTCGGGGCTCGTGGTTTCGAATGTCTTCGGCCTGGCGCCGGGCCTCGTCGACGAGGCGGGGCGCTATCTCGACTGGGACAAGAGCCAGCTTGGGGTCGCAAGGATCGCTGATTTCATCACGCTCGCTTATGCGGTCCACTTCTCCAACCTGAATTGGAGCATCAAGGACACCGCCCTTTTCGCCTTTTTCGCGCTTCTTGGGCGCAACCCGCTGACTATTTTTTGTGCAGGCAGCCTGATCAGCGCGCTGGGGCAGATCCTGGCCGGCCTGGATCTGGCGTCGCCCGTTTTTGACGTGGTCTATGTGGGCGCCGCGCTTTTGCTGCTGCACGGGCTCGCCGGCCTCCTCGACCGCGCCGGGACGGCCTTTGCCGGAAGGAGCGTCGGGGACAGGGCGCGTGTGGCAAGCGAGGCCTGACGCCGGGCGAGGCTTGGCGTTCTCCGCCCGGACCGCCATAATCAGGGTCCCAGGGAGGCGGGGGCGGAAATGAAAGAACCCGGAACGGGCGAAGAGCCGGCGACGGCGGCGGTTCTCGTCATCGGCGACGAGATCCTGTCGGGCCGCACGCAGGACGTCAATACGCGCTACATCGCCAATTATCTCGCGGAGATTGGCGTCGATCTGCGCGAGGTGCGCCTCGTGTCGGACGACGAAGACGAGATCGTTGCGGCCCTCAACGCGCTGCGCGCCCGTTACACCTATGTTTTCACGACGGGCGGCATCGGTCCGACGCATGACGACATCACCGCCGACGCGGTGGCCAGGGCCTTCGGGGTGGGGATCGGCGAGGACCCGCGCGCCATCGCCCTGCTGCGTGAGCGCTTCACCGAGGAGGAGCTCAATCCCGCCCGCCGCCGCATGGCGCGAATCCCCGAGGGCGCCGAACTCGTGCGCAACGGCGCCTCCAAGGCGCCGGGTTTCTGGATCGGCAACGTCATCGTCATGGCCGGGGTGCCGGTCATCATGCAGTCGATGATGGACACGGTGGGGCCGCAACTGCGGGCGGGCGCGCGCGTTCATGTCGAAACCATCGAGGCGGGCTCGATTCCGGAAGGAAGCTATGCGATGAAGCTCGAGGAGATCGCCCGCGCGCGCGAGGGCGTGAGCATCGGCTCCTACCCGCATTTCTCGGCGGCCGGCATTCGCAACCAGATCGTGCTGCGCAGCCGGGACCCCGCGCGCCTTGCGGCGGCGGGGGAGGCGGTGCGGGCGCTCCTCGCCGAACTGGCGGCGCAGGCATGAGAAGGATGGGCGAGGGCGACATGCAGATCAGCCCGGACAAAACCTTCCCCGTCTCCTGGGACATGTTCCACCGCGACGCCCGCGCGCTCGCCTGGCGCCTCGCGACCATCGGCGGCTTCTCGGCCATCGTCGCGGTCACGCGCGGCGGCCTCGTGCCAGCCGGCATCGTCGCGCGCGAACTCGGGATCCGCGTGATCGAAACCGTCTGCGTCGCCAGCTATCATGAGGAGACGGAGCGCGACACGATCGAGGTGCTCAAACCCCTGACCGACACGATTCTCTCGCGGCCGAGCGAGGAAGTTCTCATCATCGACGATCTCGTCGATACGGGCGCGACCGCCAAGGCCGTGCGGGAAATGCTGCCCAAGGCTCATTTCGCCACCGTCTATGCGAAGCCGCAGGGCCTGCCCATGGTCGACACTTTCGTAACCGAGGTCTCGCAGGACACCTGGATCTATTTTCCCTGGGACACGGGCCTGTCCTTCCAGGCCCCGATCCGCAAGACGCAGCGCGGGAGCCGGCGGGGTTAAAAACCCGCTTGGCGCCGTTGCGAGGCCCGCCCTATAAGGTTTGCGCGTGGCTCCATGCTTTGCGGGCGTGGCGAAACTGGTAGACGCAACGGACTTGAAGAAATTTGAGTGCTCATGCGGGAAACCGCGCGAGTAGAACCGCTCAAAGTCGGGGAACCCTCGAAAGTGGCGATCCCGAGCCAAGCCCGCCATTTCGGCGGGAAGGTGTAGAGACTAGACGGGCGGCGCCTAAGGCGCATTGGCGCTAGGGCGAAGGGATAGTCCAGACCCCAAACCCGCGAGAGTGGGGCGGCGAAAGCCGTAGCGGGTAAGAAAATCCGTAGGGCCGCAAGGCCTGTGCCGGTTCGATTCCGGCCGCCCGCACCAAGCCGTTCAGAACGGCCTCGATTCCGCCACCGCGCGGTAAGCCTTTACAGCCGCCGCGAGCCTCCTTTTCGAATCGCCGGCGGGCTGTGCGAGCTGGCCGGCGGCATATCCGATCAGCGGATCGGCCCCGGCCGGCAGGTTGCGGATTGCCTCGACCAGAAACTCCGCCATCGCTTGCTCGTCGTGTAATTCTCCCAGGCAGTTCTGCATGCGCTCCAGACGCGCCAAGAGGCGCCGCAGGCGCTTGCGCGCGGCGACAAGTCGGGGCGCCGATTTGAAGAAATTCGCCATGTACCGAAGTTTTTTCGCCTTGATTCGGACCTTGTGACGCTCGGCCGGATCGAGCGTCGCAAGGGGCCGGGCGCGTTTGACGAATTTGCGAAGCTGCTTCTTGAGCGCTCGGCGCGCAAAGGGTTCGATCGGTTCTTGTGCTCCCCGATCGCGCCAACGCCAGGTCCCTTCCTCGATCCAGGCGGAAAGTTCAACCAGAAGCAGCCGCAGGCGCAGCGACGCGACCGCGGCGTTTACCGCCTCATGCGCGCCATCCCTTTTGGCGCCAGTGAGTTTTGCGAGTTCGGCCGCGCCAGGATTGTCGTCGCTCTTGGCCGCCGGCTCGAAGGCGTTGTCCTGAAAGACATCCAGATCCCGCGCCTCGCCGAAAACATGAGAAATCCATTTCAACTCGTCGTCGAAACGCTGAAAATCGCGGTCCTCGACCATGGGCTTGAACAATTGAAGGGCGGCCCTCAGGCGTCTCAGTGCGACCCGGCCCTGATGGAGGGCTTCGACGCGATCCGGGCTCTCGAGAGCCTGCATATTCACGATGAAATCATGGAGACAGCTATGGCAGGCGAGTTGGAACGCCTCGGCGCAGTTCATTCGCCTTTTGAACTTCGGCGGGCGCCCCTTGAATGCGTGTCCCCAGGCGCCGTCGGCCAAAAGACGGCCTCGTTCCGCCTTGCTGATGAGATTGAGAGCGATCGGCGCGGCGGCGCACAGGCGGCGCGCCAACTCAAAAAGCTCTGTCCTCTCGCCGCTCTTGAGTTCGAGCTCCAGTTCGACGAAGGGAATGAGCGCGCCTTCGCATCTGACTTCGCCGCGGTCCAGCGCCGCCTCGATCTCGCTTCCGTGCAAGCTCAGAGTTGAAGCTTCTCGCTCCACCTCCACCTCGAAGTTGCATTGCAGGCGATCGCGCATCTTCGGCTTCCTGACGAGACGCGCCAGAGGCGTGGCGTCGAACGCGTCCAGATTGGGCGTCTCGCCGTCCGCCTCGGTTTCATATTCGTCTCTTTCGAGCGCAGAGGGCTGCTCCCGTTTTATAGTCTGCTTGCTATGACGCCCCTCTTTGCGGACGCGCAGGGTCGTTCCGTGACGCCACAGATAATCGTCCGCCGTATCGAAATATCGAGAGATGAGATGCAGGTGATTTGGCGAGCCCGCCTTTTCGTGGCCGAGCGCCGCCCTTACGGCTGGCAAGGCGTTTGGGGGAAAGACGAATTTCAATTCGGATTCGACGCCGTTCGCCATCGATCGCCCCTCTGAGACGACGCTCTTTTCAATTTAGAGCTGTGGCGGGCGCCCGCGAAGGAAAGGAACCCGATCATTTTTTCGTGCGCCAGAGACGGATTGAACCGGGGAGCGCAGGCCCGCGCGCTGCGAGCGGAACTGCAATGGTTCGGGGGCGGCCGAGGCGCGAGGTTAATGTGAAAATGGCGGTTTCCGCCATCATCCTTAACTTTTGTTAACGGTTCGCGGACATCATGGGACGCGCGCGCACATGTGCGCGATCCGTGATTCGGCGAGCATTGATGAGCGACGCAGCGAAGCGACTTCCGATCGACCAGGCCTTCGCGAGCGTCTCCGCCAAGACTGCGACATCCCGCTCGCGTCTGGAGATGATTCTCGCCTCCGGCGGCGATGAGCGCATCTGGCCGGACCCGGTGACGCGCCGCAATTGCTGCGGGACGCCGACGCCGCCGGCGCCGGACGAAATCTGGTTCTCGTCCTCCACCGCCAGCGCCATCACGGAGCGCGGCTATGCCGCCGCGCGTGACGCTTTCCACCGACTCTCTCAGGAGGGCGCCGATCTCACCCGGTGGTTCGACGACATTCGCGCACGCATCTCCGCGCAATTTGGCGCGCCGGGCGTGGAAGTGGTTCTCACCGCATCTGGAACGGAAGCGGAGTTGGCCGCGCTCGCCGTCGCCAAGGCGCTGTTCGGCCGCCCGATCGCCAATATCGTGGTCGCGCCGGACGAGACCGGCAGCGGCGTCGCGCTCGCGTCGACAGGCGCGCATTTCGCGGCGACGGCCGCTTTTGAGCCGCATGTCGCCAAGGGCGCCCCGCTTGCCGGCTGGGAGAAGGACGACGTGGCCATGCGCCGGCTTGAGATCCGCGACGCCAGCGGCCGGCTGCGTTCTCCGGCGGAGATCGACCGCAGCGCGGGCCTCGCGGTCGCCGACGCCCTGCGCACCGGCCGCGCCGCGCTGCTGCATCTCCTCGATTCCTCCAAGACCGGCCGCAGCGGCCCGGGCCGCGCTTTCGCGCGCCAGATTGCGGCAAGCGCCGGCGGCCGTACGCTCGTCCTCGTGGACGCCTGCCAGTTGCGCTGCTCCGCCGAGCAGATTAAAGCCGATCTCGCCGATGGCTTCCTGGTGATGGTCACCGGATCGAAATTTGCCGGCGGCCCGCCCTTCTGCGGCGCGCTGCTGATCCCCCTGGACAAGGCCGAGAAGCTGCGCGGCATGCGCCTGCCGGCGGGTCTCGCCGCCTATACGACGCGTTGCGATTGGCCCAAGAGCTTCGAGGGCGCTTTCGAGGCTGCGAATTTCGCGCCCGCCAATCTCGGCATGGGGCTCCGCTGGACCGCGGCTCTTGCGGAGATCGAGGCGTATTTCGGCATCCCGGCGCGCCTGCGCGAGGAAATCGCCATGCTCTTCGCCGAGTCGGCGCGGCGTTGCGTCGCCGGCAATCCGGATCTCGACTTTCTCGACGCCGAATGCTGGCGGCTGGGCGGTAGGCCTGCGACGATCTTTCCGATCCTCACCCATCGCGGCGATCCGGCGCAGACTCGCCTGATCTACGATTCGCTGCGCGCCTCGACGGGCGCGCTCAATTCCCCGGAATATGCCCGCGTTTGCCATGTCGGCCAGCCGGTCGTCATCGGCGGCCGGGCGGTCCTGCGCCTGTGCTTCAGCATGCCGCAAGCGAATGTCGTCGCCGAGCGCGTGGCGGCGGGGCTCGACGCCGACGCGGCCTTTCTGCCGCTGCGACGGGACATGGAGCTTTTGTTCCGGAAATGGGGCGCGCTCGCCAAGCGTATCGGCGTGAATGGCGGGCTGACGCTCGCCGCATCCAACAGTTGAGATCAGCGCCGCGCAAAAGAGAACGTCCGTGGCTTTTTCCTTTTTGAGCCGCACGCGGAAGACCGAAGCGCCGGCCGAGGCGGCGAGCTTCGACACGGCGCATGGCGGCCCCCGGATGTCCATGGTCGAATGCTTGCGGCGCGCCGCCCAGCAGACCGGCGCGCCGCCCACGCAACTGACGCGCGAATACTCGCGCCTCGCCTTCGGCCCGGGCAAGATCTCCTTCGGAGATTATGTGAAATACCGCCTCTTCGACGACGCTTGGCTGAACGGCGCCGAGAAAGCCGATTTCATCGGCGCGCGTCGCAATCGCGAGCTCGTGATCGAGATCAATTATCGTCATGACTGGCACGGGCTGTTGACGAACAAGCTCGTCTCTACGAGCTATCTCGCGACCTATGGCCTGCCAACGATCGCCCCTCTCGCGATTTATGCGCCGGGCATGGCGGTCGCGTCGGACAAGCTTCTCCGCTCGCGCGAAGAGATGCGAGCCTTCCTGCTTGACGAAAGCCATTATCCCATCTTCGGAAAGCCGGTCGAAAGCTTCCAGAGCCTGGGCGCGCTGGCGCTTTTAGGCTGCGACGCCGCGTGCGGCGAACTGACCGCCGTCGGCGACAGGCGCCTGAAGGTCGACGCGACGCTCGACGATATCGAGAAACATTACGGCGCCGGCTACCTCTTTCAGAAGATGGTGAAGCCGCATCGCGACCTGGTCGCCAAGATCGGGGAACGCCTTGCAACGGTGCGCATTCTCACCGTCGCGACGCCCGGCGGCCCCAAAGCGTTTCGCGCGGGCTGGAAGATTCCCGCCGCAGGCAATGTCGCGGATAATTTCTGGCGCCCCGGCAATATGCTCGCGGGCCTCGATTTCAAGACGGGCCGCGTCGAGCGCGTTACGAGCGGCGTCGGTTTCGAGATGAAGGACGTCACGCATCATCCGGATACGGGCGCCGAGCTGATCGGCCTCGCCGCGCCGGATTGGGAGAAGATGAAGGCGACTGCCGTCGAAGGCGCGAAAGTGCTGCGTCATTTCGGCATTGTCGGCTGGGACATGGCGGCGACGGACGACGGGCCGGTGATCGTCGAAGCAAACGAAACGCCGGATTTCGGTCTCGTTCAAGTTGCGGATCGTCGCGGGATCGCCTGCGACGAGTTCAACGACCTGATCGCCATGCAGCAGACCGCCAACGCCGCGCATGTGAAACGCATCAAGGACGCGGTGGCGCGGCTCTGACGGGCGCACATTGGTATCAATTCCGCTTGATCGGTCGAGTGCGGCCCTCAATTGAGAGGAGGCCTTGCCGGCGAGGCGATTCCGCGCCGCAATAGCCGCGCGGACGGCTTCGCCTTCGGATCGCAATGACGCCGCGTACAGGTTATTTTGACGGAGGCGCGGAGGACGGCGGTAAAGCAAGCCTGCTATGGCGGCGACCATACAGAAAATAGATCGCGAGCCCGACCGCCATCCAGATGAGAAACCGCTCCCAGGCGATGGGCGGAAGCCGTGACAGCAGCCACAGCGAGAAGCCTATGCCGACAAGCGGCGTGAAAGGAACGAAAGGCGTGCGGAAAGTTCTTGGCGCGTCGGGCCGCGTTTTCCGCAACACGATGATCGCCACGCAGATCACGACGAAGGCCGATAGGGCGCCGATGTTCACGAGTTCGGCGACCTCCTTGATCGGATAAACCGCCGCGACGGTCGCCGTCAGCGCGCCGGCGATGAGGGTCGGGCGATGCGGCGTGCGAAAGCGCGGATGCAGAACCGCAAACCAGCCGGGCAAAAGCCCGTCGCGGCTCATGGCGAACCAGATGCGCGCGCAGCCAAGGAGAAAGGCGAGCATGACGCTTGTAATGCCCGCCACGGCCGCGACCGACACGATGAAGGCGACCCAGGGCAGGCCGATCGTCTCGAAGGCGGTGACGACGGGGGCGGGATTGCCGAGCGTGCGATAGGGAGCGATGCCGGTCAGCACGAGCGCCATCGCCACATAAAGCGCGAGCGATATGACGAGCGAGAGCAGCACCGCGCGGGGCAGGTCGCGCTGGGGATGGCGCGCCTCCTCGGCCGCCGTTGTGAGCGTGTCGTAGCCGAATACGGCGAAGAACACGACCGCCGCTCCCTCCGCGACGCCCGAAAAGCCGAAGGGCATGAAGGGAGACCAATTCTCGACGCGAACATGAGGCGCGCCGATGGCGATTACGAAGAGCACGGCGGCGACCTTGAGGATCACCATGATTGTATTGAAGCGCGCGCCCCATTCGATGCGCAGCGTGAGGAGGCCTGCGACGCCGATCGCGCCGAGGGCCGCCAGGAGGTCGACGACATGGCCAGGCCCGGTCCCCGCGGCGCCCGACGCCCAATCGGGCAGCGGCATGCCGAGTTGTCCAAGGACCGCCTGGAAATAGCCTGACCAGCCGATGGAGACGACGGCGACGACCAGCGCGTATTCGAGCAACAGATCCCAGCCGATGATCCAGGCGACAAGTTCGCCAAGCACCGCATAGGCATATGTATAGGCGCTGCCGGCAACCGGAATGAGTCCGGCGAACTCGGCGTAGGAAAGCGCCGCGGCGCCGCTCGCGACCCCAGCGATCACAAAGGAAAGAGCGACGGCGGGTCCCGCCTGTGTCGCCGCGACCACGCCTGTCAGCACGAAAATGCCGACGCCGATAATTCCGCCGAGCCCGATGCTGGTGAGCTGCCAGACGTCGAGAACGCGGTTGAAGCCTTTGCCGTCTTCCTCCCGGCGCAAAAGCTCGATGGACTTGGCGCGCGTCAGTTCGCGGAAGCTCATGCCTCGCCCTCCCAATGCTTGGGCTTCACATAAGCGATCGCGTCGGCGCTGTCATTATGGTAAAAGAGCGGCCGCAAGGCCGCTCCCAGGATGAGGCCCAAGTGTTGGGCGCTGAAGGAAGAAGCCCTTTATGCCGAGGAGCCTGCGCAGCAAGCGTCTCGAAGCACGAGGGGCGTCGCTACTCGTCAGTCGCCTGCGCTCCCTTCGGGCCGGCTTATTTCTTTTCCGCCGCTTCGAGATGCGTCAGCGCTTCTTCGGCGTGTTTCGTCGCGCCCGGCGCGTCTTTTTTCTTGCCTGTGTCGATGGCGGCTTCGAGGTGGGTAATGCCCTCTTTGGTATGCTCGTTGGCCTGTTCGGCTTCCGCTTGCTTGGCGTGCTTCAGCGCGGCTTCCGCGTGAGTCACGAGCACGTCGGCATGGCCCATCTTGCCATGATCGATCGCCTCTTTGGTATGCTTAACAGCTTCAGCAAGATGGTGACTTTCGGCAAGGGCCAGCTTGGGCGTGAAGGCCAAACCGACGGCGAGGGAAAGCGCGACAGCGAAAACTCTGCGGTTCATCGTGAGCTCCTCAAATTATATCCGCATCGCA
Source organism: Methylocystis sp. JAN1 (assembly GCF_052186135.1). Taxonomy (GTDB): domain Bacteria; phylum Pseudomonadota; class Alphaproteobacteria; order Rhizobiales; family Beijerinckiaceae; genus Methylocystis. The sequence goes on along the minus strand of NZ_CP181499.1, from coordinate 3,503,812 downwards.
CATATGGTGCCGTCGATCGGCGTTTTCCATAGGCCTCGGCACAGCCTCGGCCCTTCACTGCCGATCCGCGGCGAAGAGCGCGCAGCTCTCCCCAAATTCTCCCAGGCCGCTTTCGAGGTAGGACGCGAGCAAGGGTATGCCGAGAAGATAGGTCGAGGTGGAGCCTTCGTGTCGCGCTCGCGCCTGACGAACGGCTTCGTCCCAGTCCTCTGCGCCATATTCGCCTCGCCCGACCCAGGTCAGCGCGACAAGCTCCGCTTGCTCGTCGTCGTCCATGGCGCCGATGAAGGCGGCGATCTCGTCGCACACGGTATTGTAGGCGTCTTCCGTGAGAACGCTGATAAATTTGTCGTCTGTCGGATTGGAGGCGTCGGCGTCGAGTCCTTCGTCCTCGCTCTCCAGTTCACGCGCCTTCACGACGACGTAGCAGACCTTGTCGGTGTTGATGGTCGGCATGAGTCTTCCCTTCGCCTTGCAGCTTGGCCGCGGCCCTTGCCGTGGAGCCTCGCGGTTTTCATATATTCCCTGCACGGGCTTTTCGCCCCTCTGCAGTCGAATCTGGAGCAGCATATGCGTGTCGGCGCGCCGAAGGAGATCAAGAACAACGAATATCGCGTCGGCTTGACGCCTTCCTCCGTCGCCGAACTCGTACATGCCGGGCATGAAGCTCTGATTGAGTCGGGCGCGGGAGACGGCGCGGGGCTGAGCGACGAGGAATATGTCGCCGCCGGCGGCTCGCTCGTCGACAAATCGGAAATCTTTGCGCGCGCCGATCTCATTGTGAAGGTCAAGGAGCCGCAGCCTTCCGAAATCGCGCTGCTTCGGCCTGGCCAGCTTCTCTTCGCCTATCTGCATCTCGCCGCGGACCGCGCGCTGACCGAAGGCCTGATGCGAAGCGGCGCGCATTGCATCGCCTATGAAACGGTGACGGCGCCGGGCGGCGGATTGCCGCTTCTTGCGCCCATGTCGGAGATTGCCGGACGCCTTGCGCCGCAGATGGGCGCGCGCTTTCTCGAAAAGCCGACCGGTGGGCGCGGCGTGTTGCTCGCGGGCGCCCCCGGCGTGCCGCCGGCTGATGTGCTCATTCTCGGCGCCGGAAGCGTCGGCCTCCATGCCGCGACCATCGCCCTTGGCATGGGCGCCAATGTGCTGCTCGCCGATCGAAGCGTGGACGCCCTGCGTCGCGCCGAAACAAGACTGGGCTTTGCAGCGCGCACGATCTATTCGACGCGCGCGGCCATCGCCGAGTCCGTCAAGCGTGCGGATCTCGTCATTTGCGCGGCGCTTACTCCTGGCGCTCGCGCGCCGGTCCTCATTACGCGCGACATGCTGAAAACCATGAAACGTGGATCGGTGATCGTCGATGTCGCCATCGACCAAGGCGGATGCTGCGAAACGTCGCGTCCCACCAGCCACGTCGACCCGATCTATATCGTCGATGGCGTCGTTCATTACTGCGTCACGAACATGCCCGGCGTCGTGCCGCGCACATCGACCTTCGCCCTCAACAATGCGACGGCGCCCTTCACGCTCGCGCTCGCGAACAAGGGCTGGCCAAGGGCGCTCCGCGACGACGCGCATCTGCGCGCGGGCCTTGAAATCACCGGCGGCCGCGTCGTCTCGGCGCCCGTCGCGTCGGCGCATGAACTGCCTCTGACGCCAATGAGCGATGTTCTTCTCGGTTAAAAAATTGCTAAAAGTTGACATTCAACTACGTTTGGAAAGAAACGAGCTGCCTTAAGATCGTTGTTTACTATTAGTATTCTGTTGACCGCGAGGTTGCACGGAATTTAACTGAGCTCATCCGCCGATTCGAACGGCCGCCTGATTTCCGAGCAAGGAGCCTTGAGCATGTTCATCATCGTCGACGAGCGTGATCTCGTAACGAACGGATACGCCTGTCGATTTGGTCAGGAGGGCATTGCTTCGACGGGATTTCGTCCCGGTCAGTTCAGGGATTGGGTGGCGAGCGCCGGCGAGGGAGACGTGCAGGCGGTCGAGGCCTTTCTCATCGGCGAGTGTCCAGAGCGGGAGGAATTCCCGCGCATCATTCGAAGAAGATCGCCGGCGCCGGTCATCGCCATGAATGACGGCCCCTCGCTCGAGCAGACGCTTGGCCTTTTCAGCGCCGGCGTCGACGACGTGGTTCGCAAGCCCGTGCACGTGCGCGAGATCCTTGCGCGCGTGCACGCCATCCGGAGACGGGCCGAGTCGCGACCGGACTGCGCCACTGTCGGCGGCATTCAGGTTTTCTTCAACGGCGCCGATCCGATCGTAAATGGAGAGACGCTCTCGCTGCCGCGACGCGAGCGCCGCATTCTCGAATATCTCCTAGTCAATCGCGGACGTCGGCTGACGAAAGCGCAAATCTTCAACGCGGTCTATGGCCTTTTTGACGACGACGTTGAGGAGAACGTCATTGAAAGCCACATCAGCAAGCTGCGCAAGAAGCTACGCGCGCGTCTGGGCTACGATCCAATCGACTCGCAGCGTTTCCTGGGCTACCTGCTGGTGACCCAGCCGCTTTCGGAGGGACAGAGCGGCGGCTTGCGCGCCGCGGGATAATTGGTTCTTAGCTTTTTAAATGCAAGCTATCGCCTCGCTGAACAGCGAGGCGCGTTTTGTCTGAGTTTCTTGATGTTTTGCATGGAATCGAAAATCGCACGATCGCCGAGGAGAGAATTCTTCCGGCCCCTCGTCGCATTTCCACCCTTTCGACGGCGTTGTCGGACGCCGGCAATTCAACCGCAAAAGCTCTGAGCGCCTACCAACAGTTTTGTTTGGAGGCGCCATGGACCCCTTCGCATTCCGCCCCTCTCTCCGCAGTTGAATTTTCCAAAAAACTCATGGCCGCGCGCGGCTCCCGGGTTGCGCTGCATGCCCTACGCCGACACATCGCCTGGCGCCTGCATCCCGATCGCCACGCCAATGGCGCCCTTGCGTCCGAAGTAACGCTCGCGCAATGCAATGACGCAATCGATACGGCTCTCGTCTATTGCAAAGCTACTTATCCCGAATAACGCCGGCCTGCGTGACAACTAACCATTTTTGCGCGGACTGGCGAATAGAAGTGACCAACCCAAGTCCGGCGATGCGCGAGCCCGTCGAAACACGCTGAATGCGTCCTTCTGGAAGCCTGACGAGCGCCGTATCGCGCGACGCCTCGAGAATTTCGTAGGTGTCGAGCATGGCGCTCTCCGCATGGCGATGTGTGGCGCCGACAGGCATGTAATCAATGCCGTTCTCCTGACGGCGCGGCTGCGGAGCCCGGTTCGTCGGCTTGGCGTAGATGGCGAAATGCTCGAGGCCAGCGATTTCCGGCTGGTTTTGGGATTGCGAGAGTTCGCGCGCCGCGAATGCGAGGCTTCCCGCCGCGAGCGCAACCCCCACGCCATACAGGACGATGTCGGACGATTGAAGCAGACTCAGGCGCATATTTCATCTCCAAATCTATCTTGGGACAACTATGCGCCGACCTTGGCGCGAAACTTGAAGGAGGCGTTGGGAGAAGTAAACGATTGTTAATCGACGCAAGTTCCGTGAAAGCTTCAATATTTAGGTTTGAAGCATTGCAGCAAAGCAAGAGGCCTCCATGCATCCGATGTCGCAACTCGATCAACTCCGGCGCCAGATGGCGGAGGAGCTCACGCAAATCCCGCAGTATCGCGCCCTGAAGTCCATGGAGCGGTTTATCGCGGAGCTCTCCGCCATCTACGAGACGCCGATCGAGCCGCTGGAAGTTTCCGCAGGCGAGGACTCCAACAAGAAGATCGCGCAGGCGATCGAAAGCCATTTGCGCGGGGAATCCGGTCCCGCCATTGTCAAAAACGCGGCCTATTTACCAGTGCATCGCGTCGCGTAACGGCGAGCGCGCGCGGCCGCGGCCGCGCGCTTAGCGCGGCAGGTCTTCCCTTGAGACGAAGGTGAAGTTCTTCACCAGTGTTTCCTTGATGACCTTCTTGCCCAACCGATGGTTGACATTGGCGGTGAGCCGAGTCGTAAGCGCCGCAAGATCCGCCTTGCGGAGATGAGAGAAATCCGTCTGCGGATCTGCGTAAATCAAACGGAACGCCTCATCCATGACAAAGCTTTCCGGATCCAGGCCGCCGCCGTGGCCATCCGAGACGCTGACAATATTAAATTCCGCGGAGACATAGCCTTTCAAGACGCCGCCGACGATCACCGGAACGGTGATCGGTTTGATCGAGCGCGCCTGCGTCTTTTCTTCGCGCTGGCTGGCGGCTCCATGTTCCGGCGTCAGGCGCCAATATGCGCCGCCGAAGGTCGCGGCGAGGGTCACGGCGCAGGCCCAAAGGCCGACGAGCAGCGTTTTTCCCATTCTAGCGGCCTCCCGGTCGGCGGGGCGAATAGGTTCCATCCGATTCGTCCCGACGGATGCTGGCGATCGTCAGCATCGCGATCTCTTGGGTGGCTTGCAGAAGCCGATCGAGAATTTCGGCGTTTGCAACGAGAAGCTCGCGTAGGCGTTGGACGCTTTCGGCTAGGTCATCGTCCCGACTTGCATCGACCGCCTTGGACGCCTGGATGAATTCCACCAAGGCATGAGTCTTGCGCGCATTCAGAGTTTGGAAATCGAGATCGCCGCCTTGTCTGAGCAAGTTTGTTTCGGCTCGAACGATCGCCTCGAGCCTCTCGATCGAATGTATGAGCGCTTGAGCCGGCCTGGCGTCGGTCGGGGCCGCGAAGGCGCCTGTCTCGGGAGCTTTGTCCAACATGGGCGCTCGGAACTACGTCCGGGAGTCTGGCTTCGAGGGATAGTCTTGCTCGATGAGCTTCTGCACGCCGATGCCGCCCGCGCCGGCAAGTTGTGCGCCGAGTTGCTCCGCCATGAGCGAGCGCCAGAAGCTCCCGGAGGCGCCAATCCCGAAGACGCCGCTCTCCTCCTTCGGCAGAAGCATTTCCAACCACGTTTGAAGAAGGAACGCCTCGAATTTTTTCCCCGGCGACTCCGGCCCGACTTCGGTTCGCCGGATGGCGTCGCTCGTAAGAGAAGCGTGGCTGGATTCGCTCCAAGCGAGACGCGGCGCAGATTCGAGGCCTGGGGGCGGCGCGTTATGCGCCGTGGCCGCCTTCTCCAAGCGTCGCATGGCGCTTCTGACCCGCCCTGGATCCGCGGCGCGCGCAACGTCGGAGACGATGTCAGTGGTGGGAAAGAACGACATGGCCGCTCCCTTTGCCTCTGCATCATGCATAGTCTAGCCGCCTTTCGGCGCGCTGACGTCAATGCCGGAAAGGCCGGAAAGGCGTCGCGCTTCGGCGGCCGCTTCCTCGACGCGCAGCGTTGCATCCGCTTCTCGAAGGGACTTGTCCGCAAGTTTGGCGCGTGCGCCATTTTCCATCGCGGCGCGGCGGAGGGCGTCTATTGCATGTTCGGCCTCGCGGCGTCGGCGAGAAAGGATCTCGATGCGCTGAATCGCAACAACTGGTTCAATCAGGCCGATCGTCTCGAATGCGTCTGCCGTCGCCGCCTGCAGTTCAGCAAGTTCTGCGTTCTTTTGCGCAAGCCGCATTTGCTGAAGGCGCCAGAGCGTTTGCGTAATATGCGACGCTCGTGCGAGACGATGGCGACGATGCTTCATATCACCCCCGAAGGAGCCATGCGGCGAATTGCGAGGTGAAGGCCGAGAAAAAATCGGGCAAGACAATGGAGAAGGCGTAGATGCCCAGAAAGATCGTCAACGGTCCGGAAAGAAAATAGATTTGCACATTCGGAGCGATGCGTGCGAGTAGCCCGAGCGCGACGTTGACGATCAGTCCAAACAAGAGGAATGGGCTGCATATGCGCAGTGCGGCGAGATGAGATTCGCGAAGCACCTTCATGATCTCCCGGAGAAGCGCGATAGCGTCGCGCCCTTCCCGGATCGGCGTTGTTTCATAAGAGAAATACAAGCCTCTTATGAGCTCCATATGCAAGTCGCCGACAAACAGCAGCGTGACCGCGCACGTGACCACAAACGAAGAGAGAAGAGGCGATGCTTCCGACTCCGCGAGCGCGATCCCGAAGATGTTTCCAAGGCCGAAAATCATCGCGACGCTCGTCATAAGCGTTTCGAGCGCGAGAAAATAGAAGCGCGACAAAAGGCCGAGAACGACTCCCATCGCAGTTTCGGAAAAGAGAATCGCGACGAAGTCGGCTGGCCGGGTAGGGTCGATGACGCCACGGATTTGTTCCATCATCGGCGGCGTCAGCGCCAGGGAAACGGCAAGCGCGAGGTAAAGGCGCGCGCGGATGGGAATCCGGTCGCTGGAAAAGCCTGGCGCCGTCATCAGACATCCCCCAATACGGCAGAACAGCACGAAGCAGGGAAGCGCTGGATTATCCGCGAACGTCACGAAATCAACCCAAGCGGCTTGATCTGAACGCCGCCTGCAATTTCGAGATGGGACAACACGGCCTGCGACGGGAAAGGGCGGCTGAGCAGCAATCGAACATATGGCCGCGCTTCGGGCGTCGTCAGAAGGATGAACGTCTCGCCTCGCTCCATGCGGTCACGGATCGCCGCGCCCGCCTCTGCCGAAAACTTTTCGACAAGCGCGGGATCGGCGTCGAAGCCGAGAACCTCTCCCTTCGCGTCGCGCTTGAGATGTTCATGGAAAAACAGGTCCCATCGCGGTCCCAGTCTCAGAATGCCGAGCGCGCCGCAAACCGAGAGGTCGCTACAGATTTGTGAAGCGAGTCGCGTCCGGACATGCTCGACGATCGGCTCCGCGCGTCTGACGAAAGGCGCGACCTCGGCGACGGCTTCTAGGACGAGCTCGAGATTGCGGATGGAAACGCGTTCCGCGAGGAGAAGTTTGAGCACGCCTTGCAGGGTCGAGTGGGTGATGAGACTTGGCGTCATATCGTCGAGGAGCCGCTTATATTCAGGTTCAAGACGATCGAGCAGATTGCGCAAGTCTTTGTAGGTGAGAAGATGCGCGAGATGATTTCGAAGGGTCTCGGATATGTGCGTCAGCAAAACCGAAACCGGGTCGATTGGCGAAAAGCCTTGGCGCTTCGCCTCTTCTACCATGGCGTCGGCGATCCACATCGCCGGGACGCCAAACGCGGGGTCCGTCGTTGCGTCGCCTGGAAGAACGGGCGCGCGCCCCTGCCCGATAACGACGAGATGATGGCCGAGGCGCAACTCGCCCGCCGAAACGAGCGCGCCCTGAATGCGAATGTGATAATGCTTTGGAAGAATGTCGATATCGTCGGAAAGTTTGATCTCGGGAAAGACGAAGCCATAATCGCGCGCGAAGTTGCGGCGCATTTTGACTACGCGGCGTCCAAGTTCCGCCTGGGAAGGCAATAGACCCGCCCATAGCTGCTTGCCGAGCAGGAGCTCGACCGGCGGGACGCGAAGCAGATCATGCGGGGAATCTTTCGTTTCCCGCCGCGCTTGCAGTTCGATGGCGCGCCGCGCCGTATCTTCCAGCAGGCGAGCCTTCTCCGCCTGTTTCGGGATAAGATAAGCGACGAAGGCCATGACGCCGCCAAGGGCGCCGAAGGGCGCGAGCGGCAGGCCTGGAATGAGCGCCAGAACGAACATCAGCAGCGCAGCGACGAAGAGCGCGCGCGGATACATGCCGAGCTGCCGAAGGATGTTCTGCTCGGCCGAGCCTCGCGTGCCACCCTTCGAGACGAGAAGGCCGGCGGAAAGAGAGACGATCAGCGCGGGGATCTGGGAAACGAGGCCGTCTCCGACAGAAAGCTTCGTATAGACGTCCGCCGCGGACGCCAGGCTCATGCCATGGCGGGTGACGCCGATGATGACGCCTCCGAAGATGTTGACGGCCAGAATGATGAGACCGGCGATCGCATCGCCGCGGACAAATTTCGAAGCGCCGTCCATGGAGCCGAAGAAGGCGCTTTCCTCCTCGAGTTCGCGCCGGCGGATCTGCGCCTGACGTTCATCGATCAATCCCGCGGAAAGATCCGCATCGATCGCCATCTGCTTGCCTGGGATGGCGTCCAGCGTGAAGCGTGCGCCGACCTCGGCGATGCGCGTCGCGCCTTTGGTGATGACCAGGAAATTGACGGTGACGATGATCGCGAAGACTGTGAGCCCGATGACGAAGTCGCCGCTCATCACAAGCCGGGAAAAGCCGCTGATAATGTAGCCGGCGGCGGCGGGCCCTTCCGAGCCGTTGGAAAGGATCAGACGCGTCGTCGCAATGTTCAGGGAGAGACGCAGGATCGTTGCGACGAGAAGCACTGTGGGAAAAGAAGAGAAGTCGAGCGGCTTCTGGATCCAGAGCGCAACCATGAGAATGAGGACCGACAGGCCGATGGAGAAAGCCAGCCCGGCGTCAAGCAGAAAAGGCGGGATCGGGAGAAAGAATACGCAAAGGATGAAGACGATGGACATGGCGAAGCCGATGTCCCGCGAACTCCCTTCACCCTGCGCAGTCGCCGTGACATTGGCGGCGTCGCTCATAGCCGGGGTACCTCATGCAGGCCATGCTTGGCCGCTCAGTAGCCTTTTTCGATGCGCGCATAGACGAATTGCGCAAGATTGTTGATCTTCGAACCGATGAAGGGTGCGGAGAGACCCAAGACGACAACCATCGCGATAATTTTCGGCACAAAGGTCAGCGTCGTCTCCTGCACCTGCGTCAGCGCCTGAAGGAGAGCGACAGCGACGCCGACGATCATCGCGGCGCCGACCAGCGGTCCGGACACGACGAGCACGGTCGCCACCGTTCGATGGACGATCTCCAACGCGTCTGCTTCATTCATCGCTAGCTGATCGAGACGCCGGGGCCGACGACGAGGCTGCCTCCGTTTTCCAGATTTGCGACCAATCCGAAGTCCGTCATCGTGACGGACGTTATGACGCCGTTTACCGAGCCGTCCGGCGAGGAGGCGGTGCGCCCGATCAGGCTGGAGGCTTGGGATAGAGTGGATGAATCGGCCATCTGTCCGAGGAGCGCGTTGGTCTTTACCGCCTGCTCCACGGAAGCGAAGGTCGCAAGCTGCGTGACGGTCTGCGTTGGATCCAGCGGCTTCGTTGGGTCCTGATTCTTGATCTGGGTGACCAGAAGCTGAAGGAACGCGTCGAAGTCGCCGGTCGCTTTGGAAGCATCCGCCGTCCCGGACGCATTCGACGCAGACGAAGAGAAAAGGGTTTGAACCGCCGAAATCGTCATTTTATTTTCCTTTCACGCGACGTCCCGCTGATTGGTTTTCTCTGCGAGGACGAGTTCCGCCTCGACGGGAAAAAGCGCTCGGACCGATTTGAGCGCCTCAAACGGTCTTTTGTCTTCAATATGCCGAACGGCCGCCGCGAGGCCGACGACAATGCGAGGGTCGCGAGTGGCGCCGTTCAGCGAGACGAGCATGTCGCGGCAGAGTTCAACGGCGTTATCGCAATCATTGGGGGAGATGATCATGGTCTGGATAACGAAATAAAGCCGCTTTAGCGGCGTGGACGCCTGCTCGGCCTGCATGACGTGATTTTCGAGGAGAAAGGTCACGTCGTTGAGAAGCTCGATGCAGACCTTGCGATCGACGCGCAGAACGGCGCCATTGATGAAGATGCGTTCACCCCGACGGAGCGATATGTTCATGTCAGGCCAGCCCGTCGGCGATGAGTTGGTTGATGTCGATGACGCCGTCGAAATTGCTGGACTTGCCCTGGTCGATGAGGTCGGCCTCGCGGCGTATCCAAAGACCGATGGAAATCAGCGAGGCGCGCAGATCGGGCGGCAGTCCGTTTTCATCACTGCTCAGATCCGCAATGAAGATCGTCCACAGCCGCCTCACAAAATCCGTCGCCTCGAAAGCTTGCGGGCTCAGGGCCCCGTGAGCTTTTGCGGCGGCGAGCTTGGCGTTCGCCGTCTGCAGCGCCGCTTTTTCCCTTTCCCGCGCGCTTTTGGGCGAGTCGTCGGCGATTTCGGCATAGCGTTGCTGATACATCGCGCTTTGTCTCGATCTTAGAGGTATTTCGCCAGGCTCAGCTGGCTGATGCGCGAAGTGAGCGTGTAGGCGGTTTCGATCTGGGTCATGAGGCCATTGACCCGCGCCGCGGCCGCGGTCTGGTCCACGCCTTCCAGATCCTGGAGTTGGAGCAGGATTGCGCTCGATTGAACCGCCATCGCTTCGCTGGCGTTCCGAACGTCGCTTTGCATCACGCCGACCCGCGCTTGGGTCTTTGTCAGGAGAACCATCGCCTCATCTACGGTTTTCATCGCGGTCGTCAGTAAAACGGCATAGGTTTGGCGGCTCATATTATCCGCGCCGAGATCACCCATCATCGCATATGCCGCGGCAAGCTTTTGCAGGGCTGGCTCATTGGCGGTGACCGAGCTGTCAATGATGCGGGAAGGGCCGATCTGGCTTCGAAGCGGCTGGTCCGATGCGTCGGACCACGTCGTGCGCCAGCCTGCGTCCGAGAAGAGGTCCTGGAAGCCGCCGGAAAGGAAGCTTTCGAGCTGCGCCGGCGTGACGGCGGAGAGGGCGGGGTCGGTCTGCCCGAACCCGAAGGCCGATGAGAAGGCGGCGTCCAGAGCGAGTTTGTTAGCCGAGGGCGGGCTAGCGAAATAATCGGCGACTGGGGGTTGGTCGGTTCTGATCCCACCGAACAGAAAGCCGTCGCCGTCGCCGCTATTCAGCTTCGCGATCAAAGTCGCAAGCCCCTGGCGCGCCTGACCGATAATGGCTTCCTTCTCGCCGCCGTCGTTCTGCGCGGCGAGGAGCGTCGCCCGCATATTGCGTGCGTCGGAGAGAAGGCTGTCGAGCGCGGATTGAGACGCATCCAGGCGCGCGTTGACGAGTTTGTTGGCGTCGCGCAAAGCGTCGATCGTCTCTTTGGCGCCCGCAAGCGAGAAGCTTCGACTCGCGCGCACGCCGAGCGTTGCGCCCAGATCGGCGTGAACGCCGGTCGTCATTTCCTTCTGGCTGCGCGCCAGATCGCTTTGCAGATTGGCGATCACGCTGCGCAACGACGCCGTCATCATAAAGGTCGAGGTGGTGTAGAACATGGAGGCACTCACGCGCGTACGGCGGAAAAGAGGGCGTCGAACATCGAGTTGACGGTTTCGAGGAGTTTCGCGGACGCCTGATACGAGTTTTCCAGCGCCAGCATCTGCGACATCTGGTCGTCGAGATTGACTCCCGTCGCGTTGGAGAGCGCCTGCGTGGTTTGGGAAACGACGGCGTCGATATAGACCTTGGCGCCTTCCGCCGTCTTTCGCTGGGCGCCGAGCCAGCCGTTTGATGCGGCTGCGAACGCGTTCACGGAGCCTGCGCCCGCGAGTCCGGCCTGGGCGTCGAAAGATTGCGGCGCCGACCCTGCATTGGCGAGTTCCAGAAGCCGGGTCGCATATCCCGACGCGCCGGACGCGTTGTAGACATAGGCGGGGTCGCCGGAGGCGCCGCCGTCTCGCAGGCGCATGAGGCTCCCTCCGCGCGCGGGGTCGACATTGGCGTTGACCTCGATCTGCCCCGCGAGGCCGTCGATAAGGGCGACGCCCGGCGCTTGGGTGGCGTCGGCGTAGGTGAAAAGACCGGGCAGCGGCGGACCGCCGGCGCCGGTTTGATCCTTTTCCGCGAAGCTCACGACGAGGCCGCGCGCAATCTCGTCGAGTTGCCGCTGGAACTGCGGCGCGATCTCGTCGCGTATCCGGGTGAGGGCCTGAATGGAGCCGGAACGCAGGGGCAGCGGCGCGCCCGCGCCCGTGATTTGAACGCCGTCGACATAAACCGCGGCGCCTGAAACGCTTGGCGAAAGGTTGGGCGTTTCCTTGAACGTCACCAGGCGCGGCGTCGTTTCGAACAGGGTCACGCCGCTGTCCGTATAGAGCACCATGTCGTTGTTCGCCCGCGCGATCGTCGTCAGGCCGATCGTCTTCGAGAGCTGCAGGAGAACGCCGTCACGTCGATCCAGCGCGTCGGTGACGTCGGCGCCCGCCGTCGAGCCGGCGACGACCGTTTTATTGAGTTCCGCGAATTGGGCGAGGAGATCATTGATTTCTCCGACGGCGGCGCCGACGCCGATATCCGCCTGCCGTCTTTCGTCCTGCAGGGCGGTCGTCGCGTCTCGCAGAGAGTCGACGACCTCCTGCGCCGCATTGAGCGCCACTTGCGCCGCCGTCTGATTTGCCGGCGAGGCGCTGTAGCTCTGAAGCGCGCTCGTAAGTTTCGCGATCGTCGTCGCGGCCGAACGGCTGTTGGCCGGGTCGTCGAGGTTGAGAGACTGGTCGATCCGGGCGAGGAAATCCGAGACGGACGTCTCCGTGGATTGCGAGGCGGTGGACGATAGGAGATTGCGGAAGAGCGCGGCGTTTGCGGCGCGCCCGACGCCGAGAAACTCGACGCCGTTGTCGCCTGTCCCGACTCGCGCATATTTGACGCTGACCCCGGCTGCGCCGGCGGAGCTGATATTGCGGGATGTGACGCTGATCTCGTTGGAGATCACGCTGAGCGATTTGGCCGCGACCGCGCCAGCCGTAGTGAGAGACATGAAGCTGCTCGCTTATTTGAGATTATTGAGAACCTGCAGAATTTCCGAAGCGACCTGAAAGGATTGCGTGTTCGCGGTATAGGAGCGCTGGGCGACGATCATCGTCGAAAGCTCGGTGGCGAGATCGACCGTGGAGGCTTCGAGCGTTGCGGAAGCGATTTCTCCGCGTCCGCCGGCGCCGGCCGTTCCGACGAAGATTGGTCCGGAGTCGCCATTCGCGGCGTAGACATTGCCCGTATAGTTCGAGAGCGCCGTCGGGGCCGCCACGTCCGCGACGCCGATGCGATAGGCAGAGCTCAGCTGGCCATTGTCGAGGAGATAGCTGAGCGTCCCGTTTGCGGAGATCTGGACTTCGCGGATCGCAGTCGCCGCATTGCCGTTGACGGTGACGTTTTTGACGACGAAAGGCGCGCCGAGCTGCGTCGTGTTGCTCATGTCGATATTGATCGGCGAGCCGCCGGGAGGCGTGATGTTCAACGCTGCGCCGCTGAGAATCGAGCCGTTCGCCGGATCGAATGTGAGCGTCTGAGTCGCGAGGGGGCCGGACGCATAAGGGAAACCGCCATTGGTCGCGCCGGCGGAGTCATAGAGCGTCATTTCCCAGGCGTTCGGACCCGTCTTTGCGTAATAGACATCGAGAACGACGGGCTTGCCGAGATTGTCATAGACCGTGATCGACGACTTGGCGCTGTATTTGGCGGCCGCGGCGTTGGTCGAGGGGAGATCCGCGGCGTCGACGGTCGGCGCGTCGGATGGAAGATTGGCGGAAAGCACGCCTTCCGTCGTCGGCGCGGCGTAGAGGCGGTCGTTGCGAATGCGTACGACCTCCATATTCGTAAGCGCTTCCGTCTGCGCGCCGCTCGGAAAGCCCATCAGATAATAGCCGGCGGCGTTGACGAGGCGCCCCTGCGAGTCTGGCGTGAAGGAGCCCGCGCGCGTGAGGAAAGTGGCGCCGGAGCTGTCCGATACGACGAAGAAGCCGTTGCCGCGGATCGCCAGATCCGTGGAATTGCCGGTATGCATCAACGCGCCCTGATTGGCGACATCGTAGCGGCTGCGCGTATAAACGCCGCCGCCGAACTGGTCGGCGCCTTGAAATCCGTTAAGCACCGTAAGGAAGTGGGTGGTTGCGCGCTTGTAGCCGACCGTGCTCGAATTGGCGATGTTCTCGGAGATATTGGCGAGCGCGTCGGCCTGCGCGGACATGCCCATGATGGAAGTGTTGAACAATCCAAACGTGCTGCTCATGACCCGACCCGGATAGAGTGATCCGACGCGATTAGAGCGTCGCGTCCTTGCCCGAAGCTGGCGCCGGGGAAGAGCGCCGGTTGCGCGCCGAGCGCTTCGTCGCCTAACAGACTGCGTTGCGACGATTGGGGGAGGCGCGCGTGGCGGACGACGATTCAGTCTTGGAGGCGTTGCGCTTGAAAGGAGAGACGCCGGCGCTCGCCCGTTGGCGCGCCGGTCGAAGGGGCGCGCCAACTTATGAGCGCCTTGCGGATGCAAGCGTCGAGCGGCGCGCCGAACGCCGACGTTCCGCGCGTCTCAGATGGGGGAAAGCGCTTGACCGCGCGGACCGCTTTCTGTGCGACTGCATGATCGCGGATCGGGCGGATGACGGGGTTCGCCTGCGGCTTGCGCGCGCCGTGGCTCTACCGACTCTCTTTCAGTTCTTCGAAGAAGACAGCGGCAAAATCTACGCCGCGCAAATTGTTTGGCGGCGCGGCTTCGAGATCGGCTGTCGTTTGTCGCGAGTTTCGACGCCAGGGAAAGCGGATGTCGCGCGACGCATGAAAAGCAGATATTACGCAATTTGATTCACGCCTCTCCGCCGACGAAATACCGCAATCGTCGCTCCTCAGCCCATCTCGCGGCGTTGCGGGCGCTCGCGGCGAAATCGCCTGCGTCGAAGGCGGCTTGCTTGTCATGCGCGGCGCGCGCCAGCAGGCTTGCCGCGACCGAAAGAAGCACGGTGGAGGAGGCTTTGACGAAGGTGGCGTCGTCGGCGCCCGCGTCGCCCGCCTCTTTGCGGATACGCGCCACGAGGCTGCGTATTTCATAATCCAGCACTTCGAGATCCTGACGCAGGGGCGTTTCGAGCTTTTGGCATTCTTCAATCGACATCACCCTCAACGCCCGGTCGCCCCCTACGCTCATGAACCCTCTCCGTTACGCTGTCTTTGCGCGGAGCCTGCCCAACGCGCCTAAAGAATATATTTCGAAAGGGCGGCCTCGGGCGGCGACCGGCAAGCTCGAAGAAAGCCCGGATCAATGCTCGTGGGCTACGCACCCAGCGCGTTCGAGCTGCGCGGCGAGCGCCAGCGCTTCGCCTTTCAGCCGCGCGACCTCCGCTTCGCGGTTTTCCTCGAAGATCGTCGCGACCGGGGTCGGAGCGCCGAATATGCGCGTGCGGTCTTCAGCGTGGCGGAAGTCCTGCACGATCTCCGAAAGGATAAGCGACCGTTCGGTCTTCGCGCGCATCAGCGAAAGCTGGCGGCAGTCGGCGGCGGCGAAGGCTTGGGACGGCGCGGGCAGGGGCGCGATCTCGCCATGGCGCCTCGCGCAGGCGGAAAGACCAAAGATGACCCAGATCGCCAAGGCCGCTTTCTCTCGCCGCAACATGCCCTTCTCCGCTCCGCCGGCGGCGCGCCGGCCATTCCTTTTGAGCGGAGACGCTGGCGCGAGGCCTTCCGTCCTGCGAGGCCGCGACATATTGGCCGTCGGACGGCGCTTTCCCGTCCCTATTCGATTGTAATATATCGGTGTCAACCTTCGTTCGCGCCGAGCGGGCGCGCTTTTCCGGGGCAAAGGTCGATAGACCGGGACGCGCCGGTTTTGTACGGTCATACTGCGCGGATGGCTGAAACGCCCTCGGCCGGTTTGAGAAAGAAACGGAATAGAGCATGACGATAGGTCGCGACCGGGAGCCTGCGGTCAAACGGCGCAAGGCGCCGCCGGGGATTGAGGCGGTTTCGGAGCGCAAGGAAAAATCAGGGAAAAAAGGCAAGTCCGAAAGGAAGGTCGGCAAGAAGGGCAAGGCGAAGGAGCCGGTCGGGATTCCCACCGTCGAAGCCCGCGAGCCCGAGCCGGTCGCCGCCGTCAAGACGCAGGCTGGAGCGCCGCGGGCCGTCGACAAGCCGGCGTCTCAGCCTGCAGTTGCGATTCCGCCGGTCTCCTCGCCTCTGGTGGGCGTTGACGTCGAGGCGTTCGCCGAGAACATGGCGCAGCTCGTCGATCAAAGCCGGAAGGCGCTCGCCGCCGCGATCGGCAGCGTCGAGGCCGGGGGCGCGCGTAGCGAACTCGCCGCCAATGTCGCAGACGCCACCAAAACGCTCGGCACGGTCGCCGAATACTGGCTCGCGAAACCGGAGCGGGCGGCCGTGGCGCAAGCCGAGCTTTATGGCGGGCTGAGCGAAATCTGGCGCCAGACGTTGCGGCGCTACACGGGCGAGAACGTTCCGCCCGTCGTCGCGCCGGATCCAAGCGACAAGCGCTTCGCCTCGCCCGAATGGGAGCAAAGCCCCTTCTTCGACTGGCTGCGCCAATCCTATCTCTATGCCGCGCGCTGGGCCGGCGACATGGTCGACAAGGCCGAAGGGCTTGACCCGCAAACGCGCGCCAAGGCGCTGTTCTACACGCGGCTCATCTCCAGCGCCGTGTCGCCCTCGAACTTCATCGCGACCAATCCCGAATTGCTGCGCGCAACGATCGAGAACAAGGGCGAAAACCTCATACGCGGCATGAAAATGTTCGCTGAGGATCTCAGCGCCGGCGGCGGCGTGCTGAAGATTCGACAGACGGACGACACCAAGTTCCGGCTCGGCGTCGATCTCGCCAACACGCCCGGCAAGGTCGTCTGGCGCAACGACGTGATGGAGCTGATTCAATATTCGCCGACGACCGCGGAGGTGTATGCGCGGCCGCTGCTGCTCACGCCGCCCTGGATTAACAAATTCTACGTGCTCGACCTCAACAAGGAAAAGAGCTTCGTGCGCTGGGCCGTGGAGCAGGGCTTCACGGTTTTCATCATCTCCTGGGTCAATCCGGACGAGAGCAAGGCCGAGAAGGGGTTTGAGGCCTATATGCACGAGGGCATTCTGACGGCTCTCGACGTGATCGAGAAGGCGACGGGCGAGCGCAAGGTCACGGCGGCGGGCTATTGCGTCGGCGGCACGCTGCTCGCGCTCACCCTCGCCTATATGGCCGCGAAGGGCGACGACCGGATCGAGAGCGTCACCTTCTTCGCCACGCAGGTGGATTTCAGCGAAGCGGGCGATCTGCAAATCCTCATCGACGATGAGCGGATGGCGGCGCTCGACGAGGCGATGGCCAAGACCGGCTATCTCGAAGGCGTGAAGATGGCGAACGCTTTCAACATGCTGCGTCCCAACGAGCTGATCTGGAACTACGTCGTCAATAATTACATGAAAGGCGTTGAGCCGGCGGCCTTCGATCTGCTCTATTGGAATTCGGATTCGACGCGCATTCCGCGGGCCAACCACTCTTTCTACATGCGCAGTTGCTACATCGAGAACCGCATCACGCGCGGCGAGATGGTGATGAGCGGCGTGCCGATCAATCTGCGTCTCGTGCGGGTTCCGATCTATTCGGTTGCAACCAAGGAGGACCACATCGCGCCGGCGCGCTCCGTTTTCCGCGGCGACAAGTTTTTCGGCGGCGAGGTGACCTATGTGCTCGGCGGCTCCGGCCATATCGCCGGCATCATCAATCCGCCGGCGAAGGGCAAATATGACTACCTGACCGGCGGCCCGTTGACGGGGACCTTTGAGGAGTGGGTGGCCAAGGCCGAGGAGCATGAGGGCTCGTGGTGGCCGCATTGGCTGCAATGGGTCACGGCTCAGGCGCCGAAGAAGGTTCCGGCGCGTGAGCCTGGCGGCGGAAAGCTCAAGCCGCTATGCGACGCGCCCGGCGAATATGTGCGGGTGAGGGGCTGAGCTCGAGTGCGACGCTCTGTATGACGGGGGAACTACATTGCGTGGCCGCGCGCGAGATAGGCGAGCCGCGCGGCCATTCGCTCGATCTCCAGCGGATCGTAATCCATTGGCAGGTCTTCCGGCGGCACGTCGGACTCGCTCGCCCGAGTCTCCATGCCGTCGGCGCCGAAGAAGAAACGCGCGCCTGTCGGCGTGAAGGTCACGACCCACTGACCGTCTTTTTGCTCGACACGGAAATCGTCCGTCTTTAGCGCGTTCATGGCCGTCGCTCCGATAAGCGGCGGCAAATAGCGGAGGGAAGGGGAACGGCAAGGGCCGCTCCGCTCCCACCCGCCTTTGCGGCGTTATTTTCCACCCTTGAACATTTGCGCGAGGCTTGGCAGCCGGTCGACCATCCAATAGGCGCCCGCCAGGGCGATGATCGCCGAGACGGCGTAGACGAGCTTCTCGCTGCGCTTGCCGCCGGTCTGCCCGTCGACGAAGAACAGGATCGGCATCACCGCCACGACGATCGCGATCTGGCCGGCTTCCACTCCGATATTGAAGGCGGCGAGCGCCGGAACGACGCCGCCCTGGGGCACGCCCATTTCAGTCAGCGCCGAAGCGAAGCCGAAGCCGTGGATGAAGCCGAAGAGAAAGGTGTTGCGCCAGCGATTGTCCACGTCGCGCGAGAAATAGTTCTCCACGGCGACGAAGACGATCGACGCGGCGATCAGGAATTCGGTGAGCGCGGACGGCAGAGTGAAAATATTCAGCGCCGCGAGCGACAGCGTGATCGAGTGCGAGATGGTGAAGGCGGTGACGATCTTCACCACCGGCCAGATGCGCGTCGCCCAGAGGATCAGCGCGAAGAGGAAGCAGAGGTGATCATAGCCCGTGACGATGTGCTCGACGCCCGCCTCGAAGAATTTCTTCATGAGCTGGGCGGTGGTCTCCATGGGCTGGGAGAGGTCGAGCGGCGGGTTCTGCGGATAGAGCATCGTCTCGCCGGCGTTCTCGCCGAGCAGCGTGACGAGATGCTTGCCCTTCGAGCCCTGCGCGGCGAGGAGCTTCGTCGCGTCGTAGAAGACCTTGCCGCTCGTCCCCGAGCAATCGAAGCGCACCGCGACGAGCGCGCTGTCCTGATTGGTGGGGTCTTCGCCCGCTTTCTCGACCTTGGCCAGGCAGGCGCGGCCGGTCTCGTCGCGCATCGCGACGCGCTTGGCGACGAATTTGCCGATTTCCTCCTCCAGCACGCCGGGCGGAGAGAGGTCGACGCCCGCGCGCTCGTCCATCGTCTCCTGGAACATGCGCTCGAGGTCGGTCGCGAGGAAGCCGACGTCGACCATATAAAGGCGATTCGCTTGCGGAGCGATCTTGCCGGTCGAGATATCAGGCGTATGCGCCAGAGCGGGCGCTGCGAGGGCGAGCCCCGCGCTCAAGGACAGTAAGGCGGCCAGTCTCCTCCAGAACCCGGTCATCTTTGGCGTTTCCTTTTGTTTTGGTTGGCGCGCACCATGCCAAAGGCGGGGAGGGCGGACAAGATCAAGCAGCCGCGAATTTCTGGCGTAAGCTCGCCTTTGCAATAAGTATGATGTATAATTAAAAACATCATACGAACGCGCGCAAGGCTTTCCCTTGGGCGAACGTCCATGTTTGCGAAATTGGCTCCCTCAGCGTGTCACGTCGCAGCGTTGAGCTTTTCCAACCTGGCTGTGGCGCAAGTAGATATTTTCTGGCGGGCGCATCATGACCGGCCACGATCGTTTTACAGGGCGGTCGCGAACCATTCGCGTTCATTGGCGCGCCGCAGCGCGCCATCGGCGCTTGCAAGTTTCATCTTGGCGTCGAAGCCGGTCCGATCGGCCTGGCGCCGCCGCTGCTACGGTCGTCGATAAGCTTTTCATAAGCGCGAACGCAGTCCGCGCCTCGTCCATGCCCGTTCGGCGATCATCGCCGTGTTCGGGACGCGGCTGCCGGCTCCGGCGTTGTAAAAAAGCCCGACCGCTGCTAGTTGCTCCGTTACTGAGAGAGCCGGAGCAATTGCCTTGCAACGCGTGACGGTGACGATCGACGATGAATTAATGGGTGCGCTTGACCGCTACATGGAGGCGGGCGGCCACCAGAACCGCTCCGAGGCCGTGCGCGATCTCGTGCGGGCGGGGCTTCTAAAGGAGCCGAAGACCGACGGCGCGCGCAATTGCATCGCTGCGCTGGTCTATGTCTACGATCACGAGACGCGGCAGCTTTCCAAGAAACTGGTTCATGACCATCACAGCCATGCGGACATGTCGATCGCGACGCTGCATGTGCATCTGGACGAAGCAACGTGCCTGGAAGTGTCCCTGCTGAAGGGGCAGAAATCCGAGGTGGAGCATTTCGCGGGCCATCTCATCGGCGAGCGCGGGGTGCGCTACGGTCAGCTCGTCGTCGTCCCGGCGGAGACGGAGGAAGCGGAAAAAACGCACGGGCGCCGCCACGCGCTTCCGCAAGGTTAACGCATCCTACGGCTTCAATTTAGGCAGGGGCGAACTGACAGCGCCGCTCACGCATAGGACATTTTCGGAAAGCGTCGTCGCATGACGCCGGAAATCTCCCGAGGTTTTCTCGTCGACCGACCAGAGCGCGCCGCGCCTTTCGACTCGACTCTACGGGGGCGCTTGCTAGAACCGCGCTATGCGCTTTTCTCCTTCCTTCCTCGACGAAATCCGGGCGCGCGTCCCAGTCTCCGAGGTCGTGCGCCAGAAGGTGAAGCTCAAGAAAGAAGGCCGCGAATGGCGCGGCCTTTCGCCCTTCAACGCCGAGAAGACCCCTTCCTTCTTCGTCAACGATCAGAAGGGCTTCTTCCATGACTTCTCCTCTGGGAAACATGGCGACGGCTTCGCCTTTCTCATGGAGACGGAAGGGCTGAGCTTCCCCGAAGCCGTCGAGCGGCTCGCCGCGCTGGCCGGGTTGCCCATGCCGGTTGAGACGCGCGAGCAGCGCGAGGAGGACCAGCGCCGCGCGACGCTCGGCGAGGCGCTGGAATGGGCGGCCGAATTTTTCCAGAAGCAACTCGCGAGCCCCGCCGGCCGCGAGGCGCGGGGCTATCTCGACCGCCGGCAGGTCTCCGCGCTCTCCCGCGAAAAATTCCGCCTCGGCTACGCGCCTGCCGAGCGCCACGCGTTGCGCGACCATCTTGCGGCCAGGGGCGCGACGGTCGAGACGATGATCGAGGCCGGGCTCCTCATCCATGGCGAGGACATCCCCGTCCCCTTCGATCGTTTCCGCAATCGCGTGATATTTCCGATCTGTGACCGCGCCGGCCGCGTCGTCGCGTTCGGCGGGCGCGCCATGGAGGCGGACGCACAGGCGAAATATCTGAATTCGCCCGAGACGCCGCTCTTCCATAAGGGCGCGACGCTTTACAATCTCCACAACGCCCGGAAGGCCGCCCATGACGCCGGAACCATCATCGCGGTCGAGGGCTATATGGACGTCATCGCGCTCACGGCCGCGGGTTTGCCCCACGCCGTCGCGCCGCTCGGCACGGCCCTGACGCCCGATCAATGCGGCTTGCTATGGCGCCTAACTGAGGAGCCGATTCTCTGTTTCGACGGCGACAAGGCTGGCCTCAAGGCCGCCTATCGGGCCGTCGATACGGCCCTGCCGCTCATTGGGCCAGGAAAGACCTTGCGCTTCGTCCTGTTGCCGGACGGCCAAGATCCCGACGAACTGCTGCGCGCCGGCGGCCCCGGCGCCCTCGCGCAGGCGCTGGAGCGAACGCTGCCGCTCGTCGATCTGCTCTGGATGCGGGAGACGCAGAGCGCTGTTCTCGACACGCCGGAGCGACGGGCGGGGCTCGAACGCCGGCTGCGCGAAATCGCCGCACAAATCGGCGACGAGACGCTACGGCGCTATTACGTCCAGGAGCTGAGCGACCGGCTGGCGCGGCTCTTCGGCCGCCGGCCGCCCGCCCCCGGCCGCGGCCGCGACTTTGGCGCCCGCCGCGTCGCTTTCCGACCCGGCGCGCCCGAGGCGGGGCCGGTGCGGATCAGCCCGGCGCTCGCCAATTCGCCGCTCTTTCGTGGCGTAAGACCGCCGATCGCGCCGCGAGACGCCCTGATTTTGTTGATCCTTATGAACCATCCCGAGGTGCTGGCCGCCGAGGTGGAGGAAGTGGCCGGGCTCGATTTCGGCTCGAGCGAGGCCGCCGCGCTGCGGGACACGCTGGTCCGCTGGACCGAGGCGGGCGGCGGCGAGCGGGCCGAGCTTCAACGCGCCCTGGAGGAAGCGGGGCTCGGCGGCGTCGCCTCGCGTCTTGAGGGCATGGTAGCTCACGCCGCGCTCTGGAGCGTGCGCCCGGAGGCCGCTCCGTCCGACGCGGCCGAGAGCCTGCGTCAGGCTTTAGTCTTGCATCGCCGCTCATGGGCGTTAAATAAAGAACTCCGCGCGGTCGAAGCCCGGCTGGCTGAAAGCTCCAGCGAGCAAGATTTAGCGCGATTGAGGGATATTCAAGCGCAGCTGACCGCGCTAGATGGCGCAGAGGCCGCCGTGGAGGGCTTCGGGGCCTCCTCCGGGCGGTTGACGCGGCCGCTTTGACTTTCTGGCCTTACCGCGCAATTTGAGTGTGGTTAGCGGGGCGTTAAGACCCCGCGGAGAATGTTGGGGACGAGAATCGGCGCGGGCTGAGCGTCCACGCCGAAGGGGAGGGGCCGGAGTTGGCTGTCTCCGGAAGATTATCGACAGATTCGAGGCCCGGTTCGGCAGCCCCATGAGGCGGCGCGCCGGGGACCGTGTGGAGCTGTGTATGGCGAAGAAAGACGAAGACAAGGTCGATAATGAGGGCGCCGCTACGGTAGACGCCGCCGACGGTCCGCTTCTCGATCTGAACGACGCCGCCGTCAAGCGGATGATCAAGCTCGCCAAGAAGCGCGGCTTCGTCACTTATGCCGAATTGAACGCCGTTCTGCCCTCGGAGGAGGTTTCCTCCGACCAGATCGAGGACGTCTACGCCATGCTCTCCGAGATGGGCATCACCGTCTCCGAGGGCGACGATCCGGATGACGTCGAGGAAGAGCAGAGCGCGGAGGAAGAGGAAGCCGAGGGCGGCGATCTCGTCGAGAGCCCGCGTTCGAGCGCGGTCGCGACGCGCTCCTCCGAGCCCGCCGACCGCACCGACGACCCCGTGCGCATGTATCTGCGCGAGATGGGCTCGGTCGAGCTTTTGTCGCGCGAGGGCGAGATCGCCATCGCCAAGCGCATCGAAGCCGGCCGCGAGGCGATGATCGCCGGTCTCTGCGAGAGTCCGCTGACCTTCCAGGCCATCATCATCTGGCGCGAGGAGCTCGAAGCCGGAAAGGTCTTGCTGCGCGACATCATCGATCTCGAAGCCACCTATGCCGGCCCGGACGGCAAGGCCGCCGCCAAGGCGCCCGCCGAGGAGGGCCAGGAGATGGCTCCGGCCACCGCGCCGCGCACCCCGCCGGCCGGCATCGCGGAGGGCGCGGCTCCCGAAGAGTCGTTCGAGGAGGAAGACGACATGGAGAATTCCGTGTCGCTTTCCGCCATGGAGGCCGAGCTGAAGCCGAAGGTTCTGGAAACCTTCGCGCGCGTCGCCGACGCCTATAAGAAGCTGCGCCGCCTTCAGGACCAGAATGTCGAGAACAAGCTCAAGAACGAGACGCTGACGCCCGCGCAGGAGCGCAAATACAAGCAGCTCAAGAAAGAGATCGTCACGGACGTCAAGTCGCTTTCGTTGAACCAGAACCGCATCGAGGCGCTGGTCGAGCAGCTCTACGACATCAACAAGCGCCTCATCGGCTATGAGACGAAACTGCTGCGTCTCGCCGACAGCTACGGCGTCGCCCGCGAGGACTTCATCGATAAATTCCACGGTTCCGAGCTCGACCCCAAATGGGTGATGCGCGTCGCGCAGCTTCGCTCCAGGGGCTGGAAGGAGTTTGTCGCGGAGGAGAAGGACCGCATCAAGGATCTGCGCGCGGAAATCCATGCGCTCGCGACCGAAACGGGGCTGGAGATTTCCGAGTTCCGCAAGATCGTGCACATGGTGCAGAAGGGCGAGCGCGAAGCGCGTCAGGCGAAAAAGGAAATGGTCGAGGCGAATCTGCGCCTCGTCATCTCCATCGCCAAGAAATACACCAATCGCGGCCTGCAGTTCCTCGACCTTATTCAAGAGGGCAATATCGGCCTGATGAAGGCGGTCGACAAATTCGAATATCGTCGCGGCTACAAATTCTCGACCTACGCCACCTGGTGGATCCGCCAGGCGATCACGCGCTCGATCGCCGATCAGGCGCGCACGATCCGCATTCCGGTGCATATGATCGAGACGATCAACAAGATCGTGCGCACCTCGCGCCAGATGCTGCACGAGATCGGCCGCGAGCCGACGCCGGAGGAACTCGCCGAAAAGCTCGCCATGCCGCTCGAAAAGGTGCGCAAGGTGCTGAAGATCGCCAAGGAGCCGATCAGCCTTGAGACGCCGATCGGCGACGAGGAGGATTCGCATCTCGGCGATTTCATCGAGGACAAGAACGCCGTGCTGCCGATCGAGGCCGCGATCCAGTCCAATCTGCGCGAGACGACGACGCGCGTGCTGGCATCGCTCACGCCGCGCGAGGAGCGCGTCCTGCGCATGCGCTTCGGCATCGGCATGAACACCGACCACACGTTGGAGGAAGTCGGCCAGCAATTCTCGGTGACCCGCGAACGCATCCGCCAGATCGAGGCGAAGGCGCTGAGGAAGCTCAAGCATCCGAGCCGGAGCCGGAAGCTGAGGAGCTTCCTGGATAACTGACTTTTAAAATGCGAAGCGCGCCTGAAGGCGCGCGGTCCGGAGATTCACTGGACCGCGCGCCTTCAGGCGCGCTTCACTCACTCAATACGGGACTGCGCCTTCGTCTCCGGCATCGTCGCATAGACGACCAGCGACACAAAGATCGCCGCGCTCGCATACCAATAGAACCAGCTCTCGCGGCCCTGCGACTTGAACCACAGGGCGACATATTCCGCCGAGCCGCCGAAGACGGACACCGTCGCCGCATAGGGGAGCGCCACGCCGGTCACGCGGATGGCGGCGGGGAAGAGTTCTGCTTTCACCACCGCGTTGATCGAAGTGTAGAGCGCGACGATCAGCCAGGCGATGCAAACCAGCATAAAGGCGGTCCAGGCGTCGCGCGCCTGCCGGATCGCCGTCAGCAAGGGGACGGTGAAGAGCGTCCCAAGAATGCCGAAGGCGATCAGCATCGGTCGGCGGCCGACGCGGTCGGAAAGCGCGCCATAGACCGGCTGCAGGGCCAGCGCGAAGAGAAGGGAGCCAGCCGAAATCCATGTCGTCTGCGACGCGGTCAGCCCGGCGGAGAGCTTCAGGAATTTCTGCATGTAGGTCGTGTAGACATAGAAGGCGATCGTGCCGCCCAATGTCAGTCCCACGACCGTCGCCGTCTCGCGTTTGTGATCGAGAAGCGCGCGTAGCGACCCGCGCCGCGTTTCCCTCCGATTCGCCGCGAAGGCGGAGGTTTCCGCGAGATCGCGGCGCATGAGCAGCGCGACGACGGCGAGGAGCGCGCCGATGGCGAAGGGGATGCGCCAGCCCCAGTCGCGAAGCGCCTTGTCGTCGAGCAACAGATTTTGCAGCACGAGCAGCACGACGAGCGCAAGGAGCTGTCCGGCGATCATCGTCACATATTGAAAGCTGGAATAGAAGCCGCGCCGCGCCGGCGTCGCCGTCTCCGCGAGATAGGTCGCGCTCGATCCATATTCGCCGCCGAGGCTCGCGCCCTGCAACAGCCGTGCGAAGAGGAGCAGGGCGGGGGCGGCGGCTCCGATCGTCACATAGGTGGGAACGACCGCGATGATGAGCGAGCCCGCGCACATCAGCAATACGGAGAGCATGAGCGCCGCCCGTCGCCCATGCCCGTCGCCGATGCGTCCGAAGACATAGGCGCCGATGGGGCGCATGAAGAAGCCGAGCGCGAAGACGCCGGAGGTCGACAGCATCTGCGCCACCGGATCGTCGCCTGGGAAGAAGGCGTCGGCGAAATAAAGAGAGAAGGCCGAATAGACGTAGAAGTCGTACCACTCGACGAGATTGCCGACCGAGCCGACGAGTATTGCGCGAATGCGCGCCTTTTCGCCGAGGCTGATTTTCGGCGTGTGTAGCATCAGACGAACTGGCTGGAAATGTTCACCATCAATGCGAGGATGGTCGTGTTGAAGAAAAAGGCCACGACGCCATGGACGAGCGCGACATTGCGCATGGCGCCTGAGCAGATTTCGACATCCGCGGTCTGGCAGGCGACGCCGATCACGTAAGAGAAATACAGGAAATCGCTATATTGCGGCGCCGGCGTGTTGGGGAAATGCAGGCCCCCACGGGCGCTCGCCTTTTCTTCGGGCGCTTCATCTGCTTCGCTATAAAATTCGTGGGCGTAATGGAAGGCGAAGATCAGATGCATGAACGCCCATGAACTGAAGACGGTGACGACCGCCAGCGCGATATGCGCAACCTTTTCGTCTTCGAAGAGGGTTTTTGTCTGTCCGAGCTCCGCGATGATCGCGCCGATGGCGACGCAGGTCGCCGTCGCCGTAAGAAACAGCACGGCGGTCCGGCCTTCGTCCGAGAGCAGCGCCCGCTGGCGGATCGATTCATGCGTTGAACGACGGATGATCCGCGACGCGGCGATCAGATAAAGAAAGACGGCGACGTTCCAGCCGGCAAGGCCGCGCGTCACCCCGCCAAATTCGCGTGGGAGCCAGTCGAAGACCGCAGCCGGCTGCTCAATCGACGTGGGCAAACCGAGTCCGAAGGCGGCGCCGACGGCTCCGCATATGACGAGCCGGTAGTGCGCCCGCAGGATTCGCCAAAAGGCCGGGCGCGGCGATCGTCGTTTCGCGTCTGGGCCGATCGCCGCCATTTCGCATCGCCTAATTGCGCCGGGCGGCCACGAAGCGCGCCGCTTCTGCGAGGATGTCGGTTTTCTCGCCGAGTCCTGTGTCGAGCAAGGCGGTTGTGGCCTCCCTTACAAGCGCCTCGCAGCGCGCCTTTGCGCCGGCGAGTCCCAGAAGACCAACGAGCGTCGCCTTGCCGCGTTCCGCGTCCTTGCCCGCGCGCTTGCCGAGCGCGGCCGTGTCGCCCTCGGCGTCGAGAATGTCGTCGGCCACCTGGAAGGCGGCGCCGAGCGCCTTGCCGTAGCGCAGCAGGGCATCGGCCTGCGCGGGCGTCGCGCCGCCGAGAATGCCGCCGGCGTCGACGGCGAAACGCAGCAGCGCCCCGGTCTTCATCGCCTGCATTTGAAGCGTTTCGTCGATGTTCAGCGGCACGGCGGCGGTCTCAGCCGCAAGATCGAGCGCTTGTCCGCCGACCATGCCGCCAAGGCCGGCGGCTCGGGCGAGCGCGAGGACGAGCGCCGCGCGCAGATTGCCGTCGGAATGGGTTGCGGGATCGGCGAGGACGTCGAAAGCATAGGTCAGGAGACCGTCGCCCGAAAGAATGGCGGTCGCCTCGTCGAAGGCCTTGTGCGCAGTCGGCCGGCCCCGTCGGAGATCGTCGTCGTCCATCGCCGGCAGATCGTCATGGACGAGCGAATAGCAGTGGATCATCTCCAGCGCGCAGGCCGTGCGGATAGCGCTCGCGCCCTCGACGCCGAAGAGGCGCGCGCTTTCGATGACGAGGAACGGCCGCAGCCGCTTGCCGCCGCCGAGGGTCGAGTAACGCATCGCTTCGAGCAGCCGGGCGGGGCGGATAATCTCGCCGGGGAGCGCCGCGGGCGCAAGCAAGGCGTCGAGCGCAGCCTCCGTCGCGTCGGCTGCCGCATCCAGGCGGCGGCGAAACTCCTCGGCGTGGGCGGCGACGTCCATCAGCGATTCCTTCTCTCCACGTTGGAACAGTTTGCTGCTAGCAAATTTGGCCACAAAGCCCAAGCGCCCGGACCCTCGCAGCGCCGAAGCGGCTCTTTTGGGGCATTTTCGCGACGGTCGCTCGGGCCGAACTTTCTGTCTGTTGTATTTTTGAGACAGCAAGCGCCTGGCGCTTTCATTAAACTTGGCGGTGACGTCAGAGGCGTTTTCTGGCGCAGATCCTCGCGCCGGCTCGATGCAGCGTCGGCTGGCTGCGCGGCGGGTTCCAGCCTTGCGTAAGAGCGCGGGGATGAAGGGTCGGCCCCCGAAAGGAGACATCGTATGAGAAAGATTCTGCTGCTGACGGCCGCGGTCGTCATTGTGGCGCCGCTAGCGGGCTGCAACTCGCCAGGCGAACGCGCCGCAGGCGGCGCCGTGATTGGCGGTCTGGGCGGCGCCGGCATCGGCGCGCTGGCTTCCGGCGGACGCGCGGGGGGCACGCTGGCGGGCGCCGCTGTCGGCGCGGCGACCGGCGCGGTCGTCGGCGCGGCCACGGCTCCTCCGCAGCGTTGCGCCAAATGGGGGTGGGACTATTACGGCCAGCGCGTCTGCGTGGCCTTCTACAATTAGCGCAAAAATCGAGGCTGCGGAAATTCCGCGGCCTCTTGGTCTCATCCGTTCGGCCACAGGAATCCCGAGAGGCCGGGGATCGGGTCCGTCATGACGCGCAGCTTTTCCTTGCCGATGACGAGTTCCGCGCCGCCGAAGATTTCGTGCGCCAGGCGCTTCAATTGATCGGCCGACAGGCCCAGCGCCGTCAGCTCCGAGGTCAGCGCGAGCATCTCGCCCTTGGACCCGCCCAACACGCCGCCGACGCCGCCCAACATGCCGCCGAGAATGCTCTTCTTGCGCGGCGCGGCCGCCGCGTCGGCAATGGCCTCACGAGCGCCGGGAATCCTGTCGATCAGCTCGTCCGCCGGTCCCGGATGGCGTTTTTGAAGGAAGCCGAAGACATGGCCGACCGCAATGCGCGCCATGGCCGGCTCCGTTCCGACGGAATGAGCGATGTGAGCAATCCATTGATCCACGAGCACCTCCGAAAAGGAAAAGCGCTGTCCTTTTCGCGCATCGCGCCGGCGGGGGCAACCGTCACGCCGCCGGCGGGCCGGCGTCGCCGACCGTAATGCGCCCGTCCCGCGCCGACGCCATCAGCAGGCCAGGCGTCGACCGCGCGGCGCCGCAACGGCCGTTGCGGTCGACGACGATCAGACCGCCGGAACCGTCGACTCTGCGAACCAGATAGGCGACCGCTTCGCGGGCGGCCGCTTCCGCATCCATTCCCTGCGATTCGACAAAGAACGCCGCGGTGCGCGCGAGCGCGGTGCGCAGGAATTGCTCGCCGACGCCCGTGCAGGAGATGGCGCAGGAAGCGTTGTCGGCATAGACGCCGGCGCCGATCACCGGCGAGTCGCCGACGCGCCCGCTCATCTGGTTGACGAGCCCGCCCGTCGAGGTCGCGGCTGCGAGATTGCCCGCTTGGTCGCGGGCGACGGCGCCGACCGTGCCGAGCTTGCCATGCGCCGTAGCGGCGTGATCGAGCGATGTTTCATGGCGCGCCTTGGCGCGGGCGAGCTGCGCAAGCCGCTCGGGTGTGGCGAAATAGGCCTCGTTCTCGAAGACGAGCCCATGCTCCCGGCCGAGGCGCTCGGCGCCCGCGCCGACCATGAAGACATGGGGCGTCTTTTCCATCACGAGGCGGGCGAGCAGCACGGGGTTGCGCGGACCGCGCACGCCCGCGACCGCCCCCGCCGAAAGGTCCCGCCCGTCCATGATGGAGGCGTCGCAATAGGCCGCGCCGTCGGCGTTCAGCACGGCTCCGCAGCCGGCGTTGTAGAGCGGATCGTCCTCGAGCATCGAGACGCAGCGCGCGACGGCGTCGAGGGCGCCGGCGCCCGAGGCGAGCATGTCGGCGCCGGCCTCGACGATGTGTTTCAGCGAGCCGGAAAAGCGTTCCGGCGCGCGTATCGCGCCGGCGCCGCCATGGATCATCAGCGAGTAGGCCATCCGATAGGTCTCAAGAAAGGGCCTGGTTGTGGCGGAGATTGCGGAGCGCCGCTATCGCCGCTCATTTTCAAGGGATAGTGTCTGCCAGGAGCCTCCCTTCATCAACCTGGCCCTGGCCGGCCGGTCGGCTTTTTTATCATTTAACTCGCGCGATGACGCCGTCGACGGATGTATGCGCGCCGTGCCGCCGCATCAGCTGGCAGGCGTCGCTCCGACCGGAACGCCGTCTTGCTTCTTCTTGCGGACGCTCATCGAGCGATGGGAAGGATCCGGCTCGGCAATAATTCGCCTTCACGTTCGAGCACCGGATAAGCGGCGGCGGCCACGATGTGGCTGTTTATCGATTTCATGTCGCGGAGAAGGTCGAGATGGAGCGCGCTGGCCTGCACGGCGTCCAATTGACCGCCTCTCATCCGCTCGAAATGCGCCGTCGTCGCTCGTGATTCCGCCTCCCGGAACGCAACTTTCTCGCTGGCGAGCCTGCGCGCGATTCTCGCGTCGTCCGTCATGAAAAGCGCCGACGCCGCCTGGAGGTTCGACAATAAGCGATTGATCAGATCGATGATCTCGGCCTGTTCTTCCTTCGTGAAAACCAGGCCGCGCTTCAGTCGTTTCGCGGCGTGAGGCAGAAGGCTCCGGTCGATCACGTCCCCGGCCTGTTCCAGATTCATCGTGAAGCGAAGGATCTCATCCAGCCGGCGATGGTCCTGCTCGTTCAACTCGTCCGGATCAAGCGACGTCAGATAGGCCTTGATCGCGAGATTAAGGCGATCGAGAACGTCGTCACGTCTCCGCGTTTCGACGATCTTCCGGCGGTCCGCGCCCGACAAAGCAAGGCTGGCGCCCGAAAGCATCTCGCCCAGCGCATCTGAAACGCGCAACGCTTCGCGCGCGGCCGCGCCGAGCGCGACGATCGGCGTCTCCCTGGCGGCAGGGTCAAGATATATGGGGACGGAGGGATCAGCGGGGTCGATCTGCTTGGGCAGAGCCTTCCCCAGCAGATCGCCGAAGGGCGTCAGCAGCGGCAGGAACGCCGCGGCGACGGCAAGGTTGAAAACGGTGTGAAAGTCCGCGACGGCGCGGCCGTTGTCCGAGACGTAAGCGACCACCTCCCGGCTGATCGGTTCGAGGAATAGGAGCGCCACCGCGACGCCGGCGACTCGCATCAACAGATTCCCAACCGGGAGGCGCTTGGCGGCGGGATCGTTGCCGGCGGGCCCCTCCAGGACGGGGTTGATGGCCGATCCCAGATTGGCCCCGAGGACGAGGGCGAATGCGGCGAGCGGCGGCACGACCCCCCGGCTGGCCAGGGACATGATCAGCAATACGACGGCGACGCTCGAATGCATCGCCCATGTCATGCCCGCCGCCAGCAAGACATTGAGGACAGGCGAGGCGGACGCCGCGCCGAGCAACAATCTCAAACTGGGCGTGTCCTCATAGCTCGTCATCAATTCCAACAACTGATGGAGCGCGAGAAGCATCAGCCCGAGGCCCGTAAAGACGCGCCCGACATCGCGGGCGCGCGGGCCGCTATCGCGACGAAACATGAGCACGCCAATCAGGATGAGGACTGGCGCGACGGCGGCGACATTGAAAGAGAGCAGTTGCACGATTAGCGTCGTGCCAACATTCGCTCCCAGCATGACGGCGAGGGCCGGCGCGAGGTCGACAAGGCCGCTCGCCGCAAAGCCGGCGATCATCAGACCCGTGGCGGTGCTGCTCTGAAGGATTGACGTGACGCCAAGACCGGCGAGGAATGCGCCCAATCGGTTCCTCAACGCGCGCCCGAGCGCCGCTCTGAGATTGGCGCCGAAAGCGCGCTGCACGCCCGTCTGGACCATATGCGCGCCCCAGAGCAGAAGCGCGACGAAGCCGGCTAGATCGACGAGATTTAAGGGAAAGCCCATCGATGCTGACCTCCATCT
Source organism: Methylocystis sp. JAN1 (assembly GCF_052186135.1). Taxonomy (GTDB): domain Bacteria; phylum Pseudomonadota; class Alphaproteobacteria; order Rhizobiales; family Beijerinckiaceae; genus Methylocystis. Next base: position 3,472,579 of record NZ_CP181499.1, on the reverse strand, counting down.
TGGGATCGGCGGCCCGCGGCCGATTTCTGCGCGAGGGCAGAAATCGCGGATTTACTCCTGCGATGGATTGCCGCCCGGCGCATTGTCACATTGGAAGTAGTCTCTTAAGTCTATGATCCTTGTAGGTCGAGCTCCTGTCAATGGCGGGATGAGCCGCACGCAATCGCGAATGAGGCTGAAGGGCTGCAAGAACCCATCCGGGGCTTCCGCATCGCGGACGCCATCGCCTTTCATCTTAATCGATAGTCCGAGCCTCGGAGCGCGCCGCAAAAAACAGATACCGACCTTTCGCAAAAAGGCGCGCTCTAAACTTCGCGAAGCGATCACGTTTTCTGCGTCTCGGCGATCCTTTCGCCAAACCTAGCGCGATCTAGGCGAAGGGCGAGGCGAAAGTCGCCGGGTTCCACCTCGTTTTCCACCAGGCCGGCATATTTTGCGATCCGCTCGCTTGGACAGGCCGAGCCGGTCTTAATTTGGCCTCCGCCCTAGCGACGGCAAAGTCGGCGATAAATGCGTCTTCCGTCTCGGCCGAGAAGGTGGGCGCGCCGACCGGCATGACCATGAATTCCTGAAAATCGATCGAGTTATGCGCGTGCTTTCCGCCGTTAATGATGTTCATCATCGGAACGGGGAGGCGCGTCGCGCCGGGGCCGCCAAGATAGGCGTAGAGCGGCAGATTCGCCGCCTTATCCGCCGCCCGCGCCCCTCCCTTTCCCGCGCGAGTCCAGAATTTCGAGCGCGTGGACCTTTTCGATCTTCGACATGGCCTGCCCTTTCGGCTCAGGAGCGAACTTCGGAGTCTTCGAGCGCCTTCTCGACCTCCATCTCATGGGTCGGCGAATGCAACGCCGCCTCATCCTTCGGAAGGAGATGGCGCGGGAGATAAAACTTGTTCGCGATTAGAGTCGGAAGCACCGCGGTGCCGATGATCGCGGCGACGAGCGTCGAGTATTGAGCGTCGTCGATAATTTTGTTCGAGAGTCCAAACAATGCGGAGATCGTTCCGAATGTGAGGCCGGAAGCCATCAGGAGCGTTGTATACATCGCGTCTTTATGCGGCGCGTCGAACGCTCTTGCGACGGGGTAAACGCTGGCGACCTTCGCGCCAATTTCGACAACGAGAAAAGCGATGACGCCAAATGGAGCCATAATCACCGTCGGAATGGAGACGAAATAGCCGGCCCGCACAAAATAGAACGGCGTGAGCAGGCCGATCGTGATAGCGCGCAGGCGTTTCACGAGAGCCGCATCCCGACCGACGCTGCCGGCAAGCGCCATTCCAATTAAATAGGCGGGCAAAACAGCCTCGCTGCCTGCCCAGACCGCGAGAGAGCCGAGCCCCATCAGTGAAAAAAGCAGGAACTTCGCTTCAAATTCGGAGGGCCTTCCTCCAAACAATGCGTAGGCCCTCGGCGTAATTCTCGGTAACCCGACGAAGGCGGCGGCGAGAACAGCCGCAAATAGCAGGGTCTTCCAAGTGAAAGGCGCGAATACGAGTCCCAGGGTGACGACTGTGCCGAGATCGGTGATGAAACAAGCGGCGAGAATCGTCTTTCCGTACTCGACGCGGTTGAAGCCGTATTCCATCATGACGGTGTAGACGACCGCGACGGAGGTTGCGGCCATTGCGATCCCCGCAAGAAGCGCCGGCGCATTCTCCCAACCGAGGAGGTAATGCGCGGCCGCCCAGCATCCGACCGAGGGTAGGAGGAAGCTTGCAGTCCCGATGGCCGCCGCCTCTTTCCATTTCAGTCGAAAGACATCGGGATCAAGTTCGGCGCCGGCCAGAAAGGTGAGGAGAATGGCGCCGGTTCCCGCGAGCGCCTTGACCCAGGGCTCCTGCACGGCGAAGGCGGAATATGCTCCGAAGACGGCGAGCGTCGAACCCGCGACCATGCCGACAATAATCTCGACCAGCGCCGTCGACAGTCGGTAGCGGTGCGCGATCATGCTTGCGACGAGCGCCAAGCCGAACACAAGGGCGACCTGCCCCCAAATTCCTGCCATCTCGATTCCTCCCTTTTCTTGTTGCGCAGCGCTTTGATGAAACCTTCCCAGCCTGTCCGGCAAGCCGAGCGTCAGCTCTTATGAGCGACTAGAACCGCGCCGACCGCGATAAAGCCGACGCCGATCCAATTTCTCGGAGAGAGGCGTTCGGCGAGAAAAAGCGTCCCGAAGACGGCGACGAGCACGACGCTCAGTTTATCGACAGGCGCGACTTGCCCTGCATTGCCGAGCTTCAGAGCTCGAAAGTAGCAAACCCAGGAAGCGCCAGTCGCGAGCCCCGACAAGAGCAAAAAGAAGTAGGTTCGTCCGGAAATGGACCCAAGCGGCTTCCATTGGTCCGTGGCGAAGAGGAATGCGGCCAGCGCGCACAAGATGACGACGGTGCGGATGAAAGTCGCAAAATCCGAATTGACGTGTTCGACGCCGATCTTCGCGAAGATGGCCGTCAGCGCGGCGAAGGCCGCTGAAAGAAGCGCCCAGAGTTGCCAGGAATCGAGAAGATTCATAAGAAATCCTCACCTTATCTTCACGAACGTTCGCACGACTTATTTTTCTCGTCCGACAACGGATCCGCGAAGACGCATCAAACCGTTATCGACGGTCGAGGCGAAAAGGTGCTGGACAAGATTGTAGAATATGATCGGCAGCATCACTTGCGGATGATCCGCGAGCGCGACCGAGGCGAGCACCAGGCCCGAGCCATTATTGTTCATGCCGAGTCCAAACATGAGGGACGCCGTGTCGGCGCGGTTTGCATTCATGACTCGCGAAAGCAGGTATCCTCCGCCAAACCCCGCGATGCAAAGCAGACATACAATCAAGGCGACGATCAGCAGAAAATCGCCGTCGGGCGCCGATACGACCTGGGGCAAAACGAGAGTCGCATTCGAGTAGTTTAAAAGGATGAGAACGAGAAAGTTGAGAACTTTCACATAGGGAAGCATTTGCGCGAAGCGGAGGTCTCCGAGAAGCGCCCGGCAGGCGATTCCGGCCAACGAGGGCAAAATCACCCAGGCTCCGAGAAAGGACATGGCTTCGCCCGACGCCAGCTCATGCAAATCTTCCGAATAGTCGCCGGTGGTCAGAAGCCCGACGGAATGAAGAACAAGAGGCGTCGTAAGCGGACTGAGCAGCGTCGTGGCCAGAACCAGGCCGAGACTCAGAACAAGGCTTCCGCTCGCGTTTTGCGCCCATGCGGTCGATGCTCCGGCGATCGGCATCGCGGCGACTAGCGCAACGCCGACCAATAATTGCTGCGTCTCTTCCGGGCTATGCCAGAACGTCATCGTGGCGCTGATCGCGAGAATCATGCTCAAGGGGGCTGCAACATTCGCGAAGAGACCAGCGAAAATCATCCCCGCTTTATGCCGCGCGTTCCGAAGCTCCTTGAGCGAAACTCCTAGGCCGGCGTTGAACAAAAGCGCCGCGAGCATGAGCGGCGGCAGATTGAGTTTGATGTCTCCAAGAGGCGTAGCCGCGCCGCCGAATTCCACCTTGCGTATCCAGAGACCAAACTGCGGAAGCAGCGCCGCGGCAAGATAGGAGAGGACGATCAACCAAATGAAATACTTATGCAAAAAATGAACTATGCCTGCGGGTTTTCCATATGCTGTCATCTTCGAGCCTTTCCTCAAGCCGCGTTAACAAGCGGGCCGGCGCAAATCTCGGAGCGGAAGGGGCTGCCGAATGATCATCGAGCGCTAACTTCCCGTTCGGCGAGACAACGCGAATCTGTCTCTGCGGCTTCGCGAACGATGTTTTTTCTGACGATATCATCGGCATGCGCCTTTGCTTCCGCAAGGTCTTTTTCATAGACATCCGTCGAATACTCGCTTGCGGCGGTTCTCACGATGGAGTCATTCGGTTGCTTCGCAACCGGCGCGCCGACATTGATCGACGCGACCGTTGAGAGACCAGGCCGTAACGGCTTTTGTTTCAGCTCTTCGGGGTCGAGCGAAATGCGAACGGGAACCCTCTGTACGATTCGGATGAAATTACCGGTCGCGTTGTCCGGCGGGAGCGTAGCGAAGACGCTGCCTGAGCCCGGCACAAGTCCCTGCACAACGCCGCGATATGTCTCGCCCGATCCATAGAGGTCGGTCCTGATGACGGCCGCCTGACCGGGACGCACCTTTTCCATCCGGTTTTCCCAGAGATTCGCCTCGACCCAGAGATGATCCAGCGGGACAATATTCATGATGGGATCGCCGGGACGCACCCGTTGGCCGACCTGCACGCGTCGTTTGGCGACGTAGCCCGATGCGGGCGCTCGAATATTCTGGCGAACGAACTCGACATAGGCTTCGTTAAAGCGCGCCTTGGCGGCCTCCACGTCGGGGTGGTTGATAAGAGAAACGCCCCCGACTCTCGCCTGCACGGCCTGGAATTCGGCCCGAGCCTCCTTCACGTCCGCGTCCTGCGCCGCGAGCTGATCCTCGGTATTTTGCAGGAGCTGCCTGGATGCGGCGCCGTTGAGGGACGCTTGCTTGTAACGTGAGAGGTCGTGAAGCGTCCGCTCCCGGATCGCCGTTCGCGCCGTGATCTTCTGGCAGGCCTGCCGGCGCGATGCGAAAAGGGCGCCGACATTTCGTACCGCTCGCGCAAGCTCGGCTTCCGCCTGGCCTAGCGCGGCTTGCGCGCGTTGCGCGTCGAGCCGTACCAGCACGTCGCCCGTCTCGACCATCTGCGTCTCTTCGGCGAGGACCTTCGCCACGACGCCGGTGGCGTCGGCCTGGACGGGAATGATGTTCCCGGTTACGAAAGCATTGTCGGTCGTCACCCAGTTCCTGTCATAGGCGAGCCAGCGAAATAGCGCCGCCGACACGCCGATGACGACGCCGGCGAATACGAGCCTGAGCAGAAAAGTTCGCTTTGCGCGAATGGTCTTGCGAGGATGTGACATTCAATCGCCTGTTAGGGGTTCCGTGGCGTCAGCCGCCGGTGACCATTTGTATCGCGTCAACGACAGGAGTGATCGGATCGGTCTCGGGCGCAGGTTTCGGTTCGGATAGGGACGGGCCGTCGGCATATCCGCCGCCGAGCGCCTGATAGAGATCGACGGCGGCGACGAGCCGGTCGCCCTCCAGACCGAGCTGGATAAAGCTTGCATCGAGGAGATCGGCGTATTCCTGGATGACTTCCCGACGATCCCTCAACCCCTCGCGAAAACGTGTCTGCGCGAGTTGGACAGCCGTCCGCCGCTGCCGCAGGAATCGAGCCTGCGCCTCATATTCGGTCCGACTGCGTTTAAGGTTGGCGAGCGCGTCGGCGACCTGCTGGGCGGCCGCGAGAAGCGTTTCGTTATAGGTGTCGACCGCCTGGTCGTATTCCGAGCGCTGGACCTCCAGGTTGCCGGTCAGCCTTCCACCCTGGAAAATCGGCAAATGCAGGCCTGGGGTGACGCTGTACGTCATGGCCCCCGGATTGAAGAGGTAGCCTCCCAGAAGGGCGAACTGACTTGAACTGACCGAAGCTTCCAGGCCGGCCGAAACGGAGAGGTCGACGGAGGGAAGAAACATCGCCTTGGCGACATGGATGCGATCCGCCGCGGCTTCTGCGCGGTGAAGCGCCGCCGCGAGGTCCGGCCGGTGGATGAGCAGCTCGATCGGCAGGCGCTTGGGCATCGACGGCTGCGCCAGCGCCACCTTCTTCCTTGCCGAAAAGAGGTCCCGAGCAGCGTCGGGACCCTCTCCGATGAACCGCGAAAGCGCATTCTCCTGTATGGAAATCGCCGCCCTGAGCGAGGCGACGCGCCGTACGGCCGTTTCCTCGTTCGAGCGCGCGATCTGGACGCTGTCGAGGGTGTCGAGCCCAGTTTGATAGCGGGTTTCAGCGAGCTTGCGCACCTCTTGGCGTAGGCCGGTGAGCTGCGTCGCGATTTTCTGCTGATTGGCGAAAACGTATCCTCGAAGATAGGCTCGAGCGACGCCAGTCGTCAGGAGCAGGCGACTCTGTTCCAACTCGCCTTCCTTAGCCAGAGCCTCTCCGATAGACGCATCCAGCAGCGCCCGATTCCTGCCCCAGAAATCCAGCTCCCATTTCGCAGAAAGCGGATTCAGAAAGGCGGCGGATTTTTCCAGACCTGCCTGTTTGGGATTGAGACCGGCTGCGACGCCGTGCTCCGCGTAGCGATACTGCTTGTATGAGAGATCGGCTTCGACGTAAGGGGTCAGACGAGAGCCCTCGATTTCGATGTTCGCCTCCGCCTCCTTCAACGTGTCGGCAGCTTTTCTCAGGCCCTGATTGTTTTCGAGCGCTCTCCCGACGAGCGAATCCAGCTCGGCGTTACCGAACGCGCGCCACCACTGTTGGCCGGGCCACGACTTCGCTCCCGGTCCAACTTTGACGCCGGAGGTTGCGACGGTTCTGGTCATTACCGGCGGAGCCATGAACTCGGCGCGCTCGGCCATCGTCGTTGGCGCGCATCCGCCCAGGGACGCAACGGCCGCGGCGAAGGGAACGCTTCGTTGTAATCTTAAATTCATCGCAGCACCGCGGTTGCGCTCGGCCAAGCCATCGAGGCTGCTCCATGAGCTCCTCGGCGCGCAGCAATTCGATGCTCGGCTTTGGCTCCGGATTCTTCGGTGGGACGCCACGGGCCAACCGGACGAAAATGGCGAGGCTGAAAAAGACGAAGGCCGCCACGAGGAACGCGCCGCCGAGACCCATGAGCAGAGCCTGATTCCGAAAAATGCGCGAGATTTGCGCGCTCGCGACGGACCGACTCATCCCCGCTTTTTCGAGCTTGTCCATGAACCGGGGAAGGAGGCCGAGCGACGGAAAGACTTCCGGCCGCGCAGGGCGCAAGAACCGTGTATCCGGGTAGTTTGCAGGGGGCGACGGCGTTGCCGCCCCCCAGCGCTGCATCGAATGATAAAAGCCGCCAGCCTCTCGGGCGATCTTCGTCCTGACCGGTCATGGACCGATCTCCTGACCACTCGGGCTCGCCGGGTGAAACCCGTGCGATTGGCGGCGCAAGGCAAGTAAGGGAATTTTCAAGGCGGACTCCTAGCGTGCGGTCGCAAGCAGGAGTCATCAGCCCCAAGGGCGGTTACAAGGCGAACTCCATCGCCTTTCTAATTAGATAAATCGGACGCTTGTGGTCTTGTCAACTGCCGCCGCCAAGGACTGGGCGTTAACAACCGGGCCGGGGCTCAAGGCCCGGCGCTCAAGCAGATTTGCCTTCCCGGCGCGCCGTTACGGGCTGACGCACGCGATTGTCGCCGGTCTTGATCCCTGATCGCTTTCAAGCCTGATCGTATGTCCGTGGCGGCATCCGAAAGACGCGCTGGCGATCGACGATCTCGAACCCTTGGGCGCCGATACAAATTTTCCAAATTCTTGCGGTCTGGCCGCCGGCGCCGCCGGCGCTCTCACAAAGACGCTGGTCGAGGGATCGTAGACCATCTGCGGCTGATCGTAGGGATATCCACCATACAACCAGGGGTACCAGCCAAAGTAATTGCCGCCTCTGTTCCTGCCTATTCCGGCAAGGCCTCCGAATCCGCCGCGGCCGAATCCAAAGTTACCGAAGCGGCCAAAACCCGTCCCGCGGAGCATGAAGCCATGGCCGGCGCCAAAGCCGCGAAAACCAAACCCGCCTCTTCCAAACCCGCCTCTTCCAAACCCGCCGCCTCCAAACCCGCCTCTTCCAAACCCGCCGCCTCCAAATCCGCCGCCACCGCCTCCAAAGCCGCGTCCCCAACCGGCCTCGGTCGTCAAAAGCAGAGCCGCCAGCCCAAACGAGACGAGAGCCGATTTCCGCATTGTGACCCTCCTGCATCCGCGCCAGCCTCCTGTTAACTAGGCCTGCCAATCAAAAAAGCAGGATTGCGCGCAAGCCGACCTTGATCGACTTAACGGCGGAGTACGGCGGACGAGTTGGCGACGGCGTGTTTGATCGCCAGCTATGGCTTAGCGTTCAGCATGATCCGCATGACCAAGCATGTGCCAATTATCAAGCCGGCCACGGCAATCGCATGTTCGATCATCGGCGCGCCCACACGGATGCTATCGCTCAGGAAACGCAGAACCTGAAGACAAGGTTGCGCGTTGAGCGAGCGTCAATCGCAGGCGCGTGAGAAGCGCCCCGGCGGCCTATGCGTCGAAGGCTAGACTTGCCGATCTTCGCACGCGCAATAAGCGGATTGTGGGCATGTCGGCGGGTAAGCTCACGCTCGTCTTTTTTTGCACCGCCTTCGGGAACTACCTACGCGCGCGATTGTTGACCCCGGAAGGCGGTCGCAAAGGAGGCGCAGATGCAACCCTCCACCGATATTTCCGATCAGCAGGAAGACGAGCGCGTTTCCGTCGTGATGCTTGAGAAGCTTGGTCAAACACTGCGGGCGTCTTTTGAAACGATGACAGAAGAGCCGATCCCGCGGGAGATGGCGCTGCTGCTTTTGCGGTTGGCTTTTGCCGAGATCGTGTACAGCGCCGCCAGCGAAGAGCTGCGCAAAACCGGATCGGGGGAGGCGCCTCAGCGGCGGATGCTTGAAGTTGAAGAGCATTTCGCAGCGGCGGCCGCCGTGGTGACGTCATCGTGCGTCTAACGGCTTCTCGAATCAGTCAGGGTTATGTGTGTCGAAGGTTCCGAAGGGTATGTTTCGGCCGGCGTCAATTCGGATTTCCGCGAATAGGAAAACAGGGAGCCGGATGGCAAAGTGCTGTCGGGCGGGTGGGTAAAATCCCTGTTCAACGCGGCCTTTTAAGGAAAATTCGACAGCCTGCCGGAAAAGCGGCAGGCTGTCTTTCCATCTGATTCAAACGGTCGGCTCGAAACTCCGCCGTGTCATCCGCCATAAAATTATGTCACCCCGCTTTAGTTTGCTTTGCCTGCGCCTCGAGAGGACGCGGCTCCGAGAGCGTCGCCCAGGAGATCCAAGGCGTCCTCCGCAATCTCCTCGGGATTCTCCCGTCCGTCGCGCTCCCGGGTAACGACGAGCAAGGCTCGCAGGAGCGCCTCTCGGTCGATGTCCATACTGCGATCGAACGCCATCCGAGCAGCGACATGGAAGGCCTCGTCGATCAAATCCTGCTTCATGGCCTTCTCCGCCAAGCGCGGCCCGCTCGAAACAGGCCCGGACGCGCTTAATTGGGGCGGGCGGCGTGCAATTTTCCGCCCGCGCCGTTTTGCCAAGTAGCACGTCGACCGAGGTCGGCAAGAAGCTCTCGTTGCGCGCGCAGAAACTTGGAGATGCAAGGCGACGGTCGCCCTTTCATCAATTCGGCAACCACTCGGCGTAGCGGCGCCTTTCTCATCCTTGTAGCGCAGCAATCAGATATATTGCCGTTGCGATGAAGCCGAGCGCCGTCCTTGCCGCGTGCAGCTTCCCCCAACGAACAAGAAGGCTTCTTGTGTCGCTGGAATCCGCTGAAGAAAGAGACGCCTGGAGTCGATCGTTGACCGGCATAATCACGATCAGCGTGTAGGGCCAATTCGCGATAATGGCGGTTGCGCCAATGGCCCAAAGCACCGAGCCGGTCGTCCGCCACGCGGCGGCGCCGAAGAGGGCCGAAATTATAGCCAGCGACGCCTGCATGGCGAAGCCGCGCTTATAGGCGGGGCCCCACTGAGCCAGAGCGGCCTGATCGTTAAGCCCCAGCCGCGCGGGCTGTTCGGCGATGCTCACGTAAAAAGCGGCCCCAAAGAATGTCGCCGCGGTCGCCAGAGCCAGTAAACCGATCATTGAGGCCGCTCCTGCTGCTGGGGCCGAGCGCCCATAGCCCCGAAGCCGCGACCGACGCCTCACTCCAGCGGGCGCCATCCCACGACGAAGGCGTCAAGTTCTTGGCCCGTGCCGGCGTTCCACCATCGCTCGTCTTCGAACCTGACGGGGAATGGAATCTCGTATCTGCCTTTGCGGTCGGCGGCAAGAACATAGACCACGGCTCCCTCGACCGGGGCCTCGGCGCTGTTCCATCTGTTGTTGGCGTCCATGATCTGTTGGCACAAGCTAATCGGCGCGAGTCAATCGTCGATCTACGGCGCGTCGGCCGCGCCACGCGCCAAAGAACAATTTTCCCTTCCCGCTTCCTGCGTCGGCGGGCATGGAACGTCGCCGTAGGAGCAGAACACACAGCAATCGCTTGGCTTCGGCCTGAGCACCGCCCCGCAGCCCTTGCATTGAAAATAGAACAGGCAAGCGTCGGTCGGCATTGTCTCGGTCGATCGATGGCCGCAGCGCGGGCAGGTGAGGGTGGAGACAAACAGCATCACCGCTCCCCGAGGAGCTTGAGCGGCAGCGGGTCGATATGGCGCCAGCCCGCCCCCGCCGCGACGATCGCCGTGGCGTAGAGCAGGAGAACCAGCCTCGCTGGCGACCGCTCGTCGGAGACGCATGCCGAACCAGGAGTGCGCGTTGTCGCGCGCCGCCGCCACCATGCCGTCCACCCGCTGGCGACCGCCACGCCGCTGAGGGCGAGGAACCAGTTCGGCGCGGCCAGGGCGGCGGGCGGAGAAGAAACGCCAAGCGTTCTCTTTTGCACGTTCTCTGCAGTCATAGCTCGCGCTTCTTCGATAATCGCATTATCCTGCCACCCGTAGCGACTACGGGTGCAAGAGAAAATCCATGCGGCCTTTCACCATTGGGCGACTCGCAGCCGCGACGGGCGTCAATCTTGAGACCGTGCGCTATTACGAGCGCATTGGCCTCATGCCAAAGCCTGCGCGGGCGGCAAGCGGGCATCGCGCCTATCAGAAAGAGCATATTCAGAGGCTGGCTTTCATACGGCGCGCACGCGAGCTTGGATTTGGCATCGAACAGATCCGCGCCCTTTTGGACCTCGCCGAACCATCCCGCGCGTCCTGCGCCGAGGTCAGGGAAGTCGCGCGATCGCACCTCGCCGAGGTGCGAACCAGACTGGCGGACCTCGCGAGACTTGAGAGCGTTCTCGCGGAAACGATCGCCCGCTGCTCCGGAGACCTCGCCCCGTCATGCCCGGTGCTCGACATGCTCGCGGAGCCAAAGCGCGCTTGAACCGAGAGACGCGCCCGGCAAGGGCGCGCGGGCTTGCGTCCGAGCATCTCGCTGGCGCGCCCCAGCTTCGCGCATTGCCTGGCGCCCGCGTTCCCGCGCCCTAACTTCGACGGGAGCAGCACGGGAGGGTCGCCATGACCGGACTAGGACTTGTGCTCTTGTACTTCGCGCTTGCGGGCGCGGCCGCCTATTTCATCCTGCGAAAAAGATAGTTGCGCCGATTTTACAGCGGCTCAATCTTTGCGGCCTGGAGCGCGTGAGACGCGAGCGCGCCTATCAGCTTATCGAGAAATGGCGCGCTCGGTCCGGGACGCGGCGCAGCTGCGGGTTTAAGGCGCAGTCCAAGCTCAGGCTGACTTACTGGCCGACAATGCTGGCCCGAACGATCAGCTTTACGCCGTCGCATTCCAGGTAGCCGATCAGACCCTTTTTTAAGTCGCCGGCGCCGTCGGGCGCGTGGCCGTTCCACACACAGCCCTTCTTGCCATCCGAACGATCATCCAAGGCGACCGTGTAGACGCCTCCTTCGATCGCGCCGTCAAATTTGTAAGTCACTTGTTTCCCATTGTCTGCGAACATCGCAGCGACGCCGCTCAGCTTGTTCCCCTGCACGGAGACATTCCAGGTTCCCTGAGCGCCCATAATCTCGTCGCTGCTCTCCTCTGTCACGAGCCAAGTCTCTTCCGCGGCGATAGCGGGACCGGCCAGCGCGGCGACAACCGCCGTAGTGACGAGTGTTTGCTTGGACATCGGTATTCTCCTGAATTGACGTTTCAGGAGGGCGCCGGCGACCGTCGTCAAGCCGCCGCGTAAATGACAAGCGCAGCCTGGAAGCATGCGCGCGGTCGACGTCTCTTGTGGTTGCGGCCGGCGGCGCCCTTACGGGTCACCGAGGCTTGTACCAGGGCACGAAGAAACCGAAAATGCCCGAAAGCACCGCGAAGACGATGACTGTCGCCACGATGATCGGGATTTCGGAAGTCCCCCACCACGCGAGAATGAAACCCAGAACAGCGCCCGCAGCGGCGCAAATGATCACGCTCGGGGTCAGCTCCATGTCGAAATTGACCACGCCGGAATATTTGTCCGGCTCTTTTTGCGGTGTCCGGGGATTATCCTTTGAGTTGTCCTGAGGCATGTCGAACCCTCCGATCCTCGCCGCAAGGCTGGACATAGGGCGCCAAGCGGAGCGGGCCAGTGGACCTATCTTGCACGGAGATAGGGGCTGCCGTAGCAGCCCGCAGCTTGGCGACCGATATTGTGCGTTCTCGGCTCTATGCTCCCCGAAAATAGCCCGCCAACCCGACGAGCCAGAGCGGGAAAAGCACGATCAGCGCCATAAGCAGCAGAAACACGAACGCAGCTCTAGAAAAGAAGAGCATAAGGATCAGGAGGGCTACCAGGGCGCCAATTAGCCGGACGGACTTTTCCTTGTTGAATTCAATGCGCCTCGCCAATTCTGCGGTCGACTTAACCCACAAGCCGATGGGGGCTGGCTGATCGGACATCAGGACGAGTTCAATGCGATCGTTCGGCGGCGTAACCATTGGAAAGTCCCTTTCGTCGATTCGCCGCACCTCGCTCAGCATACTTGAATCGCTTGCGCCCGGGACAAAATTGAGGCTCCCGGCCAAGTCGTAGCGAGCGACGGCTTACCAGAAAATCGAATGCGGCCACATTGGAGCGCGACCGCACCTCCGCAAAGAGGGATTATATGGCTCCTTCGGCCGCAACTGATGACTACGTGATTTCCGGCCGGACGCCGAACGCACCTCATCGCCCTCGAGCGGCTCCTATTATTTTGAGGCGTGAGGTCGAGGTGCGGCGCGGGGAGCACAAAAAGGCTGCTCTACTGCAGCGCCATTGCTGCGGTCCTGCGGGAAGCGTCCGCTGGCGCGCGACATGATCGTCCGAAAAGGCGCTGAGCGACGTGGATCGGGGGCGCTGCGCAATTGCGGGGAGTTCGTATCAGTTGGACCTTTTGGCAGCTTGCCAAACGACTGCAAATTGCGAACGCAAGGCGTCGCGAGGGCTACAACCACGACTGCGCCCTCGCTTCCCATCCCGGCTTTTCGAGAAGCGAGTCGGCCTTAAGAGCGATCTTATCTTATTGATTTATTTGGTGGGCGCACAAGGGCTCGAACCTTGGACCCGCTGATTAAGAGTCAGCTGCTCTACCAACTGAGCTATGCGCCCGTCCGGCGGACGCCGTAGCGCCCTCGGAACGGGGAGCGAATAACAAATGCCCGCTCCCATGTCCAGCGCCGATCCGCCTCGGCCGTCAAAATTTGTCGCGTCGTGGAAAACCCGTTATCTCCGCGCCGGCCAGCCGTGGATCGCCTTGGCTTTCGTTACGAGGTCGGCCCAGGGCCCCTTATAGGCGTTGCCGGCCTCGGCTGTCGGCGCGGACTGTTTTTGCGTGCAGATTTCCTTCGCCGTCGCCGATTTCGGCCCTTCGACGAAGAAATAGACGACATTGAGCTTGAGCGCCGAATACCATTGGTTGAGGATGTCGCCCCGCTTGAGCACATTGGCGCCCCAGGCGACTCTCTCGCGATTGGCCGGCGTCGTCCCCGGCTTGAAGCCGTAGCCATAGTCGCCTTCGCCCTTCACGAGGTCGAAGCGAACGTAGCAAAGTTCGCCCTTGGGCGGCTCGGGCTGGAAGACCAGCTCGCGCGTCACGATCGCGTCCTGGTTGTTGTAGCGGACCGTCGTGTCGACTGGGAAATGCCAGACATCCACCTTGTCGAAATGCTGCAGCAACGCCGCTTCGTCGGCGTCCTGCGCCGCGAGCGCGGGCCCGGCCGCCCCGGCCGCCAACAAGGCGATCGCGCTCAAAATCGATTTGCCCATTTCCTGCCCCTTCCCGACGCCAATGCGGCGCTTCGCTAGGCAGGTGGGAAGCGCCGCCATCGCCCGCAACCCCTGCGACAATCACGCCGCGCCGCATGGCCGCTACGATGCGCGGGATTGAGGCGCCCGCTGGCGGCGCCGAGGAATTGAGCTTTTCGGCGCGAAGCCGCGCCCTTTGATCCTGCCCGGCTTTCCAAGCGCGAAAAAGCGGCGGGCTGCGTCTTCCATCTCGCGCGAAACCGCGCTAGCAGTTTCAAGGAAGATCCCAGCACGAGATTGATTATGTCGCGAAATAAAATCGCTCTGGTCGGCGCCGGCAATATCGGTGGAACCCTCGCCCATCTCGCCGGCCTGAAGGAGCTTGGCGACATCGTGCTCTTCGACATCGTCGACGGCGTGCCCCAGGGCAAGGCCCTCGACATCGCCCAGTCCTCGCCGGTTTCGGGCTTCGACGCCAATCTTTCGGGCGCCTCTGATTACGCCGCCATCGCAGGCTCGGACGTCGTCATCGTCACCGCCGGCGTGCCGCGCCAGCCCGGCATGAGCCGCGACGATCTGCTGACGGTCAATCTCGGCGTCATCGCCAAGGTCGGGGCGGGCGTCAAGCAATATGCGCCGAACGCGTTCGTCATCTGCATCACCAATCCGCTGGACGTCATGGTCTGGGCGCTGCGGAAGGCGAGCGGATTGCCGACGAACCGCGTCGTCGGCATGGCCGGCGTGCTCGATTCCGCCCGTTTTCGCTACTTCCTCTCGGAGGAGTTCAAGGTTTCCGTCGAGGACGTGTCCGCCTTCGTGCTGGGCGGCCATGGCGACGACATGGTGCCCTCGGTGCGCTACTCGACCGTCGGCGGCGTGCCGCTGCCCGACCTCGTCGCCATGGGCTGGACGACTCAGGAACGCATCGACGCCATCGTCGAACGCACCCGCAAGGGCGGCGGCGAGATCGTCGGGCTGCTCAAGACCGGCTCGGCCTATTACGCCCCGGCGGCGTCGGCCATCGCCATGGCGGAGAGCTATCTCAAGGACAAGCGCCGGGTTCTTCCCTGCGCGGCCTATCTCGACGGCGAATATGGCGTGAAGGGCCTATATGTCGGCGTCCCGACCATCATCGGCGCCAACGGCGTGGAAAAGGTGATGGAAATCAAGCTCGACGCCGCCGAGCAGGCCATGTTCGCCAAGTCGGTGAACAGCGTGAAGACGCTGATCGAGGCGGCGAAGGCGCTCAATCCGGATTTCGCCTGAGCGCCCTTTCAGCCCCGGCTCATGCGCCTATATCTGAGCGGCCGTCCTTCAGGGAGCCGCAGATGCGTGAGCGCTTTTCCTTTCCCATTCGCTTTGAAGACGCTGACGTGCGCGCGGCCGTAAACGCTTTTGTCTGGCGCGCGCTGTTTCTGGAGAAGCCGCTTCGCGCGGTCCTGCCGCTCGCGCTCATCGGTCTCTCCTGCGCGGGCCTCGCCCTCGCGGGCGACGGCGAGGACGCCGCGCTGCTTTTCATTGGCGCGACGGCGCTTCTCGCGATCTTCGTCGCCGGCGGCTGGCGCATGCAGCAGCGCATGATGCGCGAGAAGGTCGAGCGGGCGCGGGGCCATCTTTCCAGCGCCACGCTCTTTGACGAGGGCGTCGTGGTCGACGCCGGCGGCGCCGCGCCGCTTCTGCCCTGGGCGTCGATCAGGGCCGTCTGGCCCGGCGAGCGCGTCTGGCTGCTGATCGTCGCCACGAATTATTTCATTGCCTTGCCCGTCGAACGCGCGCCCAAGGAGGCGCTGGATTTTCTGACGGCGCGGGTCTCTCAGGCGCCTCGCGCCTAGTTGTCGAAGCGCGAATATGGTCCGGTCCTTGCTGAAAATTTGATCGGGCGGCGCCTCTCAGGATCGATTTTTCATGGCCAAGCGCACTATCGACCAGCTCCTCGACGGCCGCCCGATTCGCGGCCGGTGATCTTGCCGAACGCCTGCGCGGAAAGTCTCGATATCGTAGGCGAGAGGCGGAACCTAAAATTGCATTGTGGCGCGGCGCGACTGTATGGCGCAGGGCTGAAGCCGAGATAAGCGCCCGTGTGGGACCGTATCGAATGACGAGAGGCGCCATTGCTCTTCTTTCCTGGTCTCCGGCCGCTCCGCTATCCCCGCGCCCCGCGACCACCCGTCCGCTTGACGCCGCGGCCCCGCCATGGCCATTAGGCCGCAAGCCTGCTCGGCGCGCTGTTTGCTTTTAGGGAGAGCCCACCGCATGAACATCCATGAATACCAGGCCAAAGCCATTTTGCGCGAGTTCGGCGCGCCGGTCGCCGCTGGCTTTCCGGTCCTGAAGGCCGAGGAGGCCGCCGAGGCCGCCAAGAAGCTCCCCGGCCCGGTCTATGTGGTAAAGGCGCAGATTCACGCCGGCGGTCGCGGCAAGGGCAGGTTCAAGGAAGAGGCGGCCGGCCCGCAGGGCGGCGTCCGCATCGCCAAGTCGATCGAGGAAGCGCAGGCCTTCGCCAGGCAGATGCTCGGCAACACGCTGGTCACGATCCAGACCGGCGAGACCGGCAAGCAGGTCAACCGCCTCTATATCGAGGACGGCGCCGCGATCGACAAGGAATTCTACCTTTCCATGCTGATCGACCGCGCGACCTCGCGCATCTCCTACGTCGTCTCGACGGAAGGCGGCATGGACATCGAGGAAGTCGCCCACTCGACGCCCGAGAAGATCGTCACCTTCTCGGTCGATCCGGCCACCGGCTTCCAGCCGCATCATGGCCGCCGCGTCGCCGACGCGCTGAAGCTCAAGGGCGATCTCGCCAAGCAGGCGGGCGCTCTGGCCGAGAAGCTCTATACGGCCTTCGTCGCGAAGGACATGGAGATGCTCGAGATCAATCCGCTGATCACGACCAAGGACGGTCAGTTGCGCTGCCTCGACGCCAAAGTGAGCTTCGAGAACAACGCCCTCTACCGCCATCCGGAGCTCATGGAGCTGCGCGACCTTTCGGAAGAGGACGAGAAGGAGATCGAGGCGTCGAAATACGACCTCGCCTACATCTCGCTCGACGGCAATATCGGCTGCATGGTCAACGGCGCCGGCCTCGCCATGGCGACGATGGACATCATCAAGCTCTACGGCGCCTTCCCCGCGAACTTCCTCGACGTCGGCGGCGGCGCCACGGCCGAAAAGGTCACGGCGGCGTTCAAGATCATCACCGCCGACCCGAACGTCAAGGGCATTCTGGTCAATATCTTCGGCGGCATCATGCGCTGCGACACCATTGCGGAAGGCGTGATCCAGGCCGTCAAGGAAGTCGGCCTCACCGTGCCGCTGGTCGTGCGCCTCGAAGGCACGAATGTGGATCTCGGCAAGAAAATCCTCAGCGAATCGGGCCTGAACGTCATTCCCGCCGATGATCTCGACGACGCGGCGCAGAAGATCGTCAAGGCGATCAGCTAACAGGGCTGAAAGACAAGGACGAACGGCGGCGGAGCGATCCGCCGCCGATCTTACTTGAACTGCGCCATGGCTTTTGCCGCCAGCGTTCATCGACGACTCTGCGGCCGGGCGTTTGCGCCTTGCAAGGCGCTCCCAAAACCGCCATCTTTACGCGCGAATCTGGACATCCCGGCCACTCGTTCCGGCGGATCCGTTGCGCCCCGCGCATAGGCTGCTCCGTCGCTCGTCTAGGAAAGCGCCTGTGCCTCATCTCGCCCGCCCGTTGACCCCGGTGTTTCGCCTGTTGCTGCGGGGCGGCCTCGCCTTTGCCGCGCTGGGGGCTTTCCCGAATGCGAGCTATGCGCTCGCCCACGAAGGCGGGCTGTCCGTCGCGCGCCCCTTCGAGGTGGGGTCAAGCCTTTCGGGCAATTACCTCGCCGCGATCGTCGCGGGCGCCGAGCGCGATACGCTTGCGGCCTCGACCTTCTTCCGCGAGGCGCTGCGCGACGACCCCGCCAACAACGACCTCGTCGACCGCGCCTTCGTCGCGGCGCTGGCCAATGGAAACATGGCCGAGGCGGTCTCTCTCGCCCCGCGCGTCATCGCGCACGACAAGGGCAACGGCCTCGCCCACCTGACCAAGGGCGTCGATTTCATCAAGAATCGCCGCTGGGCCGCCGCTCGCGCCGAACTCGCCAAGGGCGGCGGCGACAAGCGCCGCGACATCACCTCGACCCTTCTCGTCGCCTGGACCTATGCGGGCGCCAAGGACACCCGCAAGGCGCTCGCAACGTTGGATCAGCTCAATGATGAGGCCTTCGTCGTCTTCCGGGACTATCACGCGGCGCTCATCGCCGATATGGGCGGCGACAAGGCCGAGGCGGAGAAGCGCTTCAAATCGGCCTATTCAGCCGAGAAGAACACGCTGCGCCTGGTGGACGCCTATGCCCGCTTTCTCGCGAGCCGGGGCCAGCGCGACGAGGCGAAGAAGATCTATCAGGGTTTCGACGAGGTGGCCCCCGGCCATCCGATCATCGTCGCCGGGATGACGGCGCTCGACGAAGGCAAGCCGCTGTCGCCCTTCGTGCGTACGCCGGACGAGGGCGCAGCGGAAGTGCTCTACGGTCTCGGCGCCGTGGGCGGCCGTCAGGGCGACGAACTCGCATCGCTCATTTATCTGCGCCTTTCGCTTGCTCTCGCGCCCGAAAATGCGCTGGCCATCATCACGCTGGGCGACGTCTACGAGCGCATGAAGCAGGAGGAGACGGCGATCGACCTCTATGACAGCGTGCCGAAGGACAGCGCGCTGCGGGTCAACGCCGACGTGCAGGCGGCGCTGCTGCTCGAGACGCTGGGCAAGTCGAAAGAGGCGACCGACCACCTCGCCGCGGTCGTCGCGGCCAATCCGAAAAACCAGGAAGCGCTGACCGCGCTCGGCAATCTGCAGCGCTCGCGCAAGCTCTTTTCCGATGCGGCGGCGACCTATTCGCGCGTCATCGACCTGCAGCCCAAGCCCGAGAAAGGCCAGTGGCTGCTGTATTATTATCGCGGCATCGCCAATGAGCGCCGCAAGGACTGGAAGGCGGCGGAATCGGACCTCAAAAAGGCGCTTGAGCTCAATCCCGACCAGCCGCTCGTGCTCAATTATCTCGGCTATAGCTGGGTCGACCAGGGCGTGAATCTCGACGAGGCCTTTAAAATGCTGCGCCGCGCCGTCGATCTGCGCCAGCGCGACGGCTATGTGGTGGACAGCCTCGGCTGGGCCTACTACCGCCTCGGCCGTTATGACGACGCCGTACGTGAGCTGGAGAAGGCGATCGACCTGAAGCCGTCCGATCCCGTCATCAACGACCATCTCGGCGACGCCTATTGGCGCGTCGGCCGCAAGCTCGAAGCGCAGTTCCAGTGGAACCATGCGCGCGACCTGAACCCGGATCCGGAAGACCTGCCGAAGATCCTCGACAAGATCAAGAACGGCATGAAGGACCAGCCGGAAGTCGCAGGAAATACAACGAAGACGGGGGGGTAGGCGGGGCCCGCCATGGCCGGGCTTGTCCCGGCCCATCCCGCCGAGCGGCGACGGCGCCCGTCGAAGGTGAGAACGCCGCTGCAGCCCCATGGCGTGGATACCCGCGACAAGCGCGGGCATGACGTGGGAGCGGCTGCGGAATGTCTCGGGACGCTGGATGCGGTTCCTACCTCTCCTCCGCCATCTCCATCACAACCGCCCATTCCGCATCCGTCACCGGCTGCACGGAGAGCCGCGAATTGTTCACCAGCACCATATCCGCCAAGCGCGGTTCGCCCTTGATCTCCGCCAGCGTCACCGGCTTTTTCAGCGCCTTGACCGCCTTGACGTCGACCATGCCGAATTTGCCGGTCTCATCGGTGTGGTCGGGGTAATATTCCTTGCTGATTTCGACGATGCCGACGATCGCGCGCTCGTCGTTCGAATGGTAGAAGAAGGCGCGCTCGCCTTTCTTCATCGCCATCAGATGCTTCTTGGCGAGATGATTGCGCACGCCGTTCCAGAACGTGCCCTTGGCGCCCGCTGCGGCCTGCTGGTCCCAGGACCAGGTCGAGGGTTCGCTCTTCAGAAGCCAGTGGGCCATCAGATTTCGACTCCGACGACGCGCTTCCAGGCGCGCAGCTCCACTCGCTCGAAAAGGCCGGCCCTGGCGTAGGGGTCTTGAGCCAGCAGATCGCGCGCATCCGCGTAATCCGCGCAATCGAGGATGAGCATGGAGCCCACGGGCTTGTCTCCGTCGAGGAAAGGGCCGCCGAGCTTAACTTTCGCCGCATGCTGCTCGAGAAAGGCGAGATGATCGGCGCGGGTGGCCATGCGCAGATCGACCTGGCCAGGCTTGTCGAAACAAAGGGCGATGAAGAACACAGAGCTGCCTCGCTGAATGAATAGACGATGCGCCTCCTTGTCCCAAAGGGCGGGCGCAGGGTCAAGCGCGTCACTCGGCGCGTGCCGGCTCCTCGAGCCGCGTCACGCGCTCGCCAAAATCGATCAGCGTCTCGCGCAAAGCCGCGACATCCGCCGGCGACGGCGTCTCGGCCGCCAGGGACGCGGCGCCCTCGCGGCGCCGGCTCGCGCGCTCTGCGCGCAGGACTTCGACGGCGCCCTGCAGCATGGCGTTGTCGGCGCGCGCGACTTCCAGCTTGTCGGCGTTGTCGCGCGCTTCGTTCCGCGCGTTGCGCAGCGCGTTTTCGAGATGCTCGACGTCGTTGCGCCGACGGTCCTGCTCGGCCGCAAGCGCGTTGCGCGTCTCCTCGCGCTCCTTCACGATTTCGCGCTCCCGCTCAAGCGCACGCTGAAGCTTCTCAAACGTGTCGTTATAGTCCTTGATGAGACCCGGCGCCTTGGCCGCCTCCGCCGAGGCGCGCGCGTATTTTTCCTTCAGCTCTTCGAGTTCGCGCTGGAGTTGCGTGTTCTGCTCATGCAAGGCGCCGATCTTGGCTTCATGCGCGACGACGCGGCTATATTGGGCCTCCTTCTCCCGCCCGAGTTCCTCCTTGTCGGATTCGAGCAGGCGCAGGCGCTCCACGTCGCGGTCGGCGCGTTCGGTCATTTCGTGGAGCGCGAGTTCGGTCGAGCGCAAGAGGTCGGTGCGCTCGGCGAGGGTCTTTTGCGCTTCGCGCAGCGCCAGCTCCATGTCGCGATTGTCGGCCTCGGCCCTCTTCAGACGCGCCTCGGCTTCCGCGACGCGCGCGGCGTGGCGGCCGATGGCGGCGAGATCGTACGCCTTGGAGGACTTCACCGCCTCCATCTCCTGCTCCAGCCGCCGTTCGCGCACGGCGAACTCGGCGCGCAGCAGGTCGCGCTCGGCGATGACCTCCTCCATGGACATGGGCGCGAGCATTTGCAGCCGCCGCATGGAGAGCCGCAGCGCGCGCCGCCAGAAAGCGGGCAAAAACAGAAGCGTGACGAGCCCGGCGACCAGAACGCCGAGCGCGAAATACATCGCCTGTTCGATCAAGACGCCAACCTCGCGCCGCCACGGGGATCAATCGGCGGGACGGATGGCAGAGTGCCACGTTCGCCGCCCGAAATCAAAAAATGCGCGGCGGCCAGCCTGGCCTTGTCAGAAGGGATTCCAGGTCGAATCCGGCGTGAACTTCAGATAGCCGAGCGCAAGGCCGAGCCGCGCGCCGAGGCCCGCGCGTACGGGCATCACCACGACTTCCTCATTGTTGAGCGCCGTGAAGCCCAGGCCGCCGACGAGATAGGCTGACCCGTTGACGCCCGCGAAGCGGCGATAGATTCCGTCGACCTCGGGGAGGTTGTAGACGAGCATCATGGTGCGGTCGCCGTCGGCGCCGGCGTCGAGGCCGATCGATGGCCCCTGCCAGAAGACGCGCTTCTGTCCGGCGTTGCGCGTGAACATCGTCCCCTCGCCGTAGCGCACGCCGCCGACAAAGGCGCCGCCAGCCTCCTGGCCGAGAATATAGGCGTTGGGACGGCCCCATTGCTTATTGGCCTTCTCGATCCCTTCCGCGAGTCCGCGCGAGATGGAGCCGAAGAAGCGATGCCCGTTCTCGACGATCTCGCCGCTCGAATAGGTTTCGGGACGCGCGGCGCGCGCCGCACGGGGCAGGGCGACGCACGCCGCCGCGCCGGCCGCGAGACGGAAGAGATCGCGGCGGGAAGAAGAATGCGAAGCGCTCATGATCGCACGAACTCCAAAACGCAACAGGTAACGACGTTCGACGGTTCGGTCTCGATTGCGGCCGCCGCGCGGCGCCGCCGCGTCATGGTTGCGGCGGCGTTGCCGTCTTGCGTAAGATTCGCGCGGCGTCGTTAAGAAAGCGTTGCGCATGCTGGGTCGCCCCAGGCGACGAAAGCGCCGTTCCTGTAATGCTGCGCGATCTTGTTGTAGCGGAACAGGGCGCCGTCGGGGTCGAGCACCACGCCGCCCGCCGCGCGCAGGATGGCGTCGCCCGCCGCCGTGTCCCACTCCATCGTCGGCCCGAAGCGCGGATAGACGTCGGCGCGCCCTTCCGCAATGGCGCAGAATTTCAAGGACGAACCCGCCGAGACTCGGTCGGCGACGTTGAGCCGCGCGACGAAGGCCGCGGTCGCTTCGTCGAGATGCGACTTGGAGACCAGCGCGGTCATGCCCTGCGGCGGGGCTTTCCGCGTATGCAAGACGCGCCAGTCCTGCGAGGCGGGCAGGGCGCCGCCGGGCGCGGCGTCCGCAATGAAGCTCTCCTTTGCGCCGAACCAGACGCGGCCCATCGCCGGCGCGGAAATGGCGCCGGCGACCGGCGTCTCGCCGATGACGAGCGCGAGATTGACGGTGAATTCCGGACTGCGCGCGAGGAATTCGCGGGTCCCGTCGATGGGATCGATGAGAAGGAACGCGTCGCCGTGCTGTGCGTCCGCGCCGCGCGCGGACGCCTCCTCGGCGACGATCGGCACGCCGGGAAGGTCGCGCGCAAGCGCCTTCATCAGATGTTCCTCCACCCGCTCGTCGGCTTCCGTGACGGGCGATTTGTCGTTCTTGAGCTGCGCGGCGATCCGCGGCCGGTCCAGCACCTCCATCGCCAGGGCGCCGGCGCCGACGACGAGGCCGCCGAAGAGCTGCGCGAGTCGCTGGCGATCCGATCCGGCGGGCAATGTCCCGGTTTTTGCGGCGGTCATGGAGCGTCCTTTAGGTTTTGTTTACGACTACGGGCCGCGCAATTTGCAATCCGCGCGGTCGAGGTTACCTTTCGCGCAGACTGATTGCAGTGATTCGCGGGGCGCGCCCGCCGGTTCGCGTTGAACGAAATATGACGCGCCCCCTAACCAGATCGCGCTCTCGCGCGCCACCGGGATTGCCTCATGACCCAGTTCTCGCTCGACGCTCTCGATCTCGCGGCCCTGCTGTCGTCGCGAGTCTGCCACGACGTCATCTCCCCGGTCGGCGCGATCGTCAACGGCCTGGAGGTGCTGGAGGAAGAGAAGGACGCGGAGATGCGCGGCCATGCGCTGGCTCTTATCAAATCGAGCGCCAACGAGGCTTCGGCCCGCCTGCAGTTTTGCCGGCTCGCCTTTGGCGCCGCCGGCTCGAAGGGCGCCTCGATCGACACGGGCGACGCGGAGCTCGTCACCCGCCAGCTTCTCGCCGACGAGCGCACGCAGCTCAATTGGAGCGTGCCGCGCGTGCTGATGTCAAAGAACAAGGTGAAGCTGCTGCTCAATCTCTGCCTGCTCGCCGACGGCGCCATTCCGCGCGGCGGCGTGATTTCCATCTCCTCGACGGGGGAAGAGGACAAGATCGCCTTCAAAATCGAGGCGAAAGGGACCAATGCGCGCGTCGCCGCCAACATCCCGTCGCTGCTCGTCGGCGAGGCCGAGGACGCGTCGATGGACGCCCGCGCCATCCAGCCTTATTACGCCGGCCTCGTCGCCAAGGCTTGCGGCCTTGATGTCACCGTGACCTCGGAGCCGGAGCTGGTGACGATCGAAGCCAAGCCCGCCGAAGCGGCCGCCGCCAAGCCGGCCGATCAGCCGCGAAGCGCCGTGGCGTGACGGCAAAAGCGCATCAGGCTTAAAGCTGGCCAGACGGGATTTCGCTTATTTTAACCCGTCTTGCCCATAATCCGCGCGTTCGCTGCTTTTTGTGGCGAGGGGCGCGGCATGGACGACCTGCTCAAGGAATTTCTTCAGGAGGCGACAGAGCGCATCGACGCGACGTCGGTGGAGCTGTTGCGCTTCGAGAAGGATCAGGCGGATCCCGCGCTTGTTGCGAGCCTTCTTCGGCGCATCCATCCCGCCGCCGGCGCCGAAGCGCCCTCGTCCCTTCCCCAGGACTCGCATCTGACGACGCTGCCGGAACATGTCGGCCGCAAGCGCGCGCCCGCCGCCATCGCGCAGAGCCGCCATTTCGCCACTAAGGTACGCGGCGAGACGATCGGCGTCCGCGTCGATTGCGTGGAGACGATCCATCTCGTCAATCTGACGTATGCGCCGCCGGCTCCATGCGAGGTTGCGGGCTTGGCAAATCTGGGCGGGCGACTTTTGAGCGCCCTTTATCTCGACCGCTATCTCTGGCCGGATGAAGCGACGGCCCGCGCCCATGGTCTCGCCGCCGACATCGAGCATGGCGATGAGGAATACGCGCAGCTCGTGGAGGAGACGGAGGACGTCGTCGCCTGCAAGGAGCATGGCCGCGATCCCTACGCCTCCGAGCTCATGGCGGGCTGTTATCGATACAATGACGGATTTCCGTCCATTCTCGAAATCGACGCCATGCTGAGAAGAGTCGGAAAGTCGAGCGAAGCGTCGCTGCGCGACGGAAGGTCCAGCAACTTCAATAAAGGAGCAAGCTCATGAAACAGGTGCTCGTCGTCGACGACTCGGCCGTGATCCGCAAGGTCGCGCGCCGCATACTGGAGGGTCTGCATTTCCGCACGAGCGAAGCGCCGGACGGCAAGGCCGCGCTGGCGGAGTGCGAGAAGGGCATGCCCGACGCGATTCTGCTCGACTGGAACATGCCGGAGATGGACGGCTTCGAATTTCTCTGCGCGCTGCGCAGAATGCCGGGCGGCGCCGCGCCGAAGGTCGTCTTCTGCACGACGGAGAACGAGGTCGGCCACATCGCCCGCGCCATGCACGCCGGCGCGGACGAATACATCATGAAGCCGTTCGACCAGAATATCGTTCGCTCCAAGTTCGAGGAAATCGGCCTCGTCTGAGGCCGGTCTCCCCGCGGGGAGCGCGTGTCGAGTCGGTGGTTTTGAAGGCGTTTGCGCATGAGTCGGTCATTCGTGTCGGGGCGGATTTTTTCGCCATATGAAGCGTTGCGTTCTCCCACGGGGAGGGCGGGGGAATGAGTTTCACATTCGCACGTTTCCGCCGCCAGTTCGCCGCCCTGACAGGCATCGCGCTGGACGCTGGCAAGCTTTATCTCGCCGAAAGCCGTCTTGCGCCGGTCATGCGCGCGCACGGCCTTGCTGATCTCGCCGGGCTCGTCGCCGCTTTCGAGCGTCAGGACAATTCAATTCTGGTGCGGGACGTAATCGACGCCATGACGACGAATGAGACGCTCTTTTTCCGCGACCGGACGCCGTTCGAAAACTTCCGCGCTCAAATCCTGCCGGAGTTGATCGCGTCGCGCGCCAATGAGCGGCGCCTGCGGTTCTGGTGCGCAGCATGCTCGACCGGCCAGGAAGCCTATTCGCTGGCGATGATGCTGGATCAGGACGCGCGCGCCTTGCGCGGCTGGACGCTCGAGGTGCTCGCGACGGATCTGTCGACAGCGGCGATCGAGGCCGCGCGCGCCGGCAGCTATAGCCAGTTCGAAGTCCAGCGCGGTCTTTCGACGAGCCGGCTTCTACGCTATTTCCACCGCGAGGGCGAGAGCTGGCGCGTCAACGAGCATCTTCGCGCGCGTATCGATTTTCGCGACTTCAACCTGTTGTCCGATTATGCCGGGCTCGGCAGGTTCGACGTGATCTTCTGCCGCAACGTGCTGATGTATTTCGAGCCCGAGATAAAGCGCGCCGTGCTCGCGCGCCTCGGCCAGACGCTGAACGAAGGCGGATATCTCTTCCTCGGGGCCGCTGAGCCGGTAAACGAAGCCAATGCGCATTTCACGCAGGTGACGCAGGACGGCGTATGGCGCGCCCGCCGGCGCGCTCCGCCGCACTTGCGACTGGCGTGAACGCGGCTCTTCGTCATTGCGAGCGAAGCCAAGCAATCCAGCGCCGCGCTGTGAATCCTGTATTGCTTTGTCGCTTCGCTTGTCACAACGACAGTCGGGAGAGCAAAAAAGAAAAGACCACCTCGCGCTGAAGTGGCCTTTTTCGCGACGACGTGAATGAGGTTACGCGGTGATGCGCTCGTCGGCTTCGTTGGGCTCGCGCAGCACATAGCCGCGGCCCCAGACTGTCTCGATGTAATTGCGGCCGTCGCTCGCGTTGGCGAGCTTCTTGCGCAGCTTGCAGATGAAGACGTCGATGATCTTGAGCTCGGGTTCGTCCATGCCGCCATAGAGATGGTTGAGGAACATCTCCTTGGTCAGCGTCGTGCCCTTGCGCAGCGAGAGCAGCTCAAGCATCTGATATTCCTTGCCGGTCAGATGCACGCGGACGCCGCCGACCTCGACCGTTTTCTGGTCCAGATTGACGATGAGATCGCCGGTGGTGATGACCGACTGCGCATGGCCCTTGGAGCGGCGGACGATGGCGTGGATGCGGGCGACGAGTTCATCCTTGTGAAAGGGCTTGGTCAGATAGTCATCGGCGCCGAAGCCGAGACCCTTCACCTTGTCCTCGATGCCGGCGAGGCCCGAAAGGATGAGGATCGGCGTCTTGACCTTCGCGACGCGCAGCGTGCGCAACACCTCGTAGCCCGACATGTCGGGAAGATTCAGATCGAGAAGGATGATATCGTAATCGTAGAGCTTGCCGAGGTCGATGCCTTCCTCGCCGAGATCCGTCGTGTAGACGTTGAAATTCTCGGATTTGAGCATGAGCTCGATGCTCTGAGCCGTCGCGCTGTCGTCTTCGATCAATAAAACGCGCATGTTGGTTCCCCACCGAGCTCCATCGAATCATCCATAGGACGACGCGCGCCGCATCGGCTCGCATCCGCCGCGAACCATCGCTGGTCCCGCGACTCTTCCCGTCTAGTTTCGACGGTAAGCGGAATTGGTTAATAAACCTTCACTTGCGCCCGCAATGCGGCCCAAAGTCTTAATTTGGGCTGGAGCGGGGAACGCGCGACGCAACTTCAGAAGGCGTAGAGACCTGGCGCGAATCACGCGCCTTCTCCAATCTATACGCTTTCACGACTCCAGGGCGCAAAGGCAAAAATCTGCAATCGGACGCAAATCATTCTCGCGTCCGGCGCAACAGCGCTCCGCCGCGCAGGCCCGCGCATTCACGTCATGCGCTCAGCCGTCGCGGATTCGCCATTTTGGCGAAAGAATGATGCGTGAGGCGCCCGCCGCGCGCCGCCGTCCGGAAAGCCGGGCGTCATGCGCCGGCTCGCCTGTATCCGAGCGCCGGCTTTTCTCGTAAAAAGGGAGGAGCCGCCCCTTTTGCGAAGTCGGGTTGACCATGGATATTGGGATTCTCCGCCGGCCGCTGGCTTTGGCGTTTGTCGCGGCCGGCCTTGCCGGATGCAACACGACCCAGAGCGCCGTGCAGAATGCCGTGGCCTTCGCCACGCCATCTGAGCGCGAACCCCCGCCGCCCGCCATCGAGCCCCCGCCGCCCGCCATCGAGCCCGGGCCGGACCCGATCGCGCGCGCGCCGGTCGAGACCCTTCCGCTCGAGCCTCCGCCCAGAAGCGCCTCGCTCGGCTCGGACGCCGCCGAGCCGAAATACAGCGCGATCTACGGCGAGACGCGGGACGGCGAGCATATCGTCCCTGCTGTGAAGCTCAGCCAGATCAGCTCGCAATTCCTGCGCAAAAACGTGGCCTACGCCACCAAGGAGCCGCCGGGGACCGTCGTCGTGGATCCGTCCAACCACTTTCTTTACTTCGTCGAGGGCGGCGGCCGCGCGACGCGCTACGGCGTGGGCGTCGGCCGCGAGGGCTTCGTCTGGTCCGGGGACGCCACGATCAAGAACAAGCAGGAATGGCCGGACTGGTATCCGCCCAAGGAAATGGTCGAGCGTCGGCCCGACCTGAAGGCCAAGATGGTCAAGCTTCAGAGCGGCGAGGGGATGCATGGCGGCCCGTCAAACCCCCTCGGCGCCCGCGCCATGTATCTCTGGCAGGGCGACAAGGACACGCTGTTCCGCATCCACGGCACCAACGAGCCCTGGACCATCGGCCACAGCGAATCCTCGGGCTGCATCCGCATGATTAACCAGGACGCGATCGACCTTTATAACAAGGCCCAGCCCGGCGCCCGCGTGGTGGTGCTGGGCTCGCGCGGCTCGCAGTCGGTCGAGAAGCTGTCGCAGCGGTAAGGGATCAGGTTTCCGGCGCCCGCTTTCTTCGCTGCTCGGCGAAAACGCGCTGCCCGCAACATTGACTTAACGCGCGGCTTTCTCCTATATGCCTGCCGTCGGCGCCGCTCCAAATGGGGCGGCGAATGCTTTGTGGCGGCCGCTTTGGCGGACGCCGGAAGCGCCGTCCCCTTTCCGGCCTGGGCGCAAGCCGCGGCCAGTATTTTTGAAAAGACAGCGATTGCGGCGTCATGTCCGCGTCGCCCGCGGAGAAGAACGGTGAAAAGAACCTATCAACCCTCGAAAATCGTGCGCAAGCGCCGTCACGGCTTCCGCGCCCGCATGGCCACGGTCGGCGGCCGCAATGTGATTGCGGCGCGTCGCGCTCGTGGCCGCAAGCGCCTTTCGGCCTAAGGCTGCTTCCCAAGCGAATCGACGCAAAGGCGGACGCCCCCATGACGACGGACGCCCCCGCCGAAACGCAGAAAGCAGATAAGAAGCCGGCGCGCCTGCGCCGGCGCCAGGATTTCGTGCGTGCGTCGAAAGCCGGCGCGCGCTTTTCGGCGCGTCTGTTCACCGTTCAGATGGCGGGGCAGGGGGCGCCGGAAGAGGCGACCGCGACGGCCGACGCCCGCTTCGGCTTCACCGTCACGAAGAAGGTCGCGGGGGCCGTCGGGCGCAATCGCATCCGGCGCCGTCTGAAAGAGGCGCTCCGGATAAGCGGAGACCTTGGCGCGCGGCCGGGCCGCGACTACGTGTTTGTCGCCCGGCGGGGGGCGCTCGACGCGCCCTTCGCCGAAATCGTCACTCAAATGGCCGAAGGCTTCGCGCGGCTCGACGAGCGCCACGCCGCGAAAGCCCGGCGCAAACCAAAAGACAGGCCTGCTGCGTCATGAAGGAAAATACAAAAAACATGCTCATGGCCGCGGCGATGTCGCTGATTTTCATCGGCCTGTGGGACTATTTCTACGCCTTTCCCGAGATGGAGCGTCAGCGGCAGGCGCAGATCGAGCAGCAGCGCATGGCGAAGATTCCGAAGCTCGGCGCGCCCGACAAGGCCGGGGCCGGGGCCGGGGCCGGGGCCGGGGCCGTCGCGCCCGCGAAGCCGGCGGTTCTGTCCCGCGCCGAAGCGCTCGCTCTGAGCCCGCGCGTGACGATCGACACGCGCTCGCTCGCCGGCTCGATCGCGCTCAAGGGCGGTCGCATCGATGACGTGTCGCTGAAGGCCTATCATCAGACCGTCGACCCGGCGAGCCCGATCATCACGCTCCTCACGCCCGAGGACGCGCCGGGGGCCTATTACGCCGAGATGGGCTATCTGACCGGCGAGACCGAAAGCGCGCCGTCGCTGCCGACGACCGAGACGCTCTGGACCGCCGATTCCGACAGGCTTGCCCCCGGCAAGCCGGTGACGCTGACCTGGGATAACGGCCAGGGCCTCGTCTTCAAGCGCGCGATCTCCGTCGACGAGGAATATCTTTTCACGATCAAGGAGAGCGTCGAGAACAAGTCCGGCAGGCCGGTCACGCTCTACACCTTCTCGCGCGTCGCGCGCATCGGCCACCCGCCGTCGGCGGGCTATGCGGCCCTGCATGAGGGCTTTGTCGGCACGATCGGCGACGTCAGCCAGGAAGTGACCTACGACAAGATCGAAAAGGAGCCGAACTACACCAAGACTTTCAAGGGAATCGGCGGCTGGGTCGGCTTCACCGACAAATATTGGGGCGCCGTCGTCGCGCCCGAGCAGAACGCCGCTTTCGAAGCGCGCTACGTCGCAATGGGCGGCGCGACCAAGACCTATCAGGCCGACACGGTCAGCGAGCCGAAGACAGTCGAGCCCGGCGCGACGGCCGAGACGACGACCTACGTCTTCGCCGGCGCCAAGGAAGTCGACCTGCTCAACGCCTACGCCGCCAATCCAGGCCTGAAGCGCTTCGGCTATCTCATCGACTGGGGCTGGTTCTATTTCATCACTCAGCCGATGTTTAAGCTGATCGACTTCCTTTACAAGCTCTTCGGCAATTTCGGCGTCGCGATCCTCGCGGTCACGGTCATCGTGAAGCTCGCCTTCCTGCCACTCGCCAACAAGAGCTACCAGTCGATCGCCAAGATGAAGGAAATTCAGCCCAAGATCAAAGAGCTGAAGGAGAAATACGGCGACGACAAGCACGGCTTCAACATGGCGCAGATGGAGCTCTACAAGCGGGAGAAGGTGAATCCTGCGAGCGGCTGTCTGCCGGTGCTGCTGCAAATCCCGGTCTTCTTCTCGCTCTACAAGGTGCTCGTGGTGACGATCGAAATGCGCCACGCGCCGTTCTTCGGCTGGATCAAGGACCTTTCGGCGCCGGACCCGACCAACGTCTTCAACCTCTTCGGCGTGCTGCCTTTCGACCCGACCCATGCCGCCTTCATCGGCCCCTATCTGGCGCTCGGCGTCTGGCCGCTCGTCATGGGCGTGACCATGTGGCTGCAAATGAAGATGAATCCAGAGCCGACGGATGAAATCCAGAAAACCATGTTCGCCTGGATGCCGGTAATGTTCACCTTCACCATGGGCAGCTTCGCCTCGGGCCTCATCATCTACTGGTCATGGAACAATCTCCTCTCCATCATCCAGCAGGGCATCATCATGAAGCGCGCCGGCGTAAAGTTCGAATTGTGGGACAATCTCCGCAAATCCTTCGGGCTGGCGTGAGACAAGGGCGATCGGGCTTCGGCGGTCGGCAGTCGGTTGGCCGCCGATTGCCGACCGCCGGCTGCCGACTGCCATGACCGACTTCCTCGAAGACGGCCGGCGCCTTTTCGCCGGCCCGTGCGACTTCATCTTCGCGAGCGCGACGGCCGGCGATCTGCCGCCGCTCGGACCTCCCGAAATCGCCTTCGCCGGCCGTTCCAATGTTGGCAAATCGTCGCTCCTCAACGCGCTCACCAACCGCAAGACGCTCGCCCGCGTCTCGCATACGCCCGGCCGCACGCAGCAACTCAATTTCTTCGCGCTCGGCGGTCAGCCCGGCGCTGAACGGCTCCGCCTCGTCGATATGCCCGGCTATGGCTATGCGGCGGTCGGCAAGGAGAAGGTCGCGAACTGGGGCGCGCTGATGCGCGACTATCTGCGAGGCCGCGCCGCGCTGGTCCGCGTCTTCGTCCTGATCGACGCGCGCCGTGGTCTGAAGCCGGTCGACGCGGACATGCTTGATCTCCTCGATCAGTCGGCCGTCTCCTATCAGATCGTACTGACAAAGCATGACGAGGTGAAAGTCGCTGAGCGCGCTTCCGTGGTCGCCGCGACGATGGAGGCGCTCGCGAAGCGCCCGGCCGCATATCCGGAGATCGTCTTCACTTCCTCGCATACGGGGGAGGGGATTCCCGCATTGCGCGGCGCGGTGGCGCGCTTATTGGCGGAGCGCGGGCCTTGAATATGTCGAGCGGTTGGCGCTAATTCGCGCTTACCCCCACCCCAGCCCTTTCCCGTTTAGAGGGAGAGGGAGCAGATTCGGGGCTTGTCGGCCGTGCTGGAAAGCTGGTCGTGAGCGCGCTCCTCTCCCAAAACGGGGGAAGGACCGGGAGGGGGCGTGACCAGCGCCAACGATCAGGATTTCCCATGACCGACACCGCCGAAAGCGCGCTCGCCCAAGCCCGCATCCTCATGCAGGCGCTGCCGCATATGCTGCGCTACGACGACGCCATCGTCGTGGTGAAATATGGCGGCCACGCCATGGGCGATGACGAGGTCGCGCGCAACTTCTCGCGCGATATGGTGCTGCTCGAACAATCGGGCGTGAACCCGGTCGTGGTGCATGGCGGCGGCCCGCAGATCGGCGCCATGCTCAATCGGCTGGGGGTCGAGTCGAAATTCGCGGACGGGCTGCGCGTCACGGACGGCGAGACCATGGGCATCGTCGAAATGGTGCTGGCGGGCGCGATCAACAAGCAGATCGTCGGCCACATCAATTCCGAAGGGGGCCGCGCCATCGGCCTCACCGGCAAGGACGGCCGTCTGTTGACGGCCAAGAAGCTGGAGCGTCCCGACGGCGTCGACCTCGGCTATGTGGGCGAACCCGACAGGGTCGACACGACCGTGCTGGACCAGGTGCTCGGCCGCGAACTGATTCCCGTGCTTGCGCCGGTCGCGCAGGGGCCGGGCGGCGCGAGCTTCAACATCAACGCCGACACATTCGCCGGCGCCATCGCCGGCGCCCTCGGCGCCAAGCGCCTCCTGTTTCTGACCGACGTGCCCGGCGTGCTCGACAAGAACAAGGAGCTGATCCGCGAATTGAGGGTCGCCGACATTCCCGGGCTCATCGCCGACGGCGTCATCACGGGCGGCATGATCCCCAAGGTCGAGACCTGCATGTACGCCATCGAGCGCGGCGTGGAGGGCGTCGTCATTCTCGACGGCAAACTGCCGCATGCGGTGCTGATCGAATTGCTGACCGATCACGGCGCCGGCACGCTGATTACGCGGTGATGAGAAGGCGGCTCCTTATTCCCTCTCCCCGCAGGCCCCCGCGCGCGGGGAAAGGGCTAGGGTGAGGCTCGTCGCGTATGGCAAAGAATCGAGCGGCTTCATGACCAAGGGCTTCGCCCCTCACCCTAACCCTCTCCCCGCGGGCGCGGAGAAGGGACTAGGCGCGCGCTTCTCGCACATCGACACATGGGTGTTCGATCTCGACAACACGCTCTATCCGCAGACGGCCGATCTCTGGCCCAAGATCGACGCGCGCATCACGCTCTTCATGATGCGGCTCTTCGGCCTGGACGCCATTTCGTTACGGGCGCTGCAGAAGCATTATTATCTGCGCTACGGGACGACGCTGCGTGGATTGATGATCGAGCATGGCGTCGATGCGGAATATTATCTCGAATATGTCCACGACATCGACCGATCGTCGCTGACGCATAATCATTCGCTGGCCGAGGCCATCGCCGCGCTGCCGGGTCGCAAGCTGATCCTGACCAACGGCTCGCGCCATCATGCGGTCGCCACGGCGAAACAGCTCGGGATCGATCATCTTTTCGAAGACATATTCGACATCATCGCAGCCGATTTCATCGCAAAGCCGGAGGAAGCCGCCTATGAGCGCTTTTTCGACCGGCTGAAAGTCGACCCAGGGCGCTCCGCGCTCTTCGAGGACTTGCCGCGCAATCTTGTCGTGCCGCACCGGCGCGGGATGACGACGGTGCTGGTGCTCCCCGCCGCGGGAGAAGCGGTAGAGCGCGAGGCCTGGGAGATCCCGAGCGGCGACGAGCCGCATATCGATTTTGCGACGGATGACCTCGTTGCGTTCATGGAAAGCATACGTTTGTAGCCGCGAAGCGTCATCCAGGCGGCACGAAAACGACATCCGGCTGTTATGTGGCGACCGTAATTGGCCTTCGCCATTCCGGGCGACGATCGCATGCGCCCCGAAGGCTGACAAATTGGGGGGCACATGAAACGGATGCTATCGGGCGCGCTGCTTGCCGCGCTGTCTTTCTCCTGTTCGCCGGCTTGCGCGGACCAGGACATTTTCGGCGACGATGGGGAGAAGCGTATCGTCATCGCCGCCTTCGGCGACTGGCCCTATAACACCAACCTGCTGAACGCCGCGCCGCGGCTGATCGAATCGGTCAATTCGGACAAGGAGGTGAGCCTTGTCCTGCATGTGGGCGACATTCACTCCGGCAGCATGCCTTGCACGAGCGCCGGCATCCTTCCGACGCTCCCGGACGCGAATCCTGGCTGGAACCAGGCGATTTTCGCGAATTTCCAAAAATTCCAGGCTCCCTTCGTTTACACGCCGGGCGACAATGAGTGGACCGACTGCCACAAAACGAAGGAGCTCAAGAGCGGCGACCCGCTCAAGGAACTCGCGAACGTTCGCAGCCTGTTTTTCTCGCGGCCGGGGCACACGCTCGGCCTCACGGACAAGCTGGTCTATAGCCAGGCCCAGCATTTCGATCCTCAGCATCCGACCGACGCCGACTATGTCGAAAACGTGTTGTGGCGGGACGGAAAGACGGTCTTCGTGACCCTGAATATGCCCGGCTCCAACAACGATACGCTCGCCTGGACGAACGGCTTTGAAAATGTGCCCGCGCATAGCGCCGAAATCGCGCACCGCACCGACGCGGACATTCGCTGGCTGCAGGCGGCCTTCCAATATGCCGCGCAGGCTCATGCGAAGGCGATGGTGATCGGCCTGCAGGCCGACATGTGGGATCCCGCGGCTCTCCTGCCGGGCGGCGACGGCCTCTCCGCCTACACGCCCTTCGTGCGGGAGCTTGCGCGTTTGGCCATCGCCTTCGGCCGCCCTGTCCTGCTCATCAACGGCGACTCGCATCTTTACGGCGCCGATCAGCCGCTCGCGGACCCCATGAGCGCGACCGGCCAGATCCACGGCGCGCCGCCAGTCCCCAATCTGACGCGGATCACCGTTGAGGGTTCGACCAATGTGCCCGCCGAGTGGCTGCGCCTGACGATCGACACGCGCACGCCTAAAGTGTTCGGCTGGACCAACGTGGTCTATTGCGCCGACCCGACGGCAGGCTGCCCTTAATCGGGGTTAGGTTCGCCATCCCTTTCTGGTGAAATCCGATCCGCGCCTGATTTCAGGCGCGGATTTTTTTGCGCCGCGCCGGCGCCGGGTCCGCGCGCTCCCTCAGGCGTGGCGGAGACCCTCCCCCGGTTGACTCCCCTCGCCAGACCCCTACAAACCCGGCTCAGACTTCACACATTACGGGACGCTCATGCCGCACACGGGACTCGAGACCCTCATCACCGCCGCCTTCGAGGATCGCGCTAATATCAATACGGAGACTCAGGGCGACATACGCCGCGCCGTCGACAGCGCGCTGCGCCTGCTCGACTCCGGCAAGCTGCGCGTCGCCGAGAAGATCGAGGGCAAGGAGGGCCCGGAGAGTTGGAAGGTCAATCAGTGGCTCAAAAAGGCCGTGCTGCTCTCCTTCCGCCTCAACGACATGACGGTCATTGCGGGCGGCCCCGGCGGCGCCACCTGGTGGGACAAGGTTCCGTCGAAATTCGTGGGCTGGGGCGCTGGAGAGCATAGCGCCGCGGGCTTCCGCTCCGTGCCGGGCGCCATCGTGCGCCATTCGGCCCATGTCGCGCCGGGCGCGATCCTCATGCCGTCTTTCGTCAATCTCGGCGCCTATGTCGATGCGGGGACCATGGTCGACACCTGGGTGACGGTCGGCTCCTGCGCGCAGATTGGCAAGAACGTGCACCTCTCCGGCGGCGTCGGCATTGGCGGCGTGCTGGAGCCGCTGCAGGCGAATCCGACCATCATTGAGGACGACTGTTTCATCGGCGCGCGCTCGGAAGTCGTCGAGGGCGTGGTCGTCGGCAAGGGCTCGGTGCTCTCCATGGGCGTCTTCATCGGCGCCTCGACCAAGATCGTGGACCGCGCCTCCGGCAGGATCTATGTGGGGCATGTGCCGCCTTATTCCGTCGTGGTTTCCGGCAACCTGCCCGGCAAGCCTCTTCCCAATGGCGAGCCCGGCCCCTCGCTCTATTGCGCCGTGATCGTGAAGACGGTCGACGCGCAGACGCGCTCCAAGACCGGCATCAATGAGCTTCTGAGGGACTGATGGCCATCGACGCCGAGCGCATCCGCTTCCTCTACCGCACCGAGCAGGGGCGGATCGATCGCGCCGCCTGGGCGTGGGGCGTGGGCGCGCTCGCCTGGGTCATCGCGCCCTTCGCGGTCATTTGGCTGTTTCTCTCGCCCTATACCGCGCATGATCTCGCGAAAGACCCGTTTTTCGTTCCGATGACGGCCCTTGCCTACGCCTTCGTCCTTCTCTACGCCTTTGTCATCTTGATCGTGGCGGTGAGCTATGTGAATCTCTCCGCCAAGCGCTTCCGGGACATTGGCTGGGAATGGCCGGTCGCGCTCGCCGGCCTGGCGCCGCTCGTCGCCTTGATCGACGGCGCGACGCGCTGGTTGCAGCCGCGCGTGGCGGAGGTCATGCCGATCTACTGGGTGTGGGGGGTGGACGCGGTGTTGCTCGGCGTGATTGCGTGGACGGTCTACGAGCTGGGGTTCAGGGAGAGCCGCGAGGTTTGAGCTTGCTTGACAAAGGCGGTCGATGGGCGAATTTTCTTCCATGGCCAGACTCATCCAAATTGACGCGCAGTGGGACGATAACGCCCATGTCTGGATCGCCGCCAGCCGGGATGCGTCTGGCTTGGTGGTTGAGGCCGAGTCCTGGCAGGCCATGATCGACGAAGTCCGCGCCGTTCTACCCGAACTGCTCGACCTGAACGACGGGTTCGGTGGCGACGTCTCCTTGACTTTCAAGGCTGGGACGCGTCTGGCTCTTGCCGCCGGCTGATGGCGGACCTTTATCCGCAGCTTGTCGCGCCGCTGCTCGCGGCGGGGCGCCGGAGGGCAAGGCCCGGGAAGGGCAGCCAAGAAATCCGGCATAGTCCCGTCACCGGCCGAAACTTCTCATTGCCGCGCACGACCA
Organism: Methylocystis sp. JAN1; assembly: GCF_052186135.1. GTDB lineage: Bacteria > Pseudomonadota > Alphaproteobacteria > Rhizobiales > Beijerinckiaceae > Methylocystis. The sequence goes on along the minus strand of NZ_CP181499.1, from coordinate 3,435,974 downwards.
AGTCGCGCCATACCGCGAATGAAGTCTTGAAACAGGCCGGTCTGCCGAAGGCTTTCTAACCATGTCGCTCTCTCCCGCCGTCTCCCTCACGCGCGATCTCATCCGCTGCCCCTCGGTCACGCCTGCAGACGCCGGCGCGCTCGATGTCGTCGAAGGCGCGCTGAAGGCCGTGGGCTTCGAGACGCACCGGCTTCTCTTCACCGAACCCGGCACGCCGGACGTGGACAATCTCTTCGCCACCATCGGCTCGGGCGCGCCGCATCTCGTCTTCGCGGGCCATACCGACGTTGTGCCGGCGGGCGACCTCGCGCGCTGGCGTTGTGATCCATTCGAGCCGGAGATAGCGAACGGCGTTCTTTACGGCCGCGGCGCTAGCGACATGAAGGGCGCGATCGCCGCCTTCATGGCCGCGACGGCGAGCTATATCGAGCGCCATGGCGCGCCGAAGGGGACGCTCTCCTTCCTCTTGACCGGCGACGAGGAAGGCCCGTCGATCAACGGCACGGCGAAGATGCTCGACTGGGCGCGCGCGCGGGGCGTGAAATTCGACCACGCCATTGTCGGCGAGCCCACGAACGTCAATGCGCTGGGCGATACAATCAAGATCGGCCGGCGCGGCTCGCTCAACGGTAGGATAAGCGTCATCGGCAAGCAGGGCCACGTCGCCTATCCGCATCGCGCCGAAAATCCTGTGCCGGTGATTGCGCGGATCGTCGCGGCGCTTTCGGACTACGAATTCGACAAGGGCACGGCGCATTTCGATCGCACCAATCTGGAGGTCTCGTCGATCGACGTCGGCAATCCGGCGGTGAACGTGATCCCGGCCGAAGCGCGCGCGCAATTCAATGTGCGCTTCAACGACGCCTGGACTCTGGAGACGCTGCGCGAGCGCATCGCGGCCATTGTGAAGAAGGCGGCGGGCGCAGCGAAAGTCGACCTCGTATTTTTGCCGAGCAACGCCGTGTCGTTTCTCACCGAACCCGGCGAATTCACCTCGCTCGTGTCGAACGCAGTGAAGGACGTGACCGGTTTGACGCCGGAGCTTTCCACGAGTGGCGGCACTTCGGATGCGCGGTTCATCACGCGCGACTGCCCCGTCGTCGAATTCGGCCTCACCAATGAGACGATCCACGCCGTCGACGAGAATGCGCGCGTCGCCGATATCGACGCGCTGACGGCGGTGTATGAAAGGATTTTGGAGGCTTATTTCGCGGGGTGAGGAGGTCACTCCACAATCACCCGCACAGGCCGTGACGCTGCCGGGGCCAGCGCCAGTCTTGCCTGTATGCGATGCGCGCCGGGGGTCATGGGCCAGAAGACGGTTTCGTCCGCCTGCGCGACCGTGAAAGGGGCGCCGTCGACGATCCAGACGATCTGCGTGTCCTTGCCGCCATTAGCGAGCTTCAACGCCAGCTTGTTGAGATGCGCCGGCTGCTCGGGATTGCGCCACACATGCATATTGTGCTCGGGCGTAGCGATGACGAGCGCGGCGTCGGTCAGCGCGGCGTCTTCGAGCGGCGCGGCGGACGACGCAACCGAAGCCGAGCCGACTTCTCCGGGCTTCACCCATTCACGCAGGGCCTGCGCGCAGCCCGCGCCCGCATCTGCGCGGCAAAGGTCGATCGCGATGCGCTCCGGCGGCGGCGCAAATGTCTCCGGCGCAATCTCGCCGGGCTTGGCGCCGTGCAGCTTCACCATCATGGCGTGGACGAGACGAGCGGCGGAATTGGCGCCGGCGAGCCCGCGCATCCCATTCGCGTCGCCGCGTCCGAGCCACACGCCGACGATATATCTATGCGAATAGGCGAGCGTCCAGGCGTCGCGATAGTTTTGAGACGTGCCTGTCTTCACCGCGACCGCGAAGGGATATTCGAGCGGCCCGTAGCGCGGGAAGGAAGGGAGTCGCGCCTGCGGATCGGAAAGAAAGGACGTGATAAGCCGCGCCGTATCGAGCGACATGACGCGGCGCGGCGGCGCCTTTTTTTCTCCGCGCGCAAAGGAGAGGTCGCGCATCACGCCGTCATCGGCGAGCGCCGCATAGGCGCGCATCAGATCTTCCAGCCGTGTCGGCAAGGCGCCGATCGCCATCGAGACGCCGAAGCTGTCAGGGGTCGCTTCGAGATCATGCAGCCCAAGTTCGTGCAGAAAGTTGAAATTCGCTTCCAGCCCCACGCGACGCAGCAGATTCGTCGCCGGCACGTTGCGCGAATTGGCGAGCGCCTGCCGCGGGGTCATGGGGCCGAGATAGAGCCCGTCGGCATTGGCGACGCCGGAGGCCCCGTCGGCGACGTCGTCGAGCAGATCCGTAGCCTTGATCGCGCCGCGCTCCAGTGCAAGCGCGTAGATGAAGGGCTTGAGCGTCGAGCCGGGCGAACGCGTCACCCGCGTGAAATCGAAGGCGCCGGCGCGCGGATCGTTGTATCCGACCGAGCCGACATCGACGATCACCGCGTTCGTCCCGCGCTCGGCGACCATGACGGCGACTTGCCGTGCGCCGGCGTTGCGGAAGATCGAGAGATAACGTCGCGCGAGCTGCGCCGCGTCGCGCTCGGCCGAAAGATCGATGGTCGCGTGAATGCGTTGATCGGAAAGCGACGCCGGATGCACGCGGCCCTCGCGCGCAAGCCGTTCGTAGCGCAGGACGAGATGCAGCGTTTCTGGACGGCGCTTCGCCTCGAAAGGCTTCATCGCCGCAAGCTCCCGTCGCGCCATTTCGGCTTGCGTGGCGTCCAGCGTCCCTTGTTTTTCGAGCTGTGCGATTGCGTAGCCCGCCCGCTCTTTCGCAAGGCGCAGGCCGCTCTCGCGCGTGACGTTCATGCGGCCGGGCGATTGCGGAATGGCGGCGAGGAGCGCAACCTGCGCCCATGAGAGATCGTCGACGGGCTTGTCGAAATAGAAGCGCGCGGCGTGCGCGATTCCGTGGCTTCCGAGCCCGTACGGCGCCAGTCGCAGATAATGTGCGAGCGTGGCTTCGCGCCCATTGCGCGCGATGATCGCGAGCGCAGTCGCCGCTTCCCACAGCTTGTGAATGTAATCACGTTGCGCCGGCGCCTGCATGCGCGCGACCTGCATGGCGATCGTCGAGGCGCCTTCCATGCGGCGGCGATGAGAGAAATTGTTCCTCAGCGCGCGCAGCACGGCTCTGACGTCGATGCCGGGATGCGCAAAGAAGCGCCTGTCTTCGAGGATGAGCGTCGCCGCCGCAACGCGATCCGGGATGCGTTCGAGTGGCCAGTAGCCGTAATCGACGCGCTTCTCGCCTTTTTCGCCCCGCATTGTGCGGCCAATCTGCGTGAGGAAGACGCCGTTCCGGTCATAGACGATCTGGCTCGCAGGCGGCGCGACGAGACCGGCGTCGTTCGCCGCTTCCTCCATGACCATCGTCCCGCCGCGCAGCGTCGTCAGGGCGACGGCGAGCGCGGCGAGAAGCGCGGTGCGACTCATGGCTGCTTCGCGATTTCCACGCGGGCGCCCGCGCTCTGGCCGCGAACGCCCTTCTTGTACATCGTCTCGGCGAGCGCGGGCGGCTGCGTATAAGAACCGGGCGTCTGCGCCTTGAGGCGGAAGGCGAAGCGGTAATTGCCCTTCGGCAGAGAGTCGTAGGCGTAAAGCACGCGGTCGTCGCCATAGGACACCCAGGTCGGCGCGAGCGTCGGCGCGCCGGAAGGCTGCGCTTCTGCGGGGGCTGTGGCGATGTTGGGATTGAGCGGCTCGTAGCCCGCAGCGAGCGGCAGGGAGATCGCGACGTAGGTGCGATCCTCCGGATTCGCCACTTCCGCCGTCTCCTCGATGACGTCGCCCTGATTGACGTTCAGAACGCCGTCCTTCGTCTCCAGCTTTTCCGGCGCCTGCCCGTTCTTAACGCGCCAGCTCCGCCGCGTGATGACAAAGCCTTCGCTCTCGGGCTTTGCCTTTGCGCCGGCCTCGGCGGGCATGTAGCTCGTTTCGACAAGGGCGATGAGCGGCGCGTTGGACTCGTTGGCGATCGTCAGCGGCGCATCCTTATCGGCGACATGGCGCGCGACCGGGTTGTTGGCGTCGATCGTAACGCTCACCGGCGCGCCGCCTTGCGTGAAGGCGACGCTGATCGGCGTCACGGGGCGGCGCCAGCCTTCAGCGAGCGCCTCGATTGCGCTGGCGTTTGCGTTTGTCGTGCCCCAGCCCTCGCCCTCGCCGAGGCGAAGCAGCGCGTCCCGCAGAACGGGCGCGCGCGGATCGGCAGGCGAGACAAGCGCCGCCGCGCGGAGCATTTCCGCAAGATTGCGCGTCTCGGAGGGCAGGATGAAATCTGACGCGCTCTCGCCGGCCAGTCCCGCATAGATCTGTACGCCGCCGCGGTTCGAGAATTTCACGCGGCTCCACATGGTCTCCATCAGGGAGGCGAGGATTCGCTGGTCGACATTAGGCAGGCGCGCCGCCGCCGCCGCCATTTCCGCGACGCTCTCATTGGGCAGGAAATCCGCGCGTCGTGCGAATTCGGCGACATAGGATTCGTCCAGCTTGCCGCCTTCCGCGAGCGCGGCGAGCGCCGCCGCGCGTTCGCGCATTTCCTCTCCGTTGAGAAGGCGCGAATAATCGGCGCGCAGGGAGAGCTTCAAGATGCCGGCGAGGCGCTCCATCAGCGTCTTGTCCACCGGTTCGCCCGCGCGATCGGCGCGCGCGAGGAAGGCGTAGGCCCAGGCGGTGAGCGAGACATTGCCGCGCGCGCGTGGCCAGAAGGCGACGAGTCCGTCGCCGTCGACCGACTGCTCGATCTGCGTCGCCGCGCTCTTAACGCTCGACGAGACGCGATCCTGCAAGCCCCCCGCCGAGAGAATGGGCGCGAAGCCCTTGAGCGACAGGCCCGCGCGTGCGAGCGCGAGCCGCTGCTCCGTGCAGCCGTAAGGATAATCGACGAGCATGTTCAGGCCGGCGACGAGCTTAACCAGCGCTGGGTCCGCCGCGACGACGATGTCGCGTTTGAAGGTCCGGGCGCGCGGCGCTTCCCCCGTGGCGGCGAGCGTCCTGGTTTCCCCGGGCGCGATTTCGACCACTTCATATTTCCTTGTCGGCTCTCGGTCGGGCTTTACCGGGAGGTCGATCGCCACGGCGTCCCTGGCGCGGTCGGCGTCGCGATCGATGCGGAAATTGAGTTCGACGCTCTCCTCCAGCGACGCGGGCGCCTCGGCGCGCAAATCGACGCGCACGGGTTTGTTTTGCGCCCATTCGATTTTGCGGGCGCTATCGCCCCCGAGCTTCAGGGCCGGCGCGGCGACCGCAGCCTTGCCGCCGCCGCCGGGGCCTTCCACGATGCGCGCGACGAGGCCGATGTCGAACGCGTCGCCCGGGCGGATGAAACGCGGCAGAGCGGGCTGCGCTACGAGCTCCTGGCGGATGAGCATTTCAGAGCCGGCGGCGCCGAAGCGATCGGGGCCGCTCGTCGCTTTGGCGCGCAGCTTGAAGACGGTGAGCGTGTCGGGGAGCGCGACCTTGATTTTCGCGACGCCGTCGTCGCCGACCCTCACGCTTGGCAGATAAATCGGCACGGGCGTGAAATTCTTGCGCACGGAAATATTGTTTTCCGCGCCCCATTCCTGCAGATCGCCGTCGCCGCCCGCGATTTCCTCGAGCGGAATGACGCCGAAGGCCATGTTGCGCGTGTCGCGCGCCGCCATCTTGGTTTCGCGCGCCACGATGAAATCCGGCAGCGGATCGAGCGGGCGTTCCTTCGCGAGCGACAGAACGGCCTGATCGACCATCCAGAAGGTCGCTTCTCCGGAAATCGGCTTGCCGGCGTCGTCGGTGAGCTTAAGCGTCACTTCGACGTCCTGGCCCGGCCGCGCCTTGCCGGGCGCTTCGAGCTTCACGTTCAAGATGTTCTTCACCGGCGTCACCTCGATCCACTTGGTGGAGGCGACGGTGGCGGGCTTGCCCTGGTCGAAATTGGCCGAGGGCTGCGGCGCGCTGTCCTTGAGGCGCCCGCGCATGATCAGAAAATGCACGGCGAGCTTCGGCGTCTGCTCTTTCTTCACGGGCAGCGAAAAGCGGCCAAAGCCATTGGCGACGTCGACGAAGCTGTAATCGTAGACGCCGTTCGGCTGCTCCACGATGGCGAGCGCGCGGGCGTTCTGGAAGGGCGACTGGATAACGAGCGTCGCGGTTTCGCCCGGCGCGTATTTCTCCTTGTCGGCGGTCACCGTCGCCGACGCGGCGGGCGGCCGGGCGAAGGTGACGGGCGTGTCGCCGCCGACGAAGAAATCGACGCTCACCTGCTGGCGGCGCTTCAATTTGTCATAGGCTTCGAGCTGCACGACATAGACGCCCGCGTCTTTCGTCATGAGCTCGATCTTCTGGGCGTCCTTCGCACTCGTCACCTTGCGTTCGAGGATCGTTTCATCCTGAACCTGCGTGACATATTTCGCCGCGCCTTGAGCGAAGTCGCTCGCCTGCAACGTCGAGATCCAGTTGCGTCTGATAAGACGCAGGGTCATCTCGAGGCCCGCAATCGTTTCTCCTTTGCCGTCGACGGCGATCAGTTCCGGCGTTACTGCGCCGGGCTTCTCCACATAACGCGGCGTCTTCACGCCGAGCACGAAGGGCGGCAGCGCGATGACGTTCTGGACGTTGCGGACTTCAATACCGTCATCGCCCGTGACCGTCGCCTCTATGGAGTAGCGGCGCGGCTGGGCGGTGGGCTCGATCGTCGTGTCGAAGGTCATGCGGGCGGCGCCGCCGGCGTCGGTGCGCGCGTCGCGCTCCAGAACGGCGGTCGACTTGAACTTGCCGTCGCCCGAGAAGCGCGCGTCTGTCGAAAAGAGATAGCTCTCGCGATTCGGCGGCGTGAAGACATGCGGAAATTGCGCGGCGCGCCACTTGACCGGGCGATCCGCGGCGAGCCCGCCCGCGAAATAGCGCGCCAGCAGATCGACGTCGAAGGCTCCGTCGAGCGCGACCGTCTGCGGCGCGTTAAGGACGACCTCGAAAGTCGGCAGGCGGTAGGCCTCCTTCTTGAAGGTGAACTGACCGCAGTAATTGTCCTGCGGAGCCGCCTCGGCGCTTTCGCTTTCGGCGCCTTCTTCGCCTTCCTTGCCCTCCTTCGTCGCTTCTTTCTTCGGCGTCGCGTCGGGTTCGAATTTCACCGAATAGTCGCCGGTCGCCGGAGTTTGTGCGTCGAACTTGTGATAGAAGCTCCCTCTCGCGTCGAGCTTCACCGGAATGCGCCATTCCTGATTGTTGGGCGCGGTGACGACGAGCGTTCCGCCGGTCTTCGTGAGCTTCAGCGCGCCGCCATTGTAAGTTCGGACGAAGCCTTTGATGTGAGCGGTCTCTTCCGGCCGATAGATCGGCCGTTCGGAAAAGACATGGCAGAGCGTGCGCGGCTTTTCGGTCCGCTGCGGGTCTGTCTCCGAGACCCAGGAGAGCCATTGCGTTTCGGGTTTGGACCAGAGCTCCTTCGCATATTCCGAGGGCGCGCTGTCGGGGTCGATCACGAGCGTATCGAGCCCCTTGCTGACGACGACGCGGCGCAATTCGCCGTCGCCGCGCTTGTTCGGGGTCCAGGAAAAGAAGCCGTTGGCGTCGGTCGTTCCCGTGGCGAGCGCGATGAACTTGTCGTCCTTCACGCCCTCGACGCGAATTTGCGCGCCGGCGACAGGCTGCGCGGTCGAGAGCGAAGTGACGGCGAAGCGCACGCGCGTCGGCTCCTCGATGGCGGAGAGAGAGAGGTCGGTGACCTGAACGCGCAGCCATTTGCGGCTGCTGGCGTCGACCGCGCGCAGCCCCACGAGATAGGTTCCCGGCTGCTCGCGCCCGGCGATGCGCGCGAAATCGTCTTTCATGTCGACGCCAAATTTGGCGTCCGGACCATTGCGCTTGATGGGGAGATCGACGAGACGCGAGACCGCCGGCGAACCGAGCGTCTTGATGCGCGCCTTGATGGCGTCGACTTCGATATTGCCGCTCTCACTCCAGCGCTTCGGCTCGTTGCCGGGCAGCGGCGGCTCGTCGTCGTCATTGGTCTCCACGCCCTTTTCGGGGAAGGGCCAGAAGTCGCGCGCGATCGGATCGATCGCATGCACGCGAATGTCCGCGCGATCGTAGCCGCGCCCGCGCAGCGGTAGAAGCTGCGCGCCGAAACGCTCGACGACGCCATATCCCGCGTCCCATTGCAGGGACGGGTTGTCGCGCGTGAAGGCGAAGCGCTGCGTGAAGGCCGAGGCGAAGGGCCTGCCGCGTTTGTCCTTCAGCGCCCCGGGCGCGATGGCGAGTTCATAGACCTTGTCGGAAAGAAATTTGCCGGTGATTTTCAGATGGCTCGAATCCGTCTCGACGGCCAGGTCGTCAACCGGCGGCGTGATGCGCAGGGCTTCGCGCGCATGGAGGATGTCGAGCGTCTCGGGCTCCGCGTTGAGGCTCAAGGTCAGGCGGCGCTTGGCGGTCGGGATGTAGGTCGACGCCTCGCCGCTTTCCTCGTCGCCGCTCTCGGGCGCCGGAACGTCGCCATTTGCGGCGCAGCGCAGCACGCCGCCGAGATTGTCGTCGCTCCAGCCGCGTCCGCAGGTCGCCTCGCTCACGGCGAAAGGCAGGGCCGTGCGGATGCGCAGCTCATACGTCTCGTCGTCGAGGCCGGGCTCGTCGGAGAGTTTGAGGCGCAGAATGACGACGCGGCCGTCGCTGACGCCGTCGCGCAGGCGCAGCACATAAGTCTGTTCGGCGCCGGACTCTTTTCGCTCCAGGGCGCGAATGTCGTAGGCCGAGGGACTCAAGATCTGTCCGCTCAGCGGCGACACGCCCGGCGCGGGCCGCAGCTCCAGCGTGATCAGCCGCGCGAGCGCCGCGGCATCGAGCGGCTGCGCGAAAGTGAGGGCGATCTGGGTGAGCTCCGGCGTGGGATCGGCGCCGTCGGCGGGATTGGTGGAGGTCGGCGTCGGCAGGAGCGCGACAAGCTTCTGCTCGGCGCCGCCACTTTTCACCGTCACGCGCGACAAAGGCTTCCACGGCTCCGCCGGCCGGAACTGCAAGGCGCGCGCGCCGATCCAGCGCCATTCGCCGGCTTGCTGCGGCGAGATGGCGGCGTAGCGGGCCGCGTTGTCTTCCGGTCCGCCGGCCTTCGGCCCCGTGTCGCCGGGGAAGAAAATCGTGAGGGGGTCATAGGCGCGCAGAAAACGGTCGGGCGTAATGCGGGCGCCGTCTGCGCGTTGCGCTCGGTCGAAAACGGGCGGCGCTTCGGCGCGCGCGGGTTGCGCGAAAGAGATCGCCGCGCAAAGGCAAAGGAAAAGCGACTTTTTCATCGATGTGACTTTCATGGCTAATCACTTGCTCTTTTTCAGGCCGGCTTTGTCGAGGAGATCGGCGACGACCTCCTCCGGCGGGCGCGCGGGCGGCGGCGATATGCCGACGATCGCGGCGCGAATGGTGGTTGCGGCGGAGTCCGCGGGTACGCGCGCTTCGACGAAGTAGCGGCCGGGCGCGAGCTTAACGACCTGGCCTACGCCGTCGCCGAGCGCCTTGCCGTTCGCATCCATCAGGCGCGCGCTCACGCGATCCGGCTCCGCGCGAACGCCGATTCCGATGTCGCCTTCGCGCTTCGTCTCGAAGGCGAAGAGGACGCTCGCGCCGGGCGCCGCTGCAACGGCGTCGTTCACGCCTTCATGCGCCTCGATTACTTTCTGCGCCCCGATGTCGAGCGCGCCCGACAGCGCGCCGTCATGCGGCGAATAGATGTCGAGCGTCGCGTCGCCGGCGGCCATGTAGTGACGAAATTCCACGCCGGCGGGATAAGCGAAGCTTTCGCGCTTGCCGTTCCGCGTGAAAGAGACGAGCGCGGGCGAGCCGCTCGAGGCCGTGAGCATGACCGGCGCGTCGCGCCTGACGGCGAAGCGCATGGCCGGACCTTCGAGCGCGATGCGCTGCGGCAACTCGACGGCGCGCGCCGCCGGCTGCGGCCAGGGCGCGGCGCCCGCGCGCTCAATCCAAGCGGCGACAAGGCCGGGCTTGTAGTCGAGGACGAGTTCCCCATCGCCGTCGAGCGCAATGTCGTTCCCGCGCAAGACGCGGCCGCTCTTGGAGAGAAGAGTCGCGTCGGCGCCGAACGCGATAAGTCGGTCGCCTTTCTCCGCCGCAACGGGAAGGGAAAGCTGGCCGGCGGCGCCGAAGAAGCGTTTGAGCGCCGTCTTCGCAGTCAGCGCAAGGGGCGTATCGGGCGTCCGTGAGAGGCGGGCCGGGAGCGGCTGGCCGGTCATATTGACGAGAAGCACGCGCTCGCCCGCGCCGTGGATCACGCGCGTGACGGCGGCGCCGTCGCCAAAGGCGGCGCGCGCATCGATGAAGGCCGCAAGGCCGCCCGCAAGGTCGAGCGCAAGCGGCGCGCCGGACTTCTCCATATCGACCGGCAGCGCGCTCAGCGGCGGGACGAGACCCGCGAACAGGGCGCCGCCACTGAGAGCCGGGCGCGTCTCGACGTCGACGGCCAAGAGCGTCGCGCGCATGGCGGCGGAGCTGTCCGCATTCCACAATTGCGGGGCGTCGTCGCTCGCGAGCGCGATGGCCGCGCCTTGCGCGACGCCCATGCCCTTGCCCGCGTCGATTAGAGGCTGCGCGAAGGTCGAGCGCGCCAGCCAGAGGCGCGTCTTGCCGCGCGGCGCGCCGAGCGGCGGGAGATAAGCGCGCTCGCTCTCGCCAATGTCGAGCGTAATTTCCTGGCCGAGCCACTCGAAGGCGGCGATGTTCGCTTTGGCTTTGCAATCACGCGCGAGAAGCCACAGCGCTTGCGATTGCGGCGCGAGCGCGCCTGTTCGCGCCGGGCGCAGCGGACGGCCCGGCGCCGAGCCGGCGGCGATCGTGTCCGACGTCGTCAGCCGGACGAGCGCGGCGTCGGGCGTCTCCACCCTGGCGACGCAGATCGCCGGCTGCACGCCATTCACAGCGTCGAAGGAGACGTCGCCGGCGCGTCGCGCGCGCTGTTCGACTGCGCGGGCGGTCACAATGACAGGCTCCGTGGCGCCGTCGACCGGCCAGACGGTCGCGCGCCATTCGCTTTTCTCGTCGGCCGGCCAGGCGATGACGGGCGCGAGGCCGCGCTCGGCGCCGACGACGCGCCATGCAGCGCCCTCGCGCTTTTCGACGGAGACGGCGACTTCCGCCGCGGAACGCGCCGCGACCAGGACCAGCGAACCGGCGGGCGGCGCGGGCAGAGCGAGGCGCTGCGCCTCGCCGCCCGTGAGCGTCGTCTCGTCTGTAAAGGCGAGCGGAGCGCCGTCCTTTTCATTGAGCAGCGAGAGACGCGCCTCGACGCCGCTTTCGTCTTCCTGCTCGTCGCTCGCATTGGCGGCGGCGCCTTCGTCGGCGCGGCCATCGTCGCTGGCGCTCTCGGGCTCGTCGGCCGGCTCCCCGGCCGCTTCGTCGCCCGGCGGATTGCGCGTCGCGCCCAGCTCTTCCAGCTCCAGTCGATAGGAGCCCGCCGGGAGACGGCGCGACAGCGCGACGTTCCAGTCATTGGCGCGCGGCTCCAGCCGCTCGACAATGTCGCCCGAGGCGGTCTTCAGCGCGCCGATCGTCTCCTTGTCGCCGAAGGTCGAGAGATCGACGACGCTTTCCTTCGCCAGATTGAAATCGAGCCGCGCGGGCAGCTCCACGCGCCGCGGCGCGCCGGGCTGCAATTGCGGCGAGGAAAGCGCGATCTCGTAATCGAGCCGGTCGTCATGGGAGAGGCTGCGCGCCTCGACGCGATATTCGCCTGCCGCGAGCTTGCTCTTGAAAGGTCGGTCGCCGGCGACCTTGCCGACGCTCTCCTTCTCGCCCTTCAGGATGTCGCCGATCATGCCTTCGCCGATCGACAGCTCAATGTCTGAATCGCCCGCGAGGGTGAAGCGCCAGACATCCGGCGCGCGCGGGGCGTCCTTCGCCGGCGGCTCGCGCCATTGCAGCTTCCGCGCCCGCTCGAAGGGCAGGGGATGCGGACCGTGGCCTTCGAGCGCGGCTTCGGGGATGATCGGCCGGAGGCGTGCGACCATGCGCGCCTCGACGTCCGACGGGCTCACGACGAGGCGGTAGGCGCCGGGCTCGAAACGATGGGTCTCGCGCTTGAATGGGCCGGGCCTGGTCAGCGGCCAGCCCTCCGCGTCTTCGAGGCGCGCCTGCCAGTCCTGCGTGAGGCTGGCGAGCTCGATGCGATAGTCCCCCGCGTGCGTGATCTCGAAGGGGACGATGGCGCCCTTGCCTGGGGCGAGCGCCGCGCGCGCGTCCCCCTTGTCCGTGAGCTTGGCCGTCGAGGTCAAAATTGCGGGCGAGACGGAGAGGCCGAGATGGCCGTCGGACTCTTTCGCGGTGACGGCGGCGCGATAGGCGCCGGCGCGCAGATAGGTCGTGACCAACCCATTATCGCCTGGTCCATTGGCCTCGCCTTCGCCGAGTTTCGGCGAAACTGCGGCGCCAATGCGCAACGCCGTCTTCATGCGTCCGAGCGTCTCGACGCGATAGAGCCCGCCCTGCCCGACGTCGAATTGCAATTTCTTCGTTTCGTCGCGCTTGAGATCGAAGAAGGCGGGGCGGCCTGCGGCGGCGCGCGTTTTCACGTTTTCCCCACCGTCGGCCTCCGGCGTCGCGGCCGACTCCTCAGGCAGATAGACGAGGCCGACCGCGCGCTCGCTCTCGGCGGCCGCGATTTTCGCCGTGACGAGGCGCTGGTCGTTCTCCGTCTTCTCTTCCGTGAAGGCGAGCGGGATGTCGGCGCCCGAAGCGTCGCGCGCGGCGATCTTGCCGTCCTTGGGGACGCGCAGCGGAACCGTCAGCGCCTGTCCTTGGGCCTGATGCAACGCGAGCGGCGCCTTGGCGAGATCCACAGGCAGGGCGACGACGCGGGGGCCGGTGAGAAGCTGCGGCGCGACGTTTGTCAGAATGAGATAAGAGCCGTTGGGCGCAAGCTGGCCTTCGCCGAAGGGCAGAGAGGCGCGCGAGGGCGCCGGCGTCGGCGCGGGGGCGGCGAGACCGGGCGGACCAAGCGTCAGGTCGACCACGCCGCCGTTCAGCGGTTCAAGCGTGAGAAGATAGTAGCCGGCGACGAGATCGTAGCGCGTAGCGTCCCTGCCGTCGCTGCGCGGCGCGAGATTGCCGAGCGCGGGTTCGATCGTCGCCCTCAATTTCGCGCCCTTGGCGTCGATCGCCACCTGACCGTCGCGCGTCGCCTCGAAGAGAAGCGAGACCGGGCCAAGCAGGTTGAACTTGCCGCGCCACGCTTTTCCGGCGCCGATGCGCGGCATGTCCGAGGCGAGAACCTGCGTCCGGCCGTCTTTTTCAATGCGCGCGAAAAGGGCGGTCAGCGGCGCCTCGTCGCCGCCTTCGCCCGCAACGTCGATCGAGACGAGGTGCGGGCCGGCGGCTTCGAAAGTCTCGCGATTCGACTGACGCACGGCGCGCAGGCTGTAGGTCTGGCCCTCATAGCCCGAGACCTCGACCCGCGCAGTCGCGGCGCCGTCGCCGGGGAGGCGCAGCGACGCGACGGGAGCCCGGCTCGCCTTGTCGATAGCCGCAATCCGGCGCGATTCGCCGCGCTTCGCCTCGAGGCGCGCCGGCGCCTGTTGCGGCAGGTCGAGCCGGAACGAGTCGTAGCTGGCCGGCGCCTCGTATCGCGCCGAGCCGAAGGGACCGATGACGCCTTCCGCCACGCCAGCAGCCAGCAGCGCGGGCTCGGCGAGGCGCAGCATGAAAGGCTGCGCGCCGGCGCCGTCCGACCAGACGAGCTTTTCGCCGCCATAGGCTGTCACCGTATAGCGACCGGCCGGGAGCTTCCCTTCGAGGCGTAACCGGTTCATGAAGCGGCCGGGCTTCGTCTCGACGGAGGCGCGTTCAAAGGCGAGGTCGGCAAGCGCGCCGTCCGCCTGCCAGACGCGCAAATCCTGCAGAGCGCGGCCGACGGCTTCGATAAAGACGGGACGGTCGTTCTTGACCTCCAGCGTAAAGGACCGCTGCTGAAGGTCGCCAAGCTCGCCGCTCTGCGCGGCGCCGGGCGCGAGCGAGGGCCGCGCCGACTCGACCTCGGCGAACGGCTCGACGCTCACGCTCGCCTTACCCTTGCCGTCCCTCACCGCATCGACGCGCAGCTTGTAGACGCCCTTGTCGAGCAGCGCGTCGATGCGGCCGTCGCGCAGACCGGCGGCGCCCGACGAATCGAGCGGTCCCGCGATCATGTCGACAAGCTCGATGCGGGCGCCGGTCGGGCTCTTGACGCGAATCGAGTAGCGGCCCGGCGCGGGGATCGTCAGCAGGCTTGCGCCGCCCTTGTCGAGGGCGAGCTCCCCGGGCGCGACAGCGATCGCCGCAGGCCGGGGCTTCGCCTCGACAATCTGATCCTTTAGCGGGTCTCTGGCCTTGGAAGGGAAGGCGGAAAAGAGATAGGCCGCCGCAGCGGCCAAAAGGGAGAAAGCAATGCGCCGCATGAGGCCACCGTAAAATGCGTGAACGGCGCGAGGGCCGCGAGGCGAAGATTGGGTCCGTTTCGCCGGAAAGTCGAGGCTTGACGCCTTTTTGTCCCTGACCGCCATCGACGCGCTCCCATACGAATTTGAGACAGGCCGATTTTGTCCTAAACTGACGATGACAAATTAGATTTGCGCTGGCGCACAGCCGGCGCGCGCATTTTACTGGAGACGCCATGCGACGGTCCATTTACGCTTTGACGACGGCTCTCGCGCTTGTCGCCTCGGGCGCGTCCCTCGCGGAAGTCGTGACGTTGCGCGCGCCAGTCGATTTGCGCGCCAAGCCGGGGGCGAAGCGTCCGGTCGTCATCACCGTCGCCGCCGGCGGCGAGCTCGATGTCGTCAAGGACGGCCGCGAATGGGTGGTGGTCTCATTCCAGGGCCGGTCGTTTTATGCCTCCGCCGCGCAATTGACCAACGCGACGCCGAGCGACCGGCCGTCGCCCGACCCGACCTGCGATTACGGCTATCCCTATTCAGGCAGCAATCTGTTTTTCACCCGCCCGCTCGCGCAATTGCGCCATAGCGAGCCGCTCGGATTCCTACTGGGCTATCACAACTACTATCCGTGCTGAGCGCGCCGGTTTTCGTCAGGCGAAGCTGCGACAAAATCGCGCTAAGGCGCGTTTCTGCGCTTTGCGGCCTTGTCGTAAAAATTGTCGGGGCGCCGTGGAAATGCAGGCGGCGCCTAGCGCGATCCATGTTACGAATTCTTGATCTGTGACAATTGCGCGCACAAGCTGTTTGGGATCGCCAGTCTTGATCTCTGTCAAATTCCGGTAGTTGCTGCGTTGTACAATGCATATGTGTCTCGAGATCGAGCGCAATGAGACTTTGTCACGCTTTCCGAGGCGGCGCCGAGAGTCTCGCATGCGCAAGAAATCCGCGGAAACCTCCAGAGGAAAGACATATGGAGCGGTCCCCTCTTATCGCGAAACAAATGACCTTCGGCGAGAAATCGCTGAGCGCCGTTTTCCTCGCCCTGGCCATTGCGACGGCCTTCATCGCGACCAGGGCCTATACCCCCGCTTACGCCTTCCACGCGGCGCTCTTCGCGTTGGGATCCATCGGCGCCGTCGTCGCGATCCAGTTGCGCTACCGCGCGCGAGACGCCCAATTGCCGCCGCTGACGGTGGACGGGCGGCCCAATTACAATTACGGACCGATCAAATTCGCGTCGGTCGCCGCGTTGTTCTGGGGCGTCGCCGGCTTTGTCGTGGGCCTCTACATCGCGCTGGAGCTCGCCTATCCGGCTCTCAATTTCGATCTCCCCTGGACCAATTTCGGGCGGTTGCGTCCGCTGCACACTTCCGCGGTGATTTTCGCCTTCGGCGGAAACGTGCTGCTCGCGACGTCCTTCTACGTCATGCAGCGCACGAGCCGCGCACGCATCGCCGGCGATCTGGCGCCCTGGTTCGTCATTCTGGGCTACAATTTCTTCATCCTCATCGCGGGCACGGGCTACCTGCTCGGCATTACCCGCAGCCACGAATATGCGGAGCCCGAATGGTACGCGATTCTCTGGCTCGTCGTGGTGTGGGTGACTTATCTCCTCGTCTATCTCTTCACGCTGGCGCGCCGGACGGAGCCGCACATCTATGTCGCGAACTGGTTCTATCTTTCCTTCATCGTGACGATCGCCGTTCTGGTGCTCGGCAACAACGCCGAGATTCCGATCTCGATCTTCTCGCCGAAATCGGTGATCGTCTGGGCGGGCGTGCAGGACGCCATGATCCAGTGGTGGTACGGCCATAACGCCGTGGGCTTCTTTCTGACCACCGGCTTCCTCGGCATCATGTATTACTTCGTCCCGAAACGCGCCGATCGCCCGATCTATTCCTACCGCCTGTCCATCGTGCATTTCTGGTCGCTGATCTTCCTCTATATCTGGGCCGGCCCGCATCATCTGCATTACACCGCGCTGCCCGACTGGGCGCAAACGCTCGGCATGGTGTTCTCGGTCGTGCTGTGGATGCCTTCATGGGGCGGCATGATCAACGGCCTGATGACGCTTTCCGGCGCGTGGGACAAGCTGCGCACGGACCCTGTCCTGCGCATGCTCGTCGTGTCGGTCGCCTTCTATGGCATGTCGACCTTCGAGGGCCCGCTGATGTCGGTGAAGGCGGTGAATTCGCTCAGCCACTATACCGACTGGGGTATCGGCCACGTGCATTCTGGCAGCCTCGGCTGGGTCGCCTTCGTGTCCTTCGGCGCGCTCTATTGTCTGATCCCCTGGGCGTTCAACAAGCGGCTCTACTCGCTGAAGCTCGTGAACTGGCACTTCTGGATCTCGACGATCGGCATCGTGTTCTACATCACCTCGATGTGGGTGGCGGGCATCATGCAGGGCCTCATGTGGCGCGCCTACACGCCGCAGGGCTTCCTCGAATATTCTTTCGTGGAGACGACCGAGGCGCTGCATCCGGAATATGTCATCCGCGCAATCGGCGGCGGGCTGTTCGTCATCGGCGCGCTGATCATGGTCTACAACATCTGGCGGACCATCGCCTCGCCCGCTGTCGAACCGGCGCAGGACGTCGCCGCCTCGCCCATGCCTGCCGAGTGAGGACAAGAAGATGACTCAATCGACCGAACACGCCTCTCCCGGCGGCTTCCACAAGCTGCTGGAGACCAACTCGATCCTCTTCATCGTCGCCATGCTGGTCGTGGTGTCGATCGGCGGCATCGTCGAGATTGTTCCGCTCTTTTATTTGAAGAACACGATCGAGAAGGTCGAGGGGGTGCGTCCCTATTCGCCTCTGGAGCTCGCGGGCTACAACATCTATGTCCGCGAGGGCTGCTATACCTGCCATTCACAGATGATCCGCCCGCTGCGCGACGAGGTGGAGCGCTATGGCCATTACTCGCTCGCCGCAGAGAGCATGTACGACCATCCCTTCCAATGGGGCTCTAAACGCACGGGGCCGGACCTCGCGCGCGTCGGCGGCAAATATTCGAACGACTGGCAGCGCGACCATCTGCGCGATCCGCGCGCGGTGGTTCCGCCTTCGATCATGCCGGGCTATCCGTTCCTCGCGCGGACGCCGCTCAAGGCCGAGCACATAGAGGAGCAGATGCGGGTTCTGCGCGTCGTCGGCGTGCCCTATACGGACGAGCAGATCGAAAATGCGCAGTCCGATCTCCTCGCGCAGGCGTCGCCCGACGCCGCCGGGGGCGCGGAGATGCAGAAGCGCTACCCGAACGCCGTCTTTTCCGACTCGCCGTCGAAAACGGGCGTGACGGAGGAAGACGCGCTCGTCGCCTATCTGCAGCATCTCGGCGTATCGGTCGACTTCAAGCTTTACGACGACAAGGCCAACATCAGGTGACGCCATGAACGTGCAAGCGGCCGAAGCGGCGTCCGCCTATGAGAGCTGGCGATCCTTTGCGGGCTTCTGGGGATTGATCTTCTTCGGCCTGATCTTCCTCGGCGTGGTCGCTTACGTCTTCTGGCCGTCGCGCCGGAAGCAGTTCGAGCAGGACGCCCAAATTCCCTTCCGAGAGGACGACGACGATGTCTCAGGACACGTTTGATAAAGACAAAGTCAGAATCGACCCGGTGAGCGGCACGCCGACCACGGGCCATGAGTGGGACGGCATCGAGGAACTGAACACGCCGTTGCCGCGCTGGTGGGTGTGGACCTTTTGGATCACGGTCATCTGGGGCGTCGGCTACACCATCGCCTATCCGGCCTGGCCGACCGCGGATGGCGGCACGCAGGGCCTCTTCGCCTGGAATTCGCGCACGCAGGTCGCGAATGAGGTCGCCGATCTGGAGACGACGCGCGGCCCCGTGCTCGACAAGATCAAGGCGGCGCCGCTGGACAGGATCGAATCCGATCCCGAACTGCTCGCCGCCGCGCGCATGGTCGGCAAGGTGGCTTTCGCGACGAACTGCGCCTCCTGCCATGGCGCCGGCGGGCAGGGCGCGAAGGGCTACGCCAATCTGAACGACGACGACTGGATCTGGGGCGGCAAGCTTTCCGACATCAAACAGACGATCGAGCATGGCGTACGCTGGGAAGCCGACAAGGCGACTCATTCGTCCGCGATGCCCGCCTTCGGACGGGACGGCATTCTCACGCCCGAGCAGATCTCGGTCGTCGCCGATCACGTGCGCACCTATGCCGAGACGCCGGATTCGGACGCGCCGACGCCGGAGGGCGAGAAGCTTTACGCCGAGAATTGCGCGAGCTGCCACGGCGTCGAGGGCAAGGGCAATCCGGAGATGGGCGCGCCGGCTCTCTACGATCAGGTGTGGCTCTACGGCTCAGACAAGCCGACCATCGTCGCGCGCATCGTCAATGGCGGCGGCGCCGTGATGCCGGCCTGGAAGGACCGGCTCGACGACACGACGATCAAGGCGCTGACCGTCTATGTGCATTCGCTCGGCGGCGGACAGTAAGGGAGAACTCTCCTTCTCCCGCTTGCGGGAGAAGGTGTCGCGCCATAGGGCGTCTGCAAGACGCCCGTCTTTCGACGGGCTATGGCGTGACGGATGAGGGCGGCCTTCAACCATCCCCGCTGACGCGGGGCCACCCTCTCCCGCAAGCGGGAGAGGGAGTCGCGCCCGATGATGCGGGAAACGGAAAAACGAGTTCGACAATGTCCAGCGCAGACGCCCAGCATTCGCTTCTCGACGAGCCCTTCGTCGAAGCCGCGCACAAGGTCTACAACAAGAAGGTCGACGGACATTTCCGCCGCATCAAGTGGGGCATTCAGCTCGCTACGCTCGCGATCTACTACTTCCTGCCATTCGTGCGCTGGCATCGCGGCCCCGACGCGCCGAGCCAGGCCGTTCTCGTCGATTTCCCGCACCGGCGCTTCTATTTCTTCTTCATCGAGATCTGGCCGCAGGAAGTCTATTACATCACCGGCCTCCTGATCCTCGCGGCGCTCGTCCTCTTCCTGATGAACGCCGTCGCGGGCCGCATCTGGTGCGGCTATATGTGTCCGCAGACGGTGTGGACGGACTTCTACATGACGGCCGAGCGCTGGATCGAGGGCGACGCCCGCGACCGCATCAAGCTCGACGAAGGCCCGTGGACGGCGGAGAAGATCCGCAAGAAGATCGCCAAGCATTTCGTCTGGCTGCTTATCGCCTGGTGGACGGGCGGCGCCTGGGTTCTCTATTTCGCCGACGCGCCGACGCTCGTCTATAATCTCGCGACCTTCCAGCCCGGCGTGGGCGAGGCCTATCTGTGGATCGGCATTCTCGCCTTCACGACCTACGTCTTCGCCGGCGTGATGCGTGAGAAGCTTTGCCTGCACGCCTGCCCCTGGCCGCGCATTCAGGCCGCGCTCACCGACGAATATGCGTTGAACGTCACCTATCGCCACGATCGCGGCGAGCCGCGCATGTCGTTGAAGCAGGCGACCGCCGCGCGCGCCGCCGGCCAGCCTTCCGGCGATTGCGTCGATTGCGGACAGTGCGTCGCGGTCTGTCCGACGGGCGTCGACATTAGAAAGGGCGCGCAGCTTGGCTGCATTCAATGCGGCCTCTGCATCGACGCCTGCGACGCCGTGATGGAGAAGATCCGCCGTCCGCCACGCCTCATCGGCTACGACACGGAGATGAACGTCAAGCGGCGCGAATGCGGCGAGCCGGCGATCTACAAGCCTTTGCGCGTCCGCACCGTATTCTACGGCGTGCTGATCCTCGCCATTGGCGGCTTCATGTCGATCACGCTCATGACGCGCGGCGACATGCATGTGAGCGTGCTGCACGACCGCAATCCCCTCGCCGTGCGCTTGAAGGACGGCGGCGCGCGCAACGGCTACACGATCCGCTTCGCCAACAAGAAGCCGGAGACACGGCGTTTCGTCGTCGCCGTCGCGGGCCTTTCCGGCGCGCAGACCGAAATCGTCGGCGTCTCTCCCGACGACAAGGGCCAGGAGGTGATCGAGGTGGGTCCGGATCAAACCCGCGAAGCGCGCGTTCTGCTCTCGACCCACGGCGTGACGCCCGGCAAGGGACAGACCCCCGTCGTTTTCACTGCGACCGACGCCGAGACAGGCGCGTCGACTGCGGTGAAGGACGTCTTCATCTGGCCGTGAGGGCAAGACATGAGCATGATCATGAGCACGCGCAAACCTCTGCCGGAATCCGAGCGCTTCTCCGACTACGAAGCGGGCGGCAAGCCGCTCAGCGGCCGGAAAGTGCTGGCGATCTTTGTCGCTTTCTTCCTCTTCGTCGGCGCCGTCAACGGCGTCATGATCTACAAGGCCCTCAAGACTTTTTCAGGCGAGGTCGTGGCGCATCCCTACGAGCGTGGCCTGGCCTATAACAGCGACATCGCCCGCGCGCGAGAGCAGGCGATGCGCGACTGGAAAGTTGACGCGCGCCTGACGCGTTTGCCGACCGGCGAAATTGAGATACGCGTAACCGCGCGCGATGCGGACGGCGTCGGCGTCTCCGGCGTCGACATGAACGCCGTGCTCGCAGCGCCGGCCGATCTGTCGAAGGACGTTCCGCTGGCGCTGACTGAAACCTCGCCCGGCCGGTTTACCGGCAAGGCCAGGGTTTCCGCGGGCCAGCGCGATCTGGTTCTGACCGTTTTACGCGGCGGTGAGGAAGTGTTTCGCTCGCGTAATCGGATAGAGGTGGAATAGGAAGGCGCCAGGGGCCCTTTCGGCGCCGACCTCCCCGTAAAGGGGAGGCATGGGGCCCGCCGCGCGAGATCGTCAATGGCTCTCGGCCGACGCAAGAAGGGGGTTCGCGCATGACCGCCGCTTTCGATTTTGAATCGCTTGTGACGCGCGGCGAAGACGGCGCGAGGCGCTTCGAGGCGACGGTGGACGGCATGACCTGCGCCGCCTGCATCGGCGAGATCGAGCAGGGCCTCGCCGGTCTGCCGGGCCTCGATCATGCGCGGCTGAACTACACCAATCATCGTCTGGCGCTGGAATGGCGCGACGAGTCCTTCGATCTCGCCCAAGCCTTCGAGCGCCTGCGCCGCATGGGCTATACGCTGCATCCCTTCGAGCTTGCCGAGAGCGAGCGCGAGGAGATCGAGACCTCTCGCTGGCTGTTGCGTTGCCTCGCCATCGCCGGCTTCGCGGCCATGAACATCATGCTGCTGTCGGTCGGCGTCTGGTTCGGCGTCGACATCGAGCCGACGACGCGCGACTTCTTCCACGGCGTTTCGGCGCTCATCGCCTTGCCGGCCACGGCCTTCGCGGGGCAGCCCTTTTTCAAAAGCGCTTTCGCGGCGCTGCGCGCGGGCCGCCTCAATATGGACGTGCCGATCTCGCTCGGCGTTCTGCTCGCGCTCGGAATGTCGGTCTATGAGACGCTGACCCATGCCGAGCACGCCTATTTTGACAGCGCGACCATGCTGCTGTCCTTCCTGCTGCTCGGCCGCTTTCTCGATCACGCGATGCGGCGCAAGACGCGCGCCGTCGCGGCCAACCTCGCCGCTTTGCGCGCGCCGCTCGCCTGCCGCCTGACGGCCGATGGAGCCGAGACGTTCACGCCGCTCGCCAGGATCGTTCCCGGCGACGTCGTTCTGGTTCGGCCAGGCGAGCGTTTGCCGGTGGACGGCGTCGTGGCGACGGGCGTCTCGCAGCTCGACGAAAGTCTGATCACAGGCGAGACGAGGCGGCGGGGCGTCGCGAGCGGCGATCAGGTCTATGCCGGCAGCCTGAATTACGACGGGGCGCTGACGATCCGCGTCGAAGCGGCGAACGGCGCGGCTTTGCTCGACGATATCGAGCGCCTTCTCGAGAAAGCGACCAACGCCCGCTCGCGCTATGTGCGACTCGCCGATCGCGTGTCGCGGCTCTACGCGCCCATGGTGCATCTCGCGGCGCTGTCCACCGCGCTTTTCTGGATGTGGCGCGGCGCGACTCTGCATGACGCGCTCGTCGCGGCGATTTGCGTGCTCATCGTCACTTGTCCCTGCGCGCTCGCTCTCGCCGTGCCGGCGGTGCAGGTTGTCGCAAGCGGCGCATTGTTCCGCGCCGGCGTTTTGCTCAACAGCGCGGATGCGATCGAGCGTCTGGCGGAAGCCGACACGATCGTCTTCGACAAGACCGGGACGCTGACGGCTCCAGAGCCTCGCGTCGTCAATGCGGCGGAGATCGACGCGAGCGTGACGGACCTCGCCGCGCGGCTCGCCCGCGCAAGCAGCCATCCCTTGGCTCGCGCGGTGGCGCAGCAGCGCCCGAATGCGGCGGCGCTGGAGGCGCGTGAAGAGCATGGCCTCGGAGTCTGGGCCATGATCGACGGCGTCGAGGCGCGGCTCGGCTCGCCGCGCTTCTGCGGGCTCGACGAACAAGCCGCTGGTCTCGGCGCGCTCGACGCGGACGTGTCGCTGGTCGCTTTCCGCCACGGCGATGCGACGGCGCTTTTCCAGGTGCGGCAGACCTTGCGCAGCGACGCGGTTGAGACGATCCGCGCGCTCAGGGCGCTTGGATATTCGATCGAGATTCTCTCCGGCGATCGCGTCGAAGCGGTGGAAAAAATCGCGAAGGCGCTCGACGCCGAACAATGGTCCGGCGCGCTGAAACCCGCCGACAAGGTGGCGCGGCTCGATGCGCTGCGCGCGGAAGGGCGCAAGGCGCTGATGGTCGGCGACGGCCTCAACGATGCGCCGGCGCTCGCCTCGGCTTATGTATCCATTTCGCCCATTGAAGCGACGCAGATCACGCAAGCGGCGGCCGACGCGGTTTTCCTCGGCGAGCGGCTGGCGCCGGTCGTCGCGACTCTCGAACTCGCCCGCAAGGCGCGCGGGCTGATGCGGGAGAATCTCGCGCTGTCGGTGGTCTACAATGTCTTCGCCGTCCCGCTCGCTATGGCGGGCTGGCTCACGCCGCTGATTGCGGCGGCGGCGATGTCCGGATCGTCCATTCTCGTGACGTTGAACGCGTTGCGGGCGGGGGCGGCGTCCGGGCGCCTCCAGTCCCCTCTCCCGCAAAGCTGGAGAGGGTTAGGGAGGGGAAATGCTGGCGCTACAACGCAGCAGCCTGTTGAAGCGCTCCCTCTCCACCTCTCCACCGCTTCGCAGGAGAGGGAGCAAATTGCCGCCGCCGATGACCCGCGCGACCAATCTGCGAAACCGGAGGCTGTGGAATGACCGTCCTTCTTTTCCTCATTCCGCTCGCGCTGCTCCTTGGCCTCGCCGCGCTCGTCGCTTTCATGTGGTCGCTGAAGAGCGGTCAGTTCGACGATCTCGACGGCGCCGCGCATCGCGTGTTGATGGACGACGACGTGGAGGGCGGAAAATGAGCGTTCGGATGGAACGCGGCTTTGCCGACGTGCTCGCCAAGGACGCATCGGCGGCGCAGGATGACGGCGCCATGCGGATGGGGCAGATCGTCTGCGCTTGTCCCGCATCCCTGCCGCGCGCGCAGATCACCGATAATCGGCTGACGCTCGCGGTCGGCTTCAGCCTCGCCGTGCTGGCGCAGGCGCTCGTCCTCGCCGTGCTGCCGGAGCAGGGCCGGCTGATGGCGCCGACGGCCGAGCGCGTCGGATGGCCCTTCGCGCTGCTTCTCGTCGGCGCGGCGCTGGCGAGCTTTCCGGCGGCGCTGCTCGTCGACGGCTTCGGGCGCCGCGCCGCATTCGGCCTCGGCGCCTCGCTCGGCGTTGCGGGCGGTGCGCTGGCGGCGTTCGCCGTCGCCAGGGCCAATTTCTTCGGCCTGTGCGTCGGGGCCTTCTGGCTCGGACTCGCGCAGGGCTTTGCGCTGTTCTATCGCCACATCGCCGCGCAGGGCGCATCGCGCGACGGATTGATCGTGCTCGCAAGCGGCGCGGGCGCGGCGTTGCTGGCGCCGCTTCTCGTCGCGCTGGCAGCGTCTCCGGGCGCGACTTTGCTCGCCGCGTCCGGCCTTCACATCGGCGCGCTCGCCCTCTCCGTCCGCCGGCCCCACATGATCGCAGCCGCGGCAGGCGGAAGCGAACGGCGGCTCTCCGGGCGCTTTATCCTCGCCACCGTCGCCGGCGCGCTCGCCTGGTTCGTCATGTCGGCTGGCATGCTCCACGGGCCGCTCACGCTTGCGGTTTGCGCCGCCACGCCGGCCTTCATCGGCGGCGCGATGGGCTGGCATCTTTTCTCAATGTATGGGCCGGCGGCGCTCGCCGCGCGCTGGCCAAACCTTTTTTCGCCCTTCGCCGCCCTGGCCGCGGGGCTCGCCGCGATGCTCGCCGGCTGGGGCGCGGTTCGCCTCGGCGCGTCCGCCGCGAGCGTCGCGGCTGGTCTCGTGGCGATCGGGAGCGGCTGGGGGGTAGTCAATATCGGCGCGCTTCGTCTGTTGCACGAGGGCGGGCGCCCGTCGCGCGCCGCCCTCGCCTTTCATGATCTCTGCCTCCTCGGCGCGGCGGCGGCCGGCGCGCTGATCGTTGGCCATTAATCGTGGCGGCGCTCCTCCGGAACCGCAATGATCGAGCCCTTGCCTTCCGGCAGCGTCGCCGGCAGCAGCTCGAAATTCAGCAGAACGACCGGCGCGTTACCGACGACGCTCGATTCATGAGTCGCCGCGCCCGTCTCGGTGAAGCAGTCGCCGGGCTTGTAGATCGTCGTTTTCCCTTCGATTTCATATTTCATCTCTCCGGTTTGCATGCAGCGCAGGCCGGGGCCGATATGGTGGTGCGCGCGCATATAGCCGCCGGGGTCCATGGTCACTTCCGTGACCCGGAGGCGATATCTGCCGTTGAGCTCGGAAAGGTGGCCGAGATCCGACAGCTCGGCTTTCACCTTGGCGTGGAAGCCCTTGAGATCGACGCCGTCCGCGCGGGCGGCGCTGGGAGCGGCGAGGCAGAGCAGGGCGAGGG
Source organism: Methylocystis sp. JAN1 (assembly GCF_052186135.1). Classification (GTDB taxonomy): domain Bacteria; phylum Pseudomonadota; class Alphaproteobacteria; order Rhizobiales; family Beijerinckiaceae; genus Methylocystis. The sequence goes on along the minus strand of NZ_CP181499.1, from coordinate 3,410,750 downwards.
CGGCGTGAAAATGGCGCATGGCGTTTCCTCTCGATGAGTGGAGGGCAAGTTATCGCAGCGGCGCCTTTGGGCGAAAGCGACCTTGTCACTCGCGACGCAGCAGGACTCCGTGCTCGTCGACCCGCCGCGCCAGGCGACCGGGAAGCAGACGGCGGCGTGACCGAAACGGCAAGCGTTTCAAGGCCGACGTCGAAGACGATCAGGGCGCAGCCGCCGGCGCGATCGCCGCTGGAACGCCGAGCCAGTTGGCGAGGCGCGGAAAATCCGGGGCCAACAGGCCGGGCGAAGCGGAAAAGCGCATGAAAAACCTCGAGCCTCGCCTTGAAGGACGTGCTTCTCGCGGCGCCAACGGGCGGAAGGCGGGGCGCGCGACAAGGGAGCCGCGGCGCCCTCTTCACTCTCGGGCCCCGCTGGCCTAAGAGAAGCGCCATGCGCGACACGCCCCAGCCTACCCTCGCCGTCGATGCGCTCGCCGAATTGCGCGGCGAGATCGACCGCATCGATCTCGAAATGCACCGGCTCCTCATGCAGCGCGGCGAGATCATCGACCGGCTGATTGCGGTGAAGCGCGCGCAGGGCGGCGGCTGCGCCTTCCGGCCCGATCGCGAGGCGCAGATGATGCGGGCGCTGGTCGAGCGTCATCGCGGCCTGCTGCCGGTCGACGCGGTCGAGGGCGTCTGGCGCGTCATCGTTTCGACCTTCACCTATGTGCAGGCGAATTACGCCGTTCATGCGGACGACTCGGGCGGCGACGCACAGATGCGCGACAGCGCTCGCTTCCATTTCGGCTTTACGGTGCCCTATGCGCCGCATCACGGGGCCGGCGCGGTGATCGACGCGGTCGCGGCGTCGGGCGGCGATCTCGGCATGCTGCGCGCGACCGGGGCGGTCGCCGACGGCGCATGGTGGGTGCGGCTCATCGGCGAGGACAAGCCGAAGATCATTGCGCGGCTGCCCTTTGTCGAGCGGCCGGACCACCCGGCGGGCTTGCCGGTGTTCATCGTCGCGCGCCCGGCGGCCGATGCGGCTTCTCGGGACATCATGCTTTATGCGATCAACCTGCCGCGCTGGTCTCACTCCGTCCCCGCCGTCATTTCGGCGCTAGAGGGGGAAATTCTCGCCAGCGCGCCTCACGCTGGCGGCCTGTCCCTGATGGTCGCCGCGCCCGGCCGAATCGAAGGCGCGCGCTTCGTGCAGGAGCTGGCGGCGGCGGGCGTGGCCGACGTGACGGTGGAGCCGATCGGCAGCCATGCCGAACGCTACCAACTCACTGAAGCGCGCAGCGGCGTATTTGCGCCAAGGAGCTAATGAATATGACGCGTCCCGTTCCGCGCCCCGGCGTGATGGCGATCGAGGCCTATAAGCCTGGCAAGAGCGCGGCGCCCGGCGCCGGCCGCTCTTATAAGCTCTCGGCCAACGAGACCCCGCTCGGCCCGTCTCCGGCCGCCGTGCAGGCTTTACGCGACATGGCGCATGAGATCGCCATCTACCCGGAAGGCTCTTCGCACAAGCTGCGTGAGGCGATCGGCGCGCGCCATGGGCTCGATCCCGCGCGGATCATCATGGGCGCCGGATCCGACAATATTCTGGAACTCCTTGCGCTCGCCTATATCGGGCCGGGCGACGAGGGCCTCTACAGCCAGTACGGCTTTCTCGAATACAAGATCGTGACGCTCGCGGCGGGGGGCGTTCCGGTCGTCGCGCCGGAGACGAACTACACGGCAAGCGTCGACGCGCTGCTCGACCGCGTGACGAATAGGACCAAAATCGTCTTTCTGGCGAACCCCAATAATCCGACCGGCAGCTATCTGCCCGCCTCCGAGGTGGCGCGGCTCGTGAAGAGCCTGCCGCCGCAGACGCTGCTCGCGCTCGACGCGGCCTATGCGGAATATGTGACGAACGCCGATTACGAGGCGGGCGTCGCGCTGGTGAACGCGCATGAGAATGTCGTCATGACGCGCACTTTCTCGAAGATCTACGGCCTCGCCGGCCTGCGCCTCGGCTGGGGCTACGGTCCCGCGCATATCATCGATGCGCTCAATCGCATCCGCTCGCCCTTCAATGTCTCGACCGCCGCGTCGGCCGCCGGAATCGCCGCGGTGCACGACGTGGCCCATATCGAGGCGGCGATCGCGCATAATTCCAAATGGCTGCCCTGGCTCACGCGCGAGATTTCCGCGCTCGGCCTCGAGGTCCTCCCGAGCGCCGGCAACTTCATCGCCATTCGCTTCCCGAAAACGCCCGGCCGCATGTCGGTCGACGCGGATCGTTTCCTCACATCCCGCGGGCTCGTCCTGCGCGCGATCGGCGCCTATGGCATGGGCGAGTTCCTGCGCCTCACCGTCGGCCCGCAGGAGGCGAACGAGCTTGTCGTCGCCGCGCTGGTGGAATTCATGCAGGATGCGAAAGCGGCGGCGAATGGCTGACGCCATCTTCAACCGCGTCGCGCTGATCGGCGCGGGCCTTATCGGCTCCTCGATCGCCCGCGCCGCGCGGGAGTTTGGGGCGGCGCGCGAGATCGCCATTCTCGACGCCTCGGCCGCCGTCATGGCGCGCGTGCGCGAGATCGGCGTCGCCGACGAGGCGAGCGGCGACCCGGCGGTGGCGTTGAAGGGCGCCGATCTCGTCGTCATCTGCACGCCGGTCGGCGTCTGTGGGACGGTCGCGCATTCTATCGCGCCGCATCTGGAAGCAGGCGCCGTTCTTTCCGATGTCGGCTCGGTGAAGACCGCCGTGGTCGCGCGGATCGCGCCGCATGTGCCGCAAGGCGTGCATTTCATTCCAGCGCATCCGATCGCCGGCACGGAGTTTTCCGGACCGGATGCGGGCTTCGCGACGCTCTTTCAAAATCGCTGGTGCATTCTGACGCCCCCCGAGGACGTCGACTCTGCGGCGGTAGAAAAGCTCCAAGCCTTCTGGACGCGCCTCGGCGCCAAAGTCGAGACGATGAGCGCCGACCATCACGACAAGGTGCTGGCGCTCACCAGCCATCTGCCGCATCTCATCGCTTATAATATCGTCGGCACGGCGGACGATTTCGGCGAACAGACGCGCTCCGAGGTCATCAAATTCTCCGCGTCGGGCTTTCGGGACTTCACGCGCATCGCGGCGTCGGACCCAACCATGTGGCGCGATATTTTTCTGAACAACCGCGAGGCGGTGCTGGAAATGCTTGGCCGCTTCAACGAGGATCTGAGCGCGCTTCAACGCATGATCCGTCGCGGCGACGGGCAGGGGCTCTTCGATTTCTTCACCCGCACCCGCGCGATCCGGCGCTCGATCATCGAGCAGGGCCAAGACACGGCGGCTCCGGATTTCGGGCGCCGGGGCAAGGCTACCTAAGTCCGCCCCGGTTACGCATAATTGTTCTTCAACCAGAGCGTCGGAATATGCTAGAACGTTGTCACTAAGGCGGCGTTCAAGGTCAGGATATGCCGACTGTCTACGTCGTTGCGCAGGACCAGACGGAGAGGGAAGCGCTTGCCGCGCTCCTGGCGAGAGAAGGCCGCCGCCTCGTTCTTCTCGCCGATTTGCTGGATTTCCTCGGAAAGGAGCGCTTCGCCGAAAGCGGGTGCGTCGTCATCTGTCCCCCAGAGGCGTCTTCCGTCCGCGAAATGATGATGCGGCTGCGGACCGCCATGCCCGACCCCGTGCCGGTGATCGTGGTCGCCGCGAAGGCGGATGTTTCGCTGGCTGTCCAGGCGATGAAGGAAGGAGCGGCCGATTTCCTCGAAAAGCCGGTCAAGGACGCGCGTCTGGTCGCCTCCGTACGCGCTGCGATCGAGGCGAGCCGCGTGCGCGCGGAGCGGATGCAGCGAAAGCGCGAGCTGACCGCCCGCTACCGTACGTTGAGCGCACGCGAGAAGGACGTTGTCGACGCCGTGCTGGGCGGGCGCGGCAACCGCGAGGTCGCAACGCAACTGGGGATCAAACCACGCACGGTCGAAACCCACCGCTCCAATGCGATGACCAAATTGGGCGCGCGCACGCTTCCCGATCTCGTCCGCATCTGGCTCGATCTCGCAGGTCCCGCCGTCTGAGCGGCGATCGCGTGCAAGTCGCTTGGCCTTGAAACCACGAGGCGAACGCCGTTTCGAGAGCCATTAGGTAGATTCCCCAAATTGAGTGGAAAGCCTGTAGAGTCTAGGTTTTTCCCTCGTTTCGCGGCTTGCCGCGACATGGCGTTCGAAGCGTTTTTGGGGAACCGGCATGACCGAACTCGGAAAGTTTGAAATCGCGCTTGCGTCCGACGAACTCACGCTCAGCGCTTCCGTGACTCCCAGGCATCGTTCCCTGCTCGCAAGCTACCGGATGAACGCGCATCGGGGAGAAGCCTCCGCCCGCAACCTCATCATCCGCGACCTGCGTAGTTTTCTCGATCTCGGCGCGATCGACCGCGCGACGGACCTTCTGATCGTGCTGGCGCTTTTCATGCGGGAGGCGGCGCGCTGCGAGCGCAGGCTGCTGTTTGCGTCGCGGCGCCATCGCGACGCCATCGCGCTCCAGCGTGGACGCGCCGCCGCGCGGGCGCATTACGCCATCGGCAAGACGAGGGGCGAGCACGCCCCCACGCTGCGGCTCGTCACGCCAGACGATCTGACGACAACGATCGAGGGCGAGGAAAAAATATGATCAGCTTTTATTCGAGCTGATGCGGAGAACGTCGTTCGCGTTTTGCGAGATGAAGCCCTGCAGCGCGCCGGAGAGCTTTGCGAGGAGCCAGGGCAATTGAACTTCGATCCGCACCATGTCGGCGAGCACCGTCATCTGAGCGGTCGCCGTCTGGCCCAGCGCCGCGACATGGATGGTGGCGACGTCGCCGGCCCATGTCACGTCCGACTTGGCCACCTTGTCGACATATTCGCGCTGGAGCGCCTCGATACGCGCGGCAAGACGCTTCTTCGCCGTCTCGACCCCCAGATTGTGCGGCACCGTGACCGTAATCGTGTTCGCCATGGCTTGTTCTCCGCTCAACGCCAGATGTAGGCGCCGTGCGCGGAAAAGAAAAGCGGCGGCGAGGCGGTCCGAATTCGGCCTGCGGGAACGAAAAAGGCCCGGAAGCAAGCTCCCGGGCCTTGGCTTCTTGGGGCGCGGCATGCGCCGCGCGCGCCTTAGTAGGAGTAGTACAGGTCGAATTCGACCGGGTGAGGCGTCATCTCGTAACGCATCAGCTCGGTGTATTTCAGGTCGATCCAGGACTGAATGAAGTCCTCGGTGAAGACGCCGCCATCCAGCAGATAGGCGTGGTCGGCCTTCAGCGAGTCGAGGGCCTCGCGAAGCGAGCCGCAGACCGTCGGGATCGCCTTCAGCTCTTCCGGCGGCAGGTCGTAGAGATCCTTGTCGGCCGGCGCGCCCGGATCGATCTTGTTCTTGATGCCGTCGAGGCCGGCCATCAGCATGGCGGCGAAGGCGAGATAGGGGTTCGCCGTCGGATCGGGGAAGCGAACCTCAATGCGCTTCGCCTTCGGGCTCGTCACGTAGGGGATGCGGCAGGAGGCCGAGCGGTTGCGCGACGAATAGGCGAGCAGCACGGGCGCCTCATAGCCCGGGACCAGGCGCTTGTAAGAGTTGGTCGACGGATTGGTGAAGGCGTTCAGCGACTTGGCGTGCTTGATGATGCCGCCGATATACCACAGGCATTCCTGGGAGAGGCCGGCATATTTGTCGCCGGCGAAGACGGGCTTGCCTTCGTTCCAGATCGACTGGTGGACATGCATGCCCGAGCCGTTGTCGCCGAAGACCGGCTTCGGCATGAAGGTCGCCGTCTTGCCGTAGGAATGGGCGACCTGGTGGATGCAGTATTTGTAGGCCTGCAGATGGTCGGCGACGCGCACCAGCGTGTCGAATTTCAGGCCAAGCTCGTGCTGGGCCGAGGCGACTTCGTGATGGTGCTTTTCGGTCTTGACGCCCATGGCGGCCATGGCGCTGAGCATCTCCGAGCGCATGTCCTGGGCGGAGTCGACCGGCGGAACGGGGAAGTAGCCGCCCTTGGTGCGGATGCGGTGGCCGAGATTGCCGCCCTCATAGGCGGTGTCGGAATTCGACGGCAGCTCCGACGAGTCGAGCTGGAAGCCCGTATTGTAAGGATCCGCGGAGAAGCGCACGTCGTCGAAGACGAAGAATTCGGCTTCGGGGCCGAAATAGGCGACGTCGCCGAGGCCGAGCGTCTTGATGTGGGCCATCGCCTTCTTGGCGATCGAGCGCGGGTCGCGCGGATAGGGCTGGCCGGTGGTCGGCTCGACGACGTCGCAGACGATGACCATCGTCGGCGCGGCGAAGAACGGGTCCATCGTGACGGTCTCGAGGTCCGGGATCAGCGTCATGTCGGATTCGTTGATCGCCTTCCAGCCGGCGATCGAGGAACCGTCAAACGCGATGCCTTCGGTCAGGGCGTCTTCGTCGACGATCGCGACGTCGAAGGTGACGTGCTGCCACTTGCCGCGCGGATCAGTGAAGCGGAAGTCGACGTATTTAACGTCGTTGTCCTTGATCTGCTTGATTACGTCCTTGGCCGTTGTCATGTCGATCCTTGCCTCTTCCTTGGTTTTTGCGGCGTTGGTTTGTGGCGTTTCGGCGCGGCGAAACAATCTTTCGAGGAAGCTCATGATGGTGGGCTCGAAAAGCTAGATGGCGTCCGCGCCGGTTTCCCCGGTGCGGATTCGAATCGCGCCTTCGATGTTCGAAACAAAAATCTTGCCATCGCCGATGCGGCCCGTTTGGGCTGCGGTGCGAATGGCTTCGACGGCGCGGTCCACGGCGTCGTCCGCAAGAACGATCTCGATTTTCACTTTCGGCAGGAAATCAACGACATATTCGGCGCCCCGATAGAGCTCGGTGTGCCCCTTCTGGCGGCCGAAGCCTTTCGCCTCGGTGACGGTGATGCCCTGCAGTCCCGCCGCCTGCAGCGCTTCCTTCACTTCATCGAGCTTGAAAGGCTTTATGATCGCCTCGACCTTTTTCATCGCTTATCCCCGCTGCGCCTAAGCCCCCGCCCGCACCCGCGCTTCGCCTCAGCCGACGCCGCCGAGCTTCTACCATCTGAGCGATTTCGGCGCCATGGCCAATCGGTTGGCGCCGATTCCCGGCGAAGAGCTTGTGAAACGGACGTGATGCCTAATAATTGTGCTGATGTCGATTAAACATGAGGCATTATTCAACATAGGCCACGACAGGCAGGTCCGCCCGCGCGCCCCATTCGGACCATGAGCCGTCATAGACGGCCGCCATGGGCCGCCCGGCCGCGGCGAAGGCGAGGCTCAGGATGCAGGCGGTCAGGCCGGAGCCGCAGCTCGCAATGGTCGGTTTGCCGGGGTCGAGCCCCGCTTCGGCGAAGGCCGCTTCGAGACCTGCCTTGTCTTTCATCTTCCCGCCCTCGATCACGTTCTGGAAAGGCAGGCTGTAGGCGCCGGGCATATGGCCGGCGCGCAGGCCCGGACGCGGCTCGGCGGCGCGGCCCGCGAAACGCTCCGTCGAGCGCGCGTCGACGACCTGCGGCGCGCCGCTTTCCAGCGCGGCGTTCACCTTTCGCCAGTCCGCCACCAGCTCAGGATCGAATTTCGGCGTGAAGGGGCGCGGCTCACGGAGGAATTCGCCCTTCGCAAGCGGCCGGTCCTCGGCCCTCCAGGCCGGCAGACCGCCCGCGAGGATCGAGACCTTCCCGACGCCGAAGACCTTCATCGTCCACCACAGGCGCGGCGCCGAGAAGAGGCCGGCGCTGTCATAGATGACGGCGCGCATGCCGTCGCCGAAGCGCAGGCGCCGCATCTCGTCGGCGAAGGCCTCGGGCGAAGGGAGCATATGGGGCAGTCCCGTCGACTGGTCGGCCACGGCGTCGATGTCGAAGAAGACCGCGCCGGGGATATGCCCCGCTTCATATTCGGCGCGCGGGTCGCGGCCCGCCGCGGGCATGTGCCAGGACGCGTCGAAAACGACGATGTCCGGAGAGGCCAGATTTTCGGCGAGCCACTGCGTGGAGACGAACAGCATGGCGGGGTCGATGGCTTGGGGCATGGCGTCTGTTGCTCTCGTCCTCGGGTTTGCTCACGCGTTTCGTGAGCGCGCGCATCGCTGCGCGATTGGCGTCGGCGCGCCGCCGGACTTTCTGCGCGCTTGCATCGAACGGGCAGGGAGGTCGGCGCGCGGCGTCGCTTCGATGTGCGCTCCTGTCGGGCGCAAGAACATGCGGGCGTCCTGCGCGGCCGTGAACGAAGCTCTTCCGTTCAGGCGCTGCTTGCATCCGACGCCGCCGCGGTCACAATACGCCGATTCGATTCTCACTGTCTCGCGCTCAAGGTCGACATGCTCGAAATCCCCGGGAAAGCTTGCGGCGCATGTTATTTTTGCTGCAAGGTGCTCGAAATCGAGGAGATGAAAAAGACGGCTGGCAAGCTCTGCGAGCATTGCGTGACGACGGGCGGTTGCGGAATCTATTCGACGCGGCCGCAGGTCTGTCGCGACTATCATTGTCAGTGGAAGGAGGATCGCGGCCTGCCCGCGACCATGCGGCCGGACAAGGTGGGAACGCTCCTGATGGACGACCCCGACAGTGACGAGTACCACGCCGTCTGCGACCCGGAAAAGCCGTTTTCCTGGCGCAATCCTCTCGTATTCAAGCATCTCCTCGCGGAGGCGAAGGCCGGCCGCATGGTCGTCGCGAAAGCCGGGCTGCGCGCGTGGCGCATTTACGCGGATGGACATTGGCAGGAGTCGGCGTGAAGCTTCTTCCCGCAAGTCAGCATCGGCAGTCAGCAAATAGGGGCCGGACCGTGAGACGTCGCGCGCCTTCGATCCTGCCGGCGGCCGCGCTCGCGCTTTTCGCCGGCCATGCGCAGGCGGAGACGATCAAGGCGCATTATGCGCTGAGCCTGATGGGGCTCTCGATTGGCAGCGCTTTCGCCTCGGGCGTCGTCGAGCCGCAGAACTACCGCGTCGACATCACGATGCGCACAACCGGCCTCGCCAATCTCGTCAACAACACCAAAGGAGCCGCGACGGCGAGCGGCGGCCTGACGCCGTCCGGCCCGTCGCCGGCGTCCTACGCCAATACGACGACGAACAGCGACGAAACGCGCACGGTGCGCATGGCGCTCGCCAGCAACGCCGTCCGCGCCGTCGAGGTGAAGCCGGAGCCTTGGGACGTCGATCAGCGCGTTCCTGTCAACGACGGCGCCAAGAAACGCGTCGTCGACCCCGTCAGCGCCTTGATCATGAGCGTGCCGCAGGGCCAGGATCTTTCGGGGCCGGCGGCCTGCAATCGCACCATCGCCGTGTTCGACGGCGTGACGCGCTTCGACGTGGCGCTCTCCTACGCCGGGGCGCATACGGCGCAGACGCGCGGCTATGCCGGCCCTGTCGCGGTCTGCGCGGCGCGCTACACGCCGATCGCGGGGCATCGGCCGGACAGCAGATCGACACGCTACATGGCCGAGAACCGCGACATGAATGTCTGGCTCGCGCCGCTGCCCGAGGCTCATGTCGTCGTGCCCATCCATATCGACATCAAGACCGGGGCCGGGGATCTGGTGATCGAAGCGTCGGAATTCCAGATCGGCTCCAAGCACGCGGAGTCGGCGCGCTAGCTGGATCATGCCGCGTTTGCGCGGAATCGCCCAAACGCAGAGGACGTGGCCTTTTCCAAAGGTTTGGAGCGCTTTTCTTGCGAAAAGTCGGGTCTGCTTTTTCGCGAGCCGCGCGCGACGCTTTAGTCGATCCGCACTTCCTTCGTCTTCTTCCGGTTACGGCGGTCAGCCTCATATTCGAGGTAACGGATTTCCCGCGGCTCGCCGTCCGCGCGCAGGCAGAAGGAGGGACGCGGTGAGAAGCCGCCGGCCGGGTTCTCGAAGCATTCCGTGAAACGCAGCTCGCACTGGAACATGGTTTCGGTTTTCGGCGCGGCGCGGGCGGCGACGGCGCGTGCCCTTTCCACCGCTTGCTTGCAGGTCGCAGCGTCGATCCCCCAGGTTTGACAGTCGGCGAGACTCGACATGTATTTGCCGTCTTCCGAGCAAGCTGGCGCCGTGCGCCGCGCATAGAAAAAGGAGAAGCCGGCGGCCGCCAGCGCGACGATGGCGACGATGATTTTCAGGGGCGTGTTGGCCATGGCCGCTCGCTTGGCGCGCCCGCCGTCGAACGAGGTCGCTCGAAGGACATAAGAGGCGCGGATTCACGGAGGCGCGTTTTGCGGAAGCCCGCCAACGACTGCGAAACGCCCTCGCCTTAACGATGCGGACATTAGTCGTCGGCGACGATAAGGGGCAAGCGCAATCTCGGCCAAGTTGGGACGCTCCGCGACAACTCGTCGCCGGAGGGCGCCGCAGTGCAACCTGTATGTCGCTTGACAAGGGTCAGCGACTACAATAGTTCGTTGGCTCACCGCATTTCGGAACCACAGACGACAAGCTGTGGAGCAATATGGCTCACCGGGCGCGGACAGGGCCGAACAGATATGCGCCCATCCTTTCGAGGGTCGCGTACATACGCGATGGGAACATGTCCGCGATGCGATCCTAAATCGTGAATCTGGCAAATCCGTCGGCGACGGCGGATCAGATGACAGCATGTCGGCTTGAAGCTTGAACCGACAGTATGTGTGACAGAAGGAGGAGATAATGGGCGCTATTCTCGAACTGACCAGCTATGCGGCGACCCCGGTGGGCATGATCGCGATCATCGTGATCGGCGCGGCTGCTTACTTCGCTGCTCGCTGGGTCTTCACGGACTAATCAGCGCATCCAGCATCCTATTCGAGGCGCGGCGCGTCGGCATTCGCCGGTGCGACGCGCCTAATTTTTTGTCTTTTCACAAACCGGTCATTCGCCCGGCGGGAGAAGGCTTGCATCGGCCGCCGCGTCCTGCGTATTCTAGCGCTTGATCCACCGCAACGGGTAGGTCGGCCCTCGGCGTCATTGGAAGTCCACGCCGCTATAAAATGGCGCGGGCGGCGGTCTCGAGCGTTTATTTTGGCTCCCGCGGATAGGCTGCGCGAGCCCGGAGGACATAATGGCGCCTACCTCTTCGATCAGGGCGATTGACGATCGAATGGACGTCGACCGGGCGAATGGCCAGGCCGAAGCGCCGAAGACCCGCCTCCGGCCCGAGAATGATGACGGCGCCGCGGCGAAAGCGGCCGGACGCATCGACGTCGCCATCGCCGACAAGAGCCCGCTGATCCTCGCTGGGCTCGACAAGCTGCTGTCCGACGACAAGCGCTTCAATCTCGTCCTCAAGGTCACAGACGGCGAAGAATTTCTCGAGGCCGCGCGACAGCAGAAATTCGCCATCGCCGTCATCGGCTGGCAATTGCCCACGCTGCATGCGCGCGACGTGCTGCGCGCGCTCTCGCGCCAGGTTTCCGCGCCCAAGATCGTCGTCTATAGCGGCACCAACGATCCGGCCGCGCCTGCCGAGACGCTGCAGCTCGGCGGCGCCGGCTTCGTCTCCAAGCGCGCGCCGCCGGAGCGTCTGCTCGACGTGCTCGCGGCCGTCGCGGCCGGCGACATGGTCTTTCCCTTCGTCGATATCCGAAAGATGCGCAGCGATCCGCTGGAGAATCTGACGCTGCGCGAAAGAAGTCTTCTGTCGGCGCTGGGCTCGGGCCACACCAACAGCCAGCTCGCCAAGGATTTCGGGGTTTCGATCAACACGATCAAGTTTCACCTTCGCAACCTCTTCGAGAAGCTCGAAGTGCGCAATCGCGCGCAGGCGATCGCGCTGTTTCTCGAGATGAAACATGGTAGCTGGCCGGGCGGCTCGGGCGGCCGCAGCATGGAGCCGACGACCACGACGCGCGGGCGCCGCCGTTCGGAATAGCCGGGCGGCGCCTTTGCTTACGGCGCCGGAAAAAGGACGTCGGTCTTGCCTGTCAGCCAATAGGCGACGAGGCCGAACCATTCGTGCGCAGCGAATTCGGCAAGCGAAAAATTTCGTGAGGCGTGGCTCGGCAGAGAGAAGCTGCGAAAATCCGCCGTCGTGCGATAGTCGACGGGATAGGCCACGACGGGAAATCCCGCCTTGCGAAAGACGCCGACCGAACGCGGCATGTGCATCGCGGATGTGACGAGCAGCCAGCGCTCGCCCGCCTGCGGCTTTACGAGATCGCGCGTGAAGACGGCGTTTTCAAATGTATTGCGCGACTTGTCCTCGTAGAGAACGTCGCCCTGGTCCAAGCCGACTTCCCGCCAGAACTTGCGCACCGCTCCCGCCTCCGTAGCCTGCGCGCCGCGCAGGGACGACGTGCCGCCCGTGAAGACGATGCGCGCCTTCGGGTAAAGCCGCCTGAGCGCCAGCGGCGTGGTGAGGCGTTCGGCCGCGTCGGCCATCGTGACGCGACCCAGCACGCCGCTCAGATATTCGTCGACCGTGCCTCCAAGCACGATAATCCCGTCGGGCTCCGGCGCGTCGCCGGGCGGCGGCGGAAAGCGCGCCTCGAGCGGCACGGAGATGACGCCGGGAAGCGGCGAGAATCCCAAAATCAGCAGCAGAACGACGCCGCCCCCGGAAAGCGCGCAGCCCGCGCGCCTGTATCGCGTGAGGGAAAGCAAGGCGCCCAGTGCGCCGATGATAAGCGCGACATGGGTGGGCGCCGAGAGAAGTTCGAAAATTTTGGAGAGGATGAAGAACATTGACGCTCGCGGGGCTGGCGTTCGCCCCCTCTTCCAGCTTGCGGGGAGAGGGCTGGGGGAGGGGCGAGCCAAATTACGGACGTCGAAAAAACACCAGCATGCGTTAATGCCGCCTTGCGCTTCACCCCGACCCTCTCCCCGTTTCACGGGGAGAGGGAACAGAGGTCACATATTCGGGTAATTCGGCCCGCCCGAGCCTTCCGGCGGGACCCAAGTTATGTTCTGCGCCGGATCCTTGATGTCGCAGGTCTTGCAGTGCACGCAGTTCTGCGCGTTGATCACGAAGCGCGGATCGCTCTTCGCATCTTCGTCGGCGTAGACGACCTCGTAGACCCCCGCCGGGCAATAAAGCCGCGCGGGCTCGCCATAGATCGGAAGATTCCTTTCGATCGGGATCGACGGATCGGCAAGCCGCAGATGCACCGGCTGATCCTCCTCATGGTTCGTGTTGGAGACGAAGACTGAGGAGAGCTTGTCGAAAGCCGGCTTCTGCGTGAGCTTCTGATAGACGATCGGCGTCACTTCGGAGAGCGGCTTGAGGCAGGCGTAGTCCGGCTTGCCGTGCGACAGCGTGCCGAAGAAGGAGAAGCCGAAGAGCGAATTGGTCCACATGTCGAGCCCGCCGAGCGCGGCGCCGAGATAGGTGCCGTATTTCGACCACAGCGGTTTGACGTTGCGCACGGGCTTCAGGTCGCGGCCGATCTCGGACGCGCGCCACGCGGCGTCGTATGCCGTCACCTCGTCATAGGCGCGGCCTTCGGCCAGCGCCGCCGCGACATGTTCGGCGGCGAGAATGCCCGAGAGGACCGCGTTGTGCGAGCCCTTGATGCGCGGCACGTTCATGAAGCCGGCCGTGCAGCCGACCAGCGCGCCGCCCGGAAAGACGAGCTTCGGCACGCTCTGCCAGCCGCCTTCGGTGAGCGCGCGCGCGCCATAGGCGAGGCGCTCGCCGCCTTCCAGCGTCGGCGCGATCATCGGGTGGCATTTGAAGCGCTGGAACTCGTCGAAGGGCGAAAGCGTCGGATTCGAATAATTGAGGTGGACGACGAAGCCGATCGACACGAGACCATCTTCGAAGTGATAGAGGAAGGAGCCGCCGCCCGTGTCGGACGGAAGCGGCCAACCGAAAGAATGCTGCACCAGTCCGGGCTTGTGCTTCTCCTTCGGGATGCGCCACAGCTCCTTGAAGCCGATGCCGAACTTCTGCACGTCGCTCGACCTGCAGAGATCGTATTTCGCGAGGATCTGCTTTGTCAGCGAGCCGCGCGCGCCTTCCGCGAAGAGCGTGTATTTGCCGCGCAGCTCCATGCCGCGCGTAAAGCTGTCCTTCGGCTTGCCGTCGCGGCCGACGCCCATGTCGCCCGTGGCGACGCCCGTCACCTCGCCATTCTCGCCATAGAGAATCTCGGCGCCGGCGAAGCCCGGATAAATCTCGACGCCCAGATTCTCGGCTTCGGAAGCGAGGAAGCGCGCAACATTGCCGAGCGAGCCGATGAAGGCGCCGTGATTGTTCATCAGCTTCGGCATCAGGAAATTGGGCAGGCGGAAGCCGCCCTTTTCGCTCATTAGGTAAAACTGGTCGTCGTGAACCTGCGTCTTCAACGGCGCATCGTCGCGATCGCGCCAGCCGGGAACAAGCCGGTCGAGGCCGATGGGATCGATCACGGCGCCGGAGAGAATGTGGGCGCCCGGCTCGGAGCCTTTTTCGATCACGACCACGGAAAGGTCGGGCGCGACCTGTTTGAGGCGAATCGCGGCGGCGAGGCCGGCGGGGCCGGCGCCAACGATCACCACATCGTAGTCCATGCCTTCGCGCTCGGGTAATTCCGTAATCTCTTCAGACATTTCCGATCCCTTTTCGCGTCCTCTTCGCGAGTGCGTCATTTTCACTGTAGCCTGTTTGCCTGCGGCGCGCCAAAAGGAGTTTGGCGCCCTATGACGGCGGGCTGGCTGCGCGCGAAAGGAGACGGCGGGGGATGCGACGCGTGGCCGCTTTGGCGGCGATCCTTCTCGCGCTCGCCGGCTTTTTCGCCTGGCGAATGATGGGCGGCGACAATCCCGCCAACGAGCCCTTTCTAGGCTATGTGGACGGCGAGACGCTTTATATCGGCCCCAATGAGGGCGAGCGGCTTGCGTCGCTCAACGTGGCGGCCGGTTCGGTGGTGAAGGCCGGCGATCCGCTCTTCACCATGGCGACGCCAATCCTCGACCGCAGCCACGCCGAGGCCGTCGCCCGCATCGGTCAATTGGAGGCGCAGGTGAAGAACCTCGAGGCCGCGACGAACCGGCCCGAGCAGATCGCCGTGCTGCAGGCGGCGCTCGAGCGCGCAGAGGCGGCGCTCGTCCTGTCGCGCAACGACTATCAGCGCCAGCGCAAGCTTTTCGCGACGGGCGACATCGCCAAAGCCGCGCTCGACCGCGCGGAGATGGCCTTCAAGCGCGACGAGGCGAGCGTGAAGGAAGCGCGCCGACAGGTGGAGGCCGCGCGCATCCCCGGCCGCTCGCAGGAGATCCAGGCGGCGGAGGCGGCCCTGAACCAGGCGCGCGCGCAATTGCAGGCGATCGACATCCGCATTTCCCGCCAGAACGTCAAGGCCCCGGCCGCCGGGGTCGTGCAGGATGTGTTCTTCCGCCCCGGCGAAGTCGTCAAGGAAGGACAGCCGGTCGTCGCGCTGCTGCCGCCCGAAAACCGCAAGGTGCGCTTCTACGCGCCCGAGCCGCGGCTCGCGAGCCTGCGTCTCGGGGGCATGGTCAGGGTGGGCTGCGACGGCTGCCCCAACGATCTCCTTGGACGGATTTCCTTCATCGCGAGCCGGCAGGAATATACGCCGCCGGTGATCTTTAGCGACGTCGAGCGCGCCAAGCTCGTCTTCAAGGTTGAGGCGCGGCTCGAAGGGAAGGCGCGGGAACTGCCGATCGGCATGCCGGTTTCGGTGACGCCGCTAAGCCAGGCGAGTGGAGAGGCGAGGAAATGACATTGTCTTGCCGCTTCCTTTTCGAGTGGGCGCCGTTCCCCGGCTCGCGCCCGCGCTCGTCGCGGGCGCCCGCGTCGGGAAGCCGCGGCTTACTCTCCTCCCTTTTTTCACCATCGCTGACGCCGCGCGGCGCGGGTGGCCGGGGCAAGCCCGGCCATGACGGTTGAGAGGAGCGCGGCTTGTGTCTTTAGACGTCCCCCGCGCGCCCGACATCGCCATCGACGTCAAGGGCCTCACCAAAATCTTCGGAACCCGGAAGGTCGTCGACAATCTCACCCTCACCGTCGCGCGCGGGCATATTCAGGGCTTTCTCGGCCCCAATGGCAGCGGGAAGACGACGACGATCCGAATGCTGTGCGGCCTGCTCACGCCCGATGCGGGCGAGGGTCGGTGCCTCGGCTACGACATCAAAACGCAGCAGGAGGAGATCAAGCGCCATGTTGGCTACATGACGCAGGGTTTCTCGCTCTATCGCGATCTCACCATTCGCGAGAATCTCGAATTCGTGGCGCGCATCTACGGGCTGGCGGCGCCGGAGGACGCGGCGCAGGGCGCGCTCGAGCGGCTTGGCCTGACGGCCCGCGCGGGGCAGCTCGCGGGCGAGCTTTCCGGCGGCTGGAAGCAGCGCCTCGCGCTCGGCGCCTGCATCCTGCCCGGCCCGTCGCTCCTGCTGCTCGACGAGCCCACGGCGGGCGTGGATCCCAAGGCGCGGCGCGATTTCTGGGACGAGATCCACCATCTCGCCAATGAGGGCCTGACCGTCCTCGTCTCGACCCATTACATGGACGAGGCCGAACGCTGTCACGAGATCGCCTACATCCTCGACGGCAGGCTGCTTGTCTCGGGCTCCATCGAAGAGATCATCGCCCATGCGAGTCTCTCGACCTGGGTCGTCACGGGCGCTGGCCTCGACGCGCTCGCGGACGAACTCAAGCATGCGCCGGGCGTCGACATGGTCGCGCGCTTCGGCGCGGCGTTGCATGTCGCCGGACGCGACAGCGCCGCGATGGAGGCGATCGCGAAACGTTATGCGAGCCCCACGCAACGCTGGGAGCACGACAAGGCGACGCTCGAAGACGTCTTCATCGACCTGATGACGCGCAACCATCGGAACGAACAATGACGGACGCGCCGGAACGCATCAATGTGAGACCCACGCGGCTCGGCTCGATGGCGCAGTCCTGGCAGCGGCTCGTCGCGATGTTCGTCAAGGAGTTCATCCAGCTTCGCCGCGATCGCCCGACGCTGGGAATG
This sequence comes from Methylocystis sp. JAN1, assembly GCF_052186135.1. GTDB lineage: Bacteria > Pseudomonadota > Alphaproteobacteria > Rhizobiales > Beijerinckiaceae > Methylocystis. The sequence continues at coordinate 3,393,901 of NZ_CP181499.1, read as the reverse complement.
ATCGTCGGCATTCCGCTTATGCAGCTTCTGCTGTTCGGCTACGCGATCAACACCGACCCGAAGCACCTGCCGACGGCGGTCCTCGTCTCCGACGACAGTCCCATCGCCCGCGCGCTCGTCGGCGCGCTGCGGGCCACCGATTATTTCAACATCAAATACATCGCCAAGGGAGAGGCGGAGGCCGACGAGCTGATCCTGTCGAACCGGGCGCAGTTCGTCATTCAGATTCCGCCCGATTTCTCGCGGCGCCTCGTGCGCGGCGAGCGCCCGGGGCTTCTGATCGTCGCCGACGCGACGGACCCGACCGCGACAGGCGCCGCCGTGGCGGCGGCGGTCGGCGCGGTCGAGCAGGCGCTCGACCGCGAATTGACCGGGCCGCTCGCGTCGCTGGCGCAAAGCGCGCCGCCCTTCGATCTGCAGGTGCAGCGCCGCTACAACCCGGCGGCCGAGGCGCGGCGCAACATCGTGCCGGGCCTCATCGGCACGATCCTCACCATGACGATGCTGACCTACACGGCGCTTTCCGTCACGCGCGAAATCGAGCGCGGCACGATGGAGGCGCTGCTCGCCATGCCGGTGAAGCCGGTCGAAATCATGCTCGGCAAGATCACGCCTTATGTGCTCGTGGGCGGCGTGCAGATGGCGACGATTCTCATTGTCGCGCGCTTCCTCTTCGGCGTGCCGATCGTCGGCTCGCTCTTCGTGCTCGTGCCGCTGACGCTTCTCTTCATCGTCGCCAATCTGTCGATGGGCTACACGCTCTCGACAATCGCCGCGAACCAGCTTCAGGCGATCCAGATGACGTTCTTTTTCTTCCTGCCGAGCATGCTGCTCTCGGGCTTCCTCTTTCCCTTCTACGGCATGCCGATCTGGGCCCAATATCTCGGCGAGGGTCTGCCGTTGACGCACTATCTGCGCATCGTGCGCTCGGTAATGCTGAAAGGCTCCGGCTTCGGCGATCTGGCGGCCGACGCGGGCGCCCTGGCGCTATTTGCGTTGGTCGCCATGTCTGTCGCCGTCATGCGTTTCCGTCAGACGCTCGATTGATCGGGGCGCGGCGTTGACGGAACGCCTTGAGCGCCTAACATTGAGCCGAGTGGAGGCAGTCATGACCGAGCCGGAGTCCGACCCCGTCACGCGTTTCAACAATATACTGAAAGTCGTCGCCGTTCTGGCGCTGGCGCTAATGAGCTACAATCTCTGGTCTTTTTTCAACAGCAGCCGCTATCAGGCTTTATGCAACGCCTCCTATTGGGAGATGAACAAGAGCCAGCTTGATTCCTGTCTCGAGGCGAAGAAGGAGCTCGACAGCAAATAGCCTCCACAAGTGAGCCGCGCCTTGACAAAGAAGCGCGGGAGGGAGACGCCCGCGACGAGCGCGGGCATGACGGGGAGGCGAACAGGATGGCGACCGGCGCCTCGGCGTCAGACTCAAAACAGATACGCCAGACTCTGCAAAAAGAACCCGCCGAACAGCAGCAGCCCCGCGTCCCGGTTCGAGCGAAACAGCATCAGCGCGGTCTGCGGCGGCGTATCCTCGTGCGTGAGCGAAACCTGCCAGGCGAGATGCGTCGCATAAGCCGCGACGCCAAGCCAAGCGAAAAAGCCGCCGCCGATCATATGGGTCGCGAGCGCCGCGCAAAGCACGGAGCCGGCGTAAAGCCCGCCGACCGCGCGCTTGACCTGCGCGCCGAAAAGACGCGCGGTCGAGCGCACGCCGGCGATGGCGTCGTCGCGCACGTCCTGCAGCGCGTAGATGGTGTCGAAGCCGATCGTCCAGAGAATGCAGCTCGCGTAAAGGAGCAGGGCGGGCGCGGCCAGCGCGCCTGTCATGGCCGTCCAGCCGAGCATCGCGCCATAGGCGAAGGCGAATCCGAGGATCGCCTGCGGCCAGGAGGTGAAGCGCTTGGCGAAGGGATAGACCAGCACGATCATCGGCGAAAGAAAGCCCAGCGCGATCGTGTAGCCGTTGAAGGAGAGCAGCACGAAGAGGCCGACGAGGCATTGCGCGACGATGAACCACAGCGCCGCGCGCGGGCTCACGCGGCCGCTCGCCAGCGGGCGGTTGCGCGTGCGCTCGACCTTCGCGTCGATCTCGCGGTCGATATAGTCATTATAGGCGGACCCCGCCCCGCGCATCACGACGGCGCCGGTGAAGAAGAGCGCCAGATGCCGGAGATTCGGGGCCTGATGCAGCGCGGCGGAGGCGAGGGCGCTCGACTCCCAGCAGGGAAGGAGCAGCAGCCACCAGCCGACGGGACGGTCAAGCCGGGCGAGTTGCACATAGGGACGCAAGCCGGCCGGCGCGTGGCGCCAAATCGGGTGGTCCTTCTGCGAATCCGGGAGGGCGGCGTCCTCGCCGCGTTCCTGCGTGAGGCTCACAGCGGCCCGGAGGGAAGCTTCGGCGGCGCGCCCATGCCGCCGCCATTCGCCGCCTGTTCGCGTTGCTGCTGCTGCATCTGTTTCATCTTGGCGGCGACCGTGCAGGCCTGGCTCGCGAAGTTCTTGGTCTTGGAGCCCGCCTGCCTGAAGCCGTCGATGACATTGTCGGGAATGGCGCACCATTCCTTGTTCTTGGTCATGTAGGCCAGCATCTCGTTCTCGATGCCGACGAGCTTTTTGGCGGCGGGACAGGCGGCGTTCGGGTCCATCTTGCCCTTGCCCGCCTTGCCGAGGCCGTTGAGGACCTGGATTTGCGCCATGCGGCGCTGCGTCAGCTTCTGGAAGTCCTCCTGGCACGACTGCTGCGCATGCGCCGCGCCCGCGCCGGCGACGATCGCCAGGAGCGACAGGCCCGCGACGGAGCGCGAGAGGGAGACGGCGCTGATCATCATTCGCTATGACCCGTTTTCAAATGTTGCTCTTGTGTTAACAGCAGGCTTGCCGCTCGCGCAAGTTTTAGCCAACCTGCGCGCCTGCCGGCAGAGCGACCGTTCGATACGGCCAAAATGAGGCGGACCCGAGGTCTTGACCCGCCAAATAGGGCTTCATCTTGTCACATTATGATTTTTCCGCGCAACGGCTCTTCGTCGAGGACTCGCTTTCGCCGGGCCTTGCCTTCGTTCCCCCGTCCGAGGCGCTCAATTATCTGCTCAACGTCCTGCGGCTGCGGGATGGCGACCCCATCCTGCTCTTCAACGGCCGCGACGGCGAGTTTCTCGCCCATATCGCCGAGACGACCAGGCGCTCGGCCAAATTGCGGGTCGAGAGGCTCGTGCGCGCGCAAACGCAAGCCGCCGATCTCGACTATTGCTTCGCGCCGCTGAAGCAGGCGCGGCTCGACTATATGGCGCAGAAGGCCACGGAGATGGGCGCGGGGCGCCTCGTTCCCGTCATCACGCGCCGCACGCAGGTGCGCCGCGTCAATTCCGCGCGTCTTCGAGCCAACGCCGTCGAAGCCGCGGAGCAGTGCGGCGTCTTGTCCGTGCCGGACGCGCTCGAAGCGGTCGAGCTGCCGGACTTTCTCGCCGCCTTTCCCGCGGAGCGGCTTCTCGTCTTTTGCGACGAGGACGCGCCGATTGCGAACCCGTTTGAGGCTCTAGCTGGAAGGAAAGGCCCGGGCGTGAGCCTTCTCGTCGGTCCCGAAGGCGGTTTCGATGACGCCGAACGCGCCATGGTCGCGCGGGTTTCAAACATCGTCAGGATTTCGCTAGGCCCGCGCGTGCTGCGGGCGGACACGGCGGCCGTCGCCGCGCTCGCCATCGTGCAGGCCGCGA